>JALOQK010000002.1:0-300000 GCA_025453395.1 Candidatus Omnitrophota bacterium
CAAGGTTAAAACTCAAAGGAATTGACGGGGGCCCGCACAAGCGGTGGAACATGTGGTTCAATTCGACGCTACGCGAAGAACCTCACCAGGGCTTGACATGTAGGAAGTAATGAACCGAAAGGGGAATTACCTGTTAAGTCAGGAGCCTGCACAGGTGCTGCATGGCTGTCGTCAGCTCGTGTCGTGAGATGTTGGGTTAAGTCCCGCAACGAGCGCAACCATCATCTTTAGTTGCTAATTTCAAAGCCGCAAGGCCTAGGAATGCACTCTAAAGAGACTGCCTGCGATAAGCAGGAGGAAGGTGGAGATGACGTCAAGTCAGTACGGCCTTTATGTCCTGGGCTACACACGTGTTACAATGCCTACTACAAAGCGTTGCCAACCCGCGAGGGGGAGCTAATCGCAAAAAAGTAGGCCCAGTTCAGATTGGAGTCTGCAATTCGACTCCATGAAGTCGGAATCGCTAGTAATGGCAGATCAGCTACGCTGCCGTGAATACGTTCCCGGGCCTTGTACACACCGCCCGTCAAGCGATGGGAGCTAGGGGTACCTAAAAACTCTACTTGTTAGGGTCTAAGGTAAAACTGGTGACTGGCGCTAAGTCGTAACAAGGTAGCCGTACGGGAACGTGCGGCTGGATCACCTCCTTTCTAAATTTTTTCTTAAGGAAAAGGTTTAGTGCATACACATAAGTATGTGATTTGCTCTGTCTGCCTCAAGTGGACAGCGCTTGGCTATTTTTTTTCTTCTAAAGGAGCTACCTCTGAGAGTAGGGAGGGGCTTCATTTTTTGCAAATGGCAAATAGCAATTAGCAAATTGATCAGGGCAATTTGCTATGAGCCATTAAGCGATTTGCCGAATTTGGGCCCATAGCTCAGTTGGTTAGAGCACAGCCCTGATAAGACTGGGGTCAGAGGTCCGAATCCTCTTGGGCCCACCATATTAGCAAATGGCGCAGAGCAAATAGCAAATTGAACTATTAGCCATTGGCTATTAGCTATATTGGGGGCGTAGCTCAGCTGGGAGAGCACCTGCTTTGCAAGCAGGGGGTCGGCAGTTCAATCCTGCTCGCCTCCACCATATCTTTTGCAAAGCGATAGAAGCGAACATAAATTTATTCCATACCGCATGGTTGTGTGGAATTATGTTCTTTGACAATTATATGTGACAAGGTCTTTTTAGATCTTGCGTGAAGCTACAATTTTTTATATCCGAGGAGAACATCAAGTTTTTTTTGGTCAAGCTACAAAGGGTCTATGATGGATGACTTGGTTAGATAAGGCGATGAAGGACGGGGTAAGCACCGATATGTTCCGGGTAGCCGCAAACATGCTTTGATCCGGAAGATTCCGAATGAGGAAACTCATGCCGATTTATATCGGCATATTTCCGCAGCGAATTCATAGCTGTGGAAAAGCGAAACTAGGTGAATTGAAACATCTAAGTAACCTAAGGAAAATAAATCACAGAGATTCTCTCAGTAGCGGCGAGCGAAGAGGGAAGAGCCTAAACTTGTTTTTCGCAAGAAAAACAAGGGTTGTGGGACCTTAATGTGGGATTGTGGACAGATAGCAGAAGCGCTTGGAAAGGCGCGCCATAGAGAGTGAAAGCCTCGTATGCGAAATCTGGAAGCACCCTAGAGGTATCCCAAGTAACACGGGACACGGGAAATCCTGTGTGAATCCGGGCCGACCACGGTCCAAGGCTAAATACTATATCTAAACCGATAGTGTACAAGTACCGTGAGGGAAAGTTGAAAAGAACCCCGGTGAGGGGAGTGAAATAGAACCTAAAATCATAGATCTACAAGCGGTAGTAGGGCTATGCTTTGACTTTTAGTCAGAGAATGCCCAACTGCGTACCTTTTGCATAATGGTCCGACGAGTTACTGTGCAGTGCGAGCTTAACCTCCGTAAGGGGGGCAGGCGTAGCGAAAGCGAGTCCCAAATGGGCGATTAGTACTGTATAGTAGACCCGAAACTGAGTGATCTACCCATGATCAGCGTGAAGCTTTCCGAAAGGAAAGTGGAGGCGCGAACCCGTCAGCGTTGAAAAACTGTGGGATGAGTTGTGGGTTGGAGTGAAAGGCTAAACAAACTCAGAAATTGCTGGTTCTCCCCGAAATATTTCTAGGGATAGCCTCGAGTAATTAAATAGTGGGGGTAGAGTGCTGAATGGGCTACGGGACCTTACCAGGTTGCTGAGCCCAACCAAACTCCGAATACCACTATTTTTATCTCGGGAGTAAGACGCCGGGGGCTAAGCTCCGGCGTCAAAAGGGTATCAGCCCAGACCATCAGTTAAGGTCCCTAAGGATAGGCTAAGTGGTAAAGGAGGTGATTTCGCCCAGACAACCAGGATGTTGGCTTAGAGGCAGCCACCATTTAAAGAGTGCGTAACAGCTCACTGGTCGAGCGATTTTGCGCCTAAGATGACCGGGGCTCAAGCCTATCACCGAAACTATGGGTTTTTTCCGACGTAAGTCGGGAAAAGCGGTAGGGGAGCGTTGTTTAGTGAGCGAAGCTGTACCGTAAGGAGCAGTGGACGCTAAACAAGTGATTATGTCGGAATAAGTAGCGAATACGCCTGCGAGAAACAGGCGCGCCGAAAGTCTAAGGTTTCCTGGGGAAGGTTAATCCGCCCAGGGTTAGTCGGTCCTAAGCTGAGGCCATATGGCGTAAGCGATGGACAATCCGTTAATATTCGGATACCAATTAAATGGCGTTAAAACTTTCTGTATGACGTGGAAGGATGGGGGCTGCGCAGTGTTGGATGTCTGCGTTTTCTCCTGAGCAATTTGGAGAAGGCACCTGATCGAAAGTGATGGGAAGTGTTCTTAATCCATGCTGCCAAGAAAAGTACAGTTAAGGAGTCATTTAATTGCCCGTACCGTAATCCGACACAGGTAGACCTCCAGAGAATGGTAAGGCGCTCGAGAGAACTCTCGTTAAGGAACTCGGCAAAATTGCCTCGTAACTTCGGGAGAAGAGGTACCCTTGATTGTAAGATCAAGGGTCACAGTAAAGTGGCCCGGGTGACTGTTTAGCAAAAACACAGCACTCTGCGAACTCGTAAGAGGATATATAGGGTGTGACACCTGCCCGGTGCTGGAAGGTTAAGGAGAGAGGTTAGTTTGTCGTAAGATAGACGAAGCTTTGAACCGAAGCCCCAGTAAACGGCGGCCGTAACTATTGATTGACCGCAGTAGTTGTAAAATTTGGCTATATGCTGGAAAATCCTGTTAGGCTGACAGTACTTCTGTTCATGAAACGGAATGTGACAATCTGTCAGATAGGGATAATCAGCAGGAAAGGCCTGAAAGGGGTCTCCATGAAAGTAGAAATCGGCTATTACTTATCAGGTTTTGCCGACGGTGAAGGAAGTTTTAATGTTTCCTTCAGACCGCGGCAAGATTATAATCCACCGTGGAAAATCTCACTTTGTTTCAATATTTCCCAGAAAGATAAAGTTATTCTTGCTTTATTTAAACATCATTTAGGTTGCGGCACGTTAAGAGGCCGGCCCGATGGCGTTTGGTATTATGAAGTGAATAATTTTACAGCGATTTGGGAAAAAGTAATACCTTTCTTTAAGAGATTTAATTTTCTTTCTGCGAAGAAGAAGCGCGATTTCGCGAAATTCTGCGAAATTGCCAGAATAATCAAGGAAGATGAGCATCTTAAGGAAGAAGGGATTAGAAAGATTATTGAAATTAGGCGAGATATGAACGATGGTGGAAAGCGAAAGTATAGCGAAATGGAGATTTTAGGTAAGTTTCAGGAATCCTCAGAGACTATACGCCAAACCTCTAAGAAATTAGAGGATGATATAGTCCGGTCTTCCGAGAAATCGGAAGTTAACATTGACGAACGGTCCTAAGGTAGCGAAATTCCTTGTGGGGTAAGTTCCCACGCGCACGAATGGTGTAACAACCTGGGCGCTGTCTCAACGAGAGACTCGGCGAAATTGTAGTGGCGGTGAAGATGCCGTCTACGCGCATCAAGACGAAAAGACCCCAGAACCTTTACTGCAACCTGCCATTGAATTTTGGTTCACTATGTGTAGCATAGGTGGGAGGCTTTGAAGCCAAGGTGCTAGCTTTGGCTGAGCCACAATGTGAAATACCACCCTTATTGCACTAAGATTCTAACCACTTGCCGTGAATCCGGCAGCGGGACAGTGACAGGCGGGCAGTTTGACTGGGGCGGTTCCCTTCTAAAGAATAACGAAGGGGCCCAAAGGTTGGCTCAGGCCGGTCGGCAATCGGCTGTGGAGTGTAAGCACAAAAGCCAGCTTAACTGTGAGTCCGGCAGGACGAACAGATACGAAAGTAGGGGCTAGTGATCCGGTGGTTGAACGTGGAATTGCCATCGCTCAACGGATAATAGGTACTCTGGGGATAACAGGCTTATCGGGCTCGAGAGTTCATATCGACAGCCCGGTTTGGCACCTCAAACATCAATGGGGTGTTTAATCGGTAACGATTAAATAGTATTGGCTAATAACGGTGGAACCCGACGAATAAGGGCAATACCGTGGGAAGGCTCTAGTAAAGCTTCGCTGTAAGAAATTACAGAAAGCATCTACGGCCCCCGTAACGACTGAAATACTGCGGAAATAAATAACAAGCGCAGTATTGAGATAGTTTATACAAGTGACATCATATAAATTATCATACGCCAACTCCGCGAAAGCGGATGAAGATATAGTCTAATCCCGTGCGAAAGCGCGGATATGATTGCGATGTCGGCTCATCCTATCCTGGGGCTGTATAAGGTCCCAAGGGTCCGGCTGTTCGCCGGTTAAAAGGGTACGCGAGCTGGGTTCAGAACGTCGCTCTCTTCAGTACGAGAGGACCTAGAGAGACGGACCTCTGGTGTTCCGGTTGTCCTGCCAAGGGCAAAGGCCGGGTAGCTATGTCCGGAAGGGATAAGCGCTGAAAGCATCTAAGTGCTAAGCCCCTCCCAAGATTAGGTATCCCCATCAGGCTGGTCGTAGACTACGACCTTAATAGGCGCAATGTGTAAGGCCCGTAAGGGTTTAAGCTAATGCGTACTAATCAGCCGATTGGCTTGACCTTAATAATAGCGTATGGTATGTAGCATTCGTGCTACATACCATATTGCTTGTAATGTCTTAAATATCTTAGTTGTTGTTTCACGGATCACATATAATTGTCAAAATATTTTGGAGCATTCATACCGAGGGGGAAACACCCGTTCCCATTCCGAATACGGAAGTTAAGCCCCTCAGGGCCGATGGTAGTGTATTCGTAAGGATATGTGAGAGTAGGTCGGTGCTCCTTAAAATAAAAAAACGCCTATGGCTTTAATGCTGTAGGCGTTTTTTTATTTTAATCCCGAAGCCTGCGCATGAAATATTTGCAGTAACCCGCAAATATTTCAAAAGCGCTTAGGCGAGGGATAGGCATGCAGAATTTTGGCACATCTTATGAAGCGGAGTAATAGCAGTAAATTTATGAGCGAAGCGAAATAAATTTACAAGCGCTTAGGCGAGGGATAATCCAAGCCCTCTCTAATCTTCCCATATAAAAAGAAAATAATAGCTGGTCACAATTTGTGACCAGCTTGATTCTTCAAGGTCGCAATTTGCGACCTTAAACTTGAGGTCACAGATTGGGACCTCAAGTTTTGCGTCTGTCTTGTCTGTATTTTTACGGGAGCGTTTGCTGCGGCCCAGCGTGCCGCAGCTGCACTTCGTTCCAGCCCCTCGCTCTCCCCCGCAGCTTCGTTTTGCTACGCGAACCGAAGCAAAACGGCGGGGGAACCGTGCCCGCTCGGGGCTTCCAAGATCCCGCAAAAACACAGCCAATCCAGCCGCTAAAATTTTTAGAAATTTCTGTCAGATTCTGTCTTTTAATACGTCTATTAAAGGAGAGGCACCTGGCGCTTGCTGCACCCGGACAAAATTGATTGTCCGGTGTTCGCCTTTCTGGCGAAGTATTGCGCCAGTGTGCCCTTGCTGGGCAAGGGAGGTGAAAGAGTTGTCTTGACAGCTTCTAATATATAAGCTATACTTCTCTTGTAAGAATGTAAGGAAGTAAGGAGAAGACAAGATGACCGTTATCGGTATGTCAAAAATAACCTCAAAAGGGCAGATTACGCTTCCGGCTGCGGTACGAAGAATGCTTAAGCTGGACAGGGGTGAGAATATCGCTTTTTGCCTGAATAAAAATGGAGTAATTATCTCACGCTGTAAAATCAATGTTGAGCCATCAGCTTTTAGTAAAGATGAATGGGCCAAGATTGATAAACTTGCTAGTGAAAAAGGAAAATCATTCGCTATCGCCGAACAAGCCAAAAGACACCTCAAATCTTTATGAGGTTTGAGTTTAAACCGTCTTTTGAACACTCTCTAAAGTCGCTTCATAGCAAAACTCAAGAAGAAGTAAAAAATTCCTGCCTAAAGATAATCGATATACTATCTCAAGATAGGTTTATCCATAAAGGCATAGGCCTTAAGCGCCTTAAGGGCGATTATTGGGAAGTTAGGCATGGCCTAAAGACTCGGCTTATTTTCCGCTGGAATAAGGATCTAGTAGAGTTTGTTTTGGTAGGCAGCCATGATGATATTAAGAGGTATTTGAGGAAGGTTTGAGGTCGCATGTTGCGACCAGTAAGGTATCACAATTTGTGATACCATTAATGTTCAAACTGGTGCCAATTTGGTACCAGTTTAATAAACTTGAGATCGCGTTTTGCGATATCAAGTTCAAGGTCACAATTTGTGACCTTGACTTTGAGGTTTCAATCTCGAACTTCAAAAAGTTGGGGAGATGGATGGGGGATTGGGGTAAGCTTTTTGGCTTTCGCTTCCGGCGCTGTCCGCCACAAATTTTGGCGGACTAATGCACGCTTCGCCAAAGCCGGAAAGCTTATATGGTTGGTGGCTAAGGTGGTTTAAATACAGCCAAGCCAAGCCGCTAAGAAAATCCCCTAGAATTTTTTGTAAGATTTTGTTTCTCTCTACGTCTATTAAAGTAGAAAGGGGGAAGTTATGCCAAATATAGTTTCCGTAGAATTAATAACAGCAAAGATTTTATTGATACGCGGCAGAAAGGTGATGGTTGACAGGGATTTAGCGCAGCTTTACGTAGTGACAACATTTAATCTTAATAAAGCAGTAAAAAGAAATATTGAAAGATTTCCTGAAGATTTTATGTTTCAATTAACTCAAGAAGAGTTTAAAAACTTGATATTCCAAAATGGAATATCAAGTTGGGGTGGAACTCGTAAGCTACCCTATGTTTTTACCGAACAAGGCGTCGCTATGCTTTCTGGAGTACTTCATAGTAAAAGAGCAGTTAAAGTTAATATCCAGATCATGCGCGCATTCGTTATGTTGAGCAGAGCTCTTTTAACAAATAAGGAGTTGTTCTTTAAATTAAATGATTTGGAAAGAAAAGTTGAGCGGCATGATATGGATATAAGAGATATTTTTGAGGCGATCCGACAGTTGATGCGCCTGCCGGATGAGAAGAGAAAGATAAAGGGATTTGCGATAAAATAAAGAATGCTGCGAGCTTCTAAGGCGCCAAATTGGTACCTTAGAGAGAAAAAATATTGAAGTGGTGATGAGGGCGTTGCATGGGCGGTAGTGTTTCGCGGCTGTCTTGTCTGTATTTTTGCGGGAACGTTTGCTGCGGCCCAGCGTGCCGCAGCTGCACTTCGTTCCAGCCCCTCGCTCTCCCCCGCAGCTTCGTTTTGCTACGCAAACCGAAGCAAAACGGCGGGGGAACCGTGCCCGCTCGGGGCTTCCAAGATCCCGCAAAAACACAGACAAGCCAAGCCGCTAAGAGAATCCACAGAAGTTCTGTAAGATTTCGTTTCTTTCCGCGTCTATTATAGTAGAAAGTGATAAATAAATTAAGCTTGACAAGTATACGCCAATGACGTATACTTTAACCACGGGGAGATCAAATGGAGATTATCGAAACCCCTGTTTTTACCAAAAGAATTAAAGGTGTACTTTCTGACAATGAGTATCGCAGGTTGCAGTGGGAATTAGCAACAAATCCCGAGGCAGGCGCGTTAATACCCGAAGGCAGAGGTTTAAGGAAGTTAAGATGGGCTGTTCCCGGAAAAGGTAAGAGGGGCGGATTACGGATTATTTATTATTGGTATATCCATAACGAAAAGATATTTATGCTTTTTTTGTATAAGAAATCAGAACAGGCAGATTTAACAAGAGAACAGCTAAAAGTTCTGGCGGAGTACGTGAAGGAGGGCGTTATATGAAAAATAAAGATTTTAGTGATTTATTAAAGAGTATCGATCAGGCAAGAAAGATTCATGCCGGGAAGATGAAGCCGGGAAGAGTTTCTGAATTTCATCCGATAATCGTTACTAATATACGTAAGAGACTACGTGTTTCGCAGGTTAAGTTTGCCCACATAATTGGGGTTAGCGTTGATACTTTGCAGAATTGGGAGCAGGGGAGAAGAAGGCCAGAAGGTCCTGCCTTAGCATTATTGAAAGTCGCCGAAGCTAATCCGGGGGCGGTGATGAGGGCGTTGTATGGGCGGTAGTTAAGTTTCGCGTCTGGCTTGGCGCAGAATGCGACACACCGGCCCATCAAATTGGGCCGGGTGTTGTCTGTATCTTTGCGGGAAGCTTTTTGGCTTTCGCTTCCGGCGCTGTCCGCCACAAATTTTGGCGGACTAATGCACGCTTCGCCAAAGCCGGAAAGCTTATATGGTTGGTGGCTAATTGCCGCGGCTTACGCCGCTATAAGGGGTGGATTTGGGGTTGACAGGTCAGGTTATGATAGTAGAATAAAGAAAAATAAAATGGCGTTGTTAATGTTCATTAATAGGGTTATAATTAATTGCTTTGTCTTTGTTCGTTTGCGCTCACAAGGGCTGCGCCAGATAAAAGCTATAAGGAGCTTGTTTGATGAAGAAAAAGAGTAGTAAGAATAGGGAAGTTATTGCCTGCCACAAGTGCAGGAATCAGTCGGATTGTTGCAGGTTGGGGGCGTGGATAGATTTGGAAGAAGCCAAGAAAATAGCTAGCGCCGGGATTAAGGGCGATTTCTTTCATTTAGAGAAGGATTCTGTGTTTCCTTCAGGGTTTAAAGTCGGCACAAGCTACGAGGATGAAACTTGTTCTTTTCTTGAGAAAGACGGGCGATGCAGAATTCATAAGGTTAACTATGATTTGAAACCTGTAACCTGCAAAGAGTTTCCTTTTGAAGATGGCCAATTGGCGCCTATCGCGCATTCATTGTGCACTATTTTAAAAGAGAAAAAGAGAAAGCGAAAAACCCCGTAGACGCTTTAGCTAAATATTTGTAGTACATAGGTTTACAAAACAAATACGGGTATTAGCGTTGATGTTAAAGCGGACAGTTTTTTCTAATTATTGCTTAGTTTGTGGTAAATTTCTTCTATCCCTGCGGGTTTAATAAAGCAGCCGTGAAGTGTTATTTCCCTGCTTAAACTAAATGCCATATCCGGGTAAGCCGTAACAACCATAATCTTTGTATTAGGGTATTTTTCTTTGATGATTCGGGCGCAGGCTTGTCCGTTCATCCCGTGCATTAAAATATCTAATATAACTATATCCGCCGGGTGAGATTCTAGCATACGAAGCGCAGTTTCGGCGTTATAGGCAGTAGTAACCTGAAAATTACGTACTGATAGATAGCGTTTTAAGGTCTCGCCTACTTCAGGCTCGTCATCAACTACTAATATTCGGGTAGAAATACTGCTCATCTTGCCCTCCTTATACAAGTATAACATTTAATAATGTAGAAATCAAATTATTATACTCGCTGTAGAAGCAACATGATAATATAATGTAAATTATTGCGGTATAGCGGATTATGTATAGGTATTATTATAATGGCATATATAATATCTACATTCAATAGCATTATTATATTATAAAGAAGTAACCTATTGATGAGATGAGTAAAACAAGAAGAGGGGGAGCATTGTTTAGTTAAAAGGGAATTTGCTTGTTTTTGCAAATAATTTGTGCTATGCTTACTGCACACTTTAGAAAAGTATTTTTATAAGGAGAGCAAGTGCAGTTTAATCAAATTCGTCAGGAAATAAAGAATGTCCCCTGTGATTCTTTGCGGCTTGATTGCGATAATCATTTTGAAGCTGTAATACCCAGGCAGGAAATCGGTAACCTTACCCATCGCCTGGAATCTTTTTTTGGCGCGCCGGTTTGGCCTTCGCGTGATGGCCTGGCTTTTAGTATAGAAGAGAAGATTAAAAGTTACGGCGGGATCATGCCGGGGCAAACACTTTATTATTGGGCCCATGGGCAGGATACGATTTTTGCCATGCTTTGGCCCTGGCAGGACGGGGTAAGGACTACTGTTAAGATAGTGCAGAAATAGATTCGGTAAAGATCTTTATGGGGTTACCCCTTCATCAATTGAAGGGGGTTTTTTTTGGCTGAATTTATAGTTTTTCCATTGGAAATATGTTTATTTAGAGGTAAAATAAACAGAACATTTAAAGGGCAGAGGCGGTATTGATGGAATATACTAAAGGTAATCTGGGCAGGATATTTGTTTTAAAGTTCAAAGATGACGATATTCTTTTTGACGAGCTGGAGAATTTTGTCAGGAAGGAAAAAGTCCGCTCTGCGGTCATGGTTTTTATTGGGGCTTTGAAAAAAGGGGATTTGGTCACAGGCCCCAAGAAACCGGTTATTCCTCCAGTGCCCAATTGGGTTAAATTCAACAACGGCTGGGAAGCAATGGGGGTGGCCACAGTTTTTACTAATAAAAAAGGGCCGCAGATTCATATCCACGCCAGTATGGGGAAGAAGAAGAAAGTGCTTACCGGATGCGTGCGTAAACAATCTAAGGTCTTCTTGGTTATTGAGGCGGTGGTTTTTGAGTTAGAAAATGTCCGGGCAAGTAAAGATATTGATCCCTTGACGGGGCTTAACCTTCTTAAGATAATAAAGGGTTAGAAACTATCCCCAGGAGGAAAATATGCTTAAGAATATTTTAGGCGCGCACGTTGGTGTTTTAATGCTTTCTTTGTTTTTCGTGCATTTTGCTTATTCAGAAGAAAGTAATTATAGCGTATCCGGTTTTTCTTCTAGCCAGGACTATAATTACTACACGCCAAAATTCAACTTTGATTATTCAACAATGTATTCTTCATATCATAACATGAGTTTTGACGCGACGATGAAAGCATATAACAGCGCTAATAGTATTAAGAATATGCCGCAGTATACAGTGCCTTCCTACATGACTAATACTGTTACTATGCCCCAAAATTCATATTTGTCATCTATGGCGTCTAATCAATACCTGCAAAATCTATCACAGAAACAACTTACCGCTGGTTCTTTATTGACGGCTGATGTTTTAAATAACAGGGGCTTGCTCAATGAATCAGCAAGCAGCCTTTTGTCAGGGGATGCCGCTAAGCCTATTAATATAACCAGCATTGATAAGCCGCAACTGCCTTTGGCGCAGGTGAAATCTTTAGAACAGTATATTAGCGGCCAGGCATCAGCACAGCAGGAAAAATAGCCATGCGCAATCTTTCTGCCAGCAACAAAAAACCTCCGGGTGTGCCCGGAGGAGTTTTGTAAGAATGGGTCATAAGCCGCATTCTGTTTGAATAAACGCTTAATGTAAGTTTGGAATATTTTTTTAAAGAAAACAAGGGTAAAACCTAAATTCTTTGTAAACGCTTTCTATTCAGGAGGAATGCATGAGAAAAATTTTTATTGTTGTATTGCTTGCGGGATTGGCTATTTTTTATTGGGGGAAGAAACAGCAATGTCAGACCCAGGCGCTAAGGAATAACCGCTCTGAATTAGAGCGTGTTTTTGTTGGGATGGATAAAAGTAAAGTTATCGGTATTTTTGGCATAGGCCAAGAGCGCACCTACAGGAAAGACGCGGATAAAACTTGGGTTACCTTTAATGCGCCCAAAGAAGGAATGGTTACTTTCCTATTCGAAAAAGATAAGCTGGTGCAATGGCAGATCAATGATCGCGCTCAGGTGGTGGAGGAATATTTAAGTGAATTCGCTCCGGCAGAAGTTTTGAAAGATTACAAGAATATCAAAGATGCAATAAGAAATGTGCTCTTAAGGCTGCCAGAAGATGTATTTATTCAAGTGACTGAACGCAGTTTTCCGGTTATCTTTGCTGAGTATTATTATAAGGGGCAATCGCGGCTGGCCAATTCCACTAGTTTTTGGAATCTGCCTGATGACCCGCCGGCATTGACAAAGGGTTTCTATCTTATTAAACTTAACGTAGAGCTTAACCAAGTCAAAGACTCATCATATATTGAGGCGATTATCGCCCACGAAATAGCGCATTTTGTCTTGGGCCACGCCTCAGGTGAATACAATATAGAAATGGAAAAACAGGCCAATGCCTTGATTAAAGAATGGGGTTTTGAGAAGGAATTTATTAAGGCCAAAAAGCGCTGGTAAAATCCTTGCCTAAGACAAAGTTTGTGATAAAATTAAGACCTTAAAATAAGAAAGGATATTTTTTATGTACAGAATAGTTTTATTAAGGCACGGAGAAAGTGTTTGGAATAAGGAAAATAAATTTACCGGATGGACAGATGTTGACCTTTCCGATAAGGGCAGGCAAGAGGCCAGGAAAGCCGGCGAGGTTTTGAAAAAAGAGGGTTTTGTTTTTGACATTGCCTATACCTCGGTATTAAAAAGGGCGATCCGCACTTTATGGACAGCGCTTGATGTGATGGATCTTATGTGGATTCCGGTAATTAATTCTTGGCGGCTTAATGAGCGCCATTACGGCGGCCTTCAGGGATTGAATAAATCTGAAATGGCGGCAAAATACGGCGAGCAGCAGGTTTTGATCTGGCGCAGGAGTTATGATATTCAACCTCCAGCTTTAGAAGATAACGACCCGCGTCATCCCAAATTTGACGCGCGCTATAAAGATATGGATAAAAAGGATATCCCCGCCACAGAGTGCCTTAAGGATACAGTCTCGCGGTTTTTGCCTTATTGGCATGATACGATCGCTGCTTCAATAAAATCAGGCAAGAAAGTTATTATTGCCGCCCATGGCAATAGCCTGCGCGCGTTAGTAAAATACCTGGATAATATTTCTGATGAGGCTATTGTAAAATTAAATATTCCAACCGGAATGCCGCTTGTTTATGAATTAGATAAAGATTTAAAGCCGATAAAGAATTATTATTTAGGAGATCCAGAAGAAGTTAAAAAGGCCATGGACCAGGTAGCGAATCAGGGGAAAGCTAAATAGCTTTCAGCTATCAGCTTTCAGCTTTCAGCTTAGAGCTTACAACTTACAGCTTATAACTTACAGCTAAAAGATAAAGAATATAGAAAACCAAAGGAGATAGTTATGGGTAAATCAATTAAGGGGACAAAGACAGAAAAGAATTTATTGGCAGCTTTTGCCGGAGAATCGCAGGCGCGGATGCGTTATACTTATTTTGCCAGCGCGGCTAGAAAACAGGGGTTTGAGCAGATAGCTAATATTTTTATGGAAACTGCCGAGAATGAAAAGGAGCACGCCAAGGTGTTTTTTAAATATCTGGAAGGTGGAGAGGTTCAGATAACCGCAGCCTATCCAGCAGGGGTGATTGCTGATACCAAGGCTAATTTAGAAGCTGCCGCAGCAGGCGAAAAGATGGAGTGGACGGTTATTTATAGTGATTTTGCGAAAATCGCTAAAGATGAAGGCTTTGACGAGGTGGCGCGTTCGTTTGAGCAGATTGCCAAGGTGGAAAAATTTCATGAAGCACGGTACCGTAAATTAGCCAGTAATGTCGCTAATGGTGAAGTATTTAAAAAGAAGTCTGCCGCGCAGTGGCATTGTATTAACTGCGGGTATGTATTTGAAGGCAATGAAGCTCCTAAAGAGTGTCCTGCCTGTAAGCATCCCCAAGCTTTCTATGAATTATTAGCAGAAAATTTTTAATAAAAATCATCTACAAACAAAAAACCCCCAAGTCAACCGCATTGGGGTTTTTTGTAGGTGATAGGCCTGACAGCTCTCGCTATCGCAAAACCCGGGACCTCCATCCCGGCATAACCACAACTACCAACCTACAACAAACTACATATAAAATATAGCATATTAAGAGCCGGTTGTCAAGGTTGCCAGCTATCAGCTGTCAGCCGTCAGCCGTCAGCTTTCAGCTATCAGATAAATAAAGTAAAAAGGTAAAAGTAAAAAGGCAAAATTACAATTAAAAAGGTAAAAGTAAGAAATAAAATCCTAAAAATATAAAATAAAACCTAATATTTAAACCAAGATTCAACAATTTTTGATATTTTATTCTTTGGTTTCTCATTTTTCTATTGGGTTATTTTCACTTTTAGTTTTTGATTTATATTTTTACCATTTACTTTTGAATTTTTACTTATACTTTTTACTTTTGACTTTTTACTTTTTACTTTTATAATGTAGCTATGCCGAAGACGCGTATTGTAATTACTGGTATCGGAGTTTTGGCTGCCAATGGTATTAGTAAGGATGCTTTTTGGAATTCAATCTTTAGCGGACAGTCCGGTATAAAGCCGATAACTCTCTTTGATGTTTCTGGCCACAAGATTAAATTAGCAGGGCAAATAAATGATTTTAAGCCAGAGGATATTTTAGGCCCCAAGGGCCTGCGCACGCTTGACAGAAGCACTAAGCTACTTAGCTGCGCCAGTAAATTCGCCCTGGATGACGCAAAGCTGGTTATTACTGAAGATAATTGCTCAAATATTGGTTTTGCCTGCGGCAATACTTTAGGAAGTGTTTATAGTATAAGCGAATTTGATAAAGAGGCCATCATTGACGGGCCGCAATATGTCAACCCCGCGCATTTTCCCAATACGGTTATTAATTCTCCCTCGGGCCAGGTATCCATTAGATTTAACATAAAAGGTTTTAATGCTACTATTTCTACTGGTTTTTGCGCGTCTTTAGATGCCTTAGGCTATGCTTTGGATTTTATAAAGTCAGGCAGGATCAAAACTGTTTTAGCTTCCACTGTGGAGGAATTTTGCCTGCAGACTTACCTTGGCTTTTACCGCACCGGATTTCTTGCCGCAAAAGAAGAGATTTGCTGCCCTTTTGATAAAAGAAGAAACGGTATAACTATCGGCGAAAGCTCTTCTTGCATAGTGGTGGAAACTTTAGAGCAGGCGCTTCTAAGAAAAGCTGTAATTTACGCCGAAGTTTTAGGTTTTGGCAGGGGGTTTGACGCCTATCGAATGAATAAATACAGCCAAGCCGGCAGAGGTTTGTCCTTGGCAATAAATTCTTGCTTGGATGATGCCGCTCTTAAGCCCGAAGACATAGATTATATTTGCGCTGGCGCCAATTCTCATCCGGATGCGGATTTGACAGAGGGCAAGGCAATAAATGAAATTTTCTCCCAGTCAAGAAAGCCTTATGTCAGCTCTATTAAGGCTGTAACCGGAGAGTGTTTTAGCGCCTCCGGGCTTTTACAGCTTATTGCTTCTGTTGGCGCGATGAATAAAGGGATTATTCCGTATACATTAAATTTGCGCGAACCGGATGAGAGAATAAAATTAAATTATGTGATGGGCTCTTTTAAAAAAGCTAAGGTGGAGAGAGTTTTAATTAATAATATGGGCCCTAGCGGCTGCAATAGCTCTGTGGTAATAGGTAAATATAAGGAGTAGAGAATATGCTTTTTAAAGACAAGACTGCCATTGTTACCGGCGCAAGCCGTGGAATAGGTAAAGCTATTGCCTTAATGCTTTCCAAAGAAGGGGCTAATGTCGCATTTAATTATTTGAAAAGCAAAGGTGAGGCCGACAGCTTAAAAGAGCAGATAGAAAAAACTGGCGGCAAAGCACTTTCTTTGCAATTAGATATCCGCGAGTTTGACAAGGCAAAAGAATTGATTGAAAAAACCAAGGCGCGTTTCGGCGGCTTGGATATATTAGTCAATAACGCTGGTATTACCATTGACAAGGCTTTGATGATGATGGCCCCTGATGACTGGAAACAAGTAGTAGACACTAATTTAGGCGGGGTATTTAATGTTACCCGTAACGCGATTATTACTTTCTTAAAACAAAAAAAAGGAGACATTGTCAATGTTTCATCAGTAAGCGGCGTCATAGGCCTGCCGCGTCAGACTAATTATTCCGCGTCTAAGGCCGGGATAATTGGTTTTACCAAAGCCCTTGCCAAAGAAGTAGCCGCTTATAATATCAGGGTCAACGCGGTTGCCCCCGGGTTTATTAAGACTGATATGGTTGCTGGCATTAAAGAAGAGCATAAAGAAGAGATTATTAAACACATTCCTCTGGCGCGGTTTGGCGAAGTAGAGGATGTGGCAAAGGCAGTAAAGTTTCTTTTAAGCAAAGACGCGTCTTTTATTACCGGTCAGACGATAATTATAGATGGCGGGTTATCAATAAATTGAGTGTAGATAGATGTTCTCAGCCTTCAGCTTTCAGCTTTCAGCTGAGAAAATGAAGAATGAAGATAGAAATTCAAGAATATAACAGGGTTTTGTTTTTTTGGTTTATTTAGAATTTAGTTTTTGTGATTTAAGTTTTTTGTATTTAGCTTACAGCTTACAGCTTATAGCTTACAGCTGACAAAGGAGTCTTTACCATGAATATTGAACAATTACAAGAAATCCTGCCCCAAAGATTCCCGTTTTTATTGATTGACCGGGTCGTGGAATTAGAGCCCGGGAAAAAAGTGAAGGCAGTTAAAAATGTAAGCATGAACGAAGAGTTTTTCTCCGGGCACTTCCCTAGCAATCCGATTATGCCGGGAGTTTTGATTATTGAAGCCATGGCTCAGGCGGCGATTGTGTTATTTTCTTCAGCGAAGACTCAAGCTAAAGATAAAAAAATGCGTTATTATTTGGGAAGTGTTAAGGTAAGATTTTTCCATCCGGTTACTCCGGGTGATCAGCTTTATATCACAGTTGAGCCGGTAAAGATGCTTTCCCAGATGGCAATTGTAAGTGTTAAAGCAGAAGTTTCCGGCAAGGAAGTTTCTTCCGGAGAATTAGCCTTAAGCGCGAAAGAGGCCTAAAGAAAATATGAGCCAAAGAGTAGTTGTTACTGGAATTGGTGTTATTACTTCTATCGGAACAGGCAAAGATGATTTCTGGAAGAATCTTTTAGCCGGAAAATCCGGGATAAGCCCGGTGGGTTCTTTTGATACGTCTGTGTATCCTACGCATAATGGAGGAGAAATAAAGAATTTTCAGGCCGAGGAATTTATCCATAAGAAAAAAATTCCTTCCTTAGGCCGGGCATCGTGTTTGGCAATTGCCGCATCAAAGCTTGCCTTAAAAGACGCTAAATTAGATTTAACTGAAGTGGATAGGGAAAAGGCAGGAGTAATCTTAGGCACAACCATGGGGGAGTCGCAAATCCTTGAGATTTTAAATCATGCCTGGGTAAAAAATGGCGAGCAGGCAATTGATCCGCGCCTGGTGCCGATGTATCCGGCGAATGTTTTATCGGTCAATGTAGGGATTGCTTTTAAGATCCGCGGGGTCAATCTAGTTATTCCTACTGCCTGCGCAGCAGGTAATTACGCTATTGGTTATTCCTATGATTTGATTAGAAACGGCAAGGCTAAGGTTATGCTCGCCGGCGGGGTGGATGCTTTTTCCCGGATTGCCTTTACCGGGTTTAACCGTCTATACTCGGTGGCTCCTGAAAAGTGTCAGCCTTTTGATAAAAATAGAAAAGGCATGATGGTGGGGGAGGGGGCCGGTATTTTAATTTTAGAATCGCTTGATTCTGCTCTTTCAAGAAAGGCAAATATTTACGCGGAAGTTTCCGGTTATGGTCTAAGCTGTGATGCTTTTCATATGACTGCACCCGAGGCAAATGGCATTGCCATGGCAATTGAAAAGGCCATCCGCGACGCCGGGATTAAAAAAGAAGACGTAGATTATGTAAGTGCTCACGGGACAGCAACTCCTGCCAATGATAAGACAGAGTGCGCAGCTTTAAGAAAAGTTTTTGGCGACAGGATAAAAGATGTTCCGGTTAGTTCCATAAAATCCATGTTGGGCCACACTATGGGAGCGGCTTCAGGTATAGAAGCGATTACTTGTTGCTTGGTGATAAGAGACGGGATGATCCCGCCTACAATTAATTATCAAACCCCTGATCCGGAATGCGAAATTGACTGTGTGCCTAATATTTCACGCAAGAAAAAGGTAAGCGTTGTTTTAAATAACTCGTCGGCTTTTGGGGGAAATAACGCCTGTGTTGTGGTAAAAAGCTTTCGCGCCTGATTTGACAATTCGGTTTTTGTATAGTATACTTTAAAAAAGACAAATCGGGTCAGATAGATTTTTAAAAAAAAGGAGGCCAGAAATGAACAAGAAAGGTTTTACGCTTATTGAACTAATCATTGTAGTTATTGTCATCGGGATTTTAGCGGCAGTAGCCTTGCCGCAATATCTGAAGATGGTGGAGAGAGCTAAGTGCGCCAAGGCCAAACAGGCGTTAGGATTAATCGCGCAGGCAGAAAAAGCCTATCGCGCGGAATATGATGTGTATTTGTCTGTTATTAATGCCAATCTTAATAATACTAACGCTACGGGACTTGGGGCTTTTGTGGAGTTGGATGAAGTAGTCGCGGATACTGATTGGGATTACGCTGTTGTTGCTGCCAATGTCGCTAATGCGCAGACTTTTACTATCACGGCAACAAGAAGTAATGGCAGTAAATCCGGAAACACAATTACTCTTAATCAGATTGGTGTATGGGGTGGGACAATGCCAAAAAGCTACGGAGGAGTAAATACTACTGTTAGTCAAAATTAAATCCCCGGAATTTAATTTTATGGGAAAAGCTTTCAGTTTGATAGAGGTTTTGGTTATTACGGTGATCATTGGCATTGTAGTTGCTTTTGCTATGCCGCAATATGCTAAAATGCAGGAAAGGTCACTTGATAACGAAGCCAGAGGTTACATCGCGATGATACAGGCCGCGGAAAAAGTCTATAATGTGGAAAGCCGCACATTCTTTGCAAGTAACGACCATACGAAATTAAATGATACATTACAAATAAGCCTGCCTCTTGGTAATAGTAAATGGGCTTATTCTGCAATTGTCAGCGGTTCTCCTCCGAATGACACTCTGTGCGCTCAAGCTAAAAGGAATGGTTTTGATAACAGATACTGGCATATGATGGATAGCGGGACAGATAGTATCCAACCCGTTTCTGGTAAATGCCCGTAACTGTTTTACAAAAAAATTGATCAAAAGCGCTCTATTTTAAAAAGTAGAGCGCTTTCTTTTTGGTGGCCTTTTATGCTTGTATAATAACATTATAAATGATAAACTTAAGATAGCATAAAGGAAAAATGTGAAGAACAATAGCATGGTAAAAGCAGTAACTCTTCTTGAGATGTCAATAGTTTTAGTTATTTGTACTTTGGTGCTTGCCTTTGCCATGCCCAGTTACACAAAATATATTGAGAGAACAAAAGGAAAAAGGGCAGAGTTGAACCTTTCAACCATTTATAACATGCAAAAAAGAAAGAAATTTGACCAAGGAGTTTATTACGAATGCGCGAAAGCTCCGTGTTCTTCATACAAAGATTCAAGTGGTAATCAATATTATTTCTGTCCTTCTAAATCCGGATGTACTCAAGATCTAATAAATGACGCGTTAGATATATCATTAGTAGACCCGCATTTTGATTATAAAATAGAAATTGAGGGTACTCAGGGAGGGTATAAGTGTATTGCTACGCGTAAATCTGGGCCTTGTACAGGTAAGACTATGACCGTAACAAGTTATAATAAGAAAGCGGTGAAGGGTTGCGAACTATGGTAGAAAAAAGAACATTTTTGGGTTTATTTCTTGCCGGGTTACTTGTTTCTTTGCTTTGCGTTACTTTGCTATATGCCAGAGATAGAAAGATTGATTATATCCCGCGCGACCAGCAATTAGTTACCGTGGATAAAGATTATTCTTTTGCTTCATATTACCTTGATGAATCCGATAACTTGGATTTGGAGGAAATAAACAGAAAACTTAGCAGGTGCCTAGAGTGTATTGATATTAAAGCTACTTGTCCTGACTGCTGTGTTGCCATAAGCCCGAACAGAGAAACCAAAATAGAGGATTTTATTGCCGCTGTCCCAGTGATGCCATTTCAACCTTCTGGAGAATGGGATGAAAGATCCAGGTGTTTTGAGGTGTCGCGCTGTCAGGAGCAAGAGATAGCCAATTATCACAATGTATCTTCAACTGATAACCTTACAGATACCCAGTATAGAGTATTTAAGGAGTATTGCTCTGGGTCTTCCATCGGGCCGTGTCAGTCCAAAGGCTGCCCAAGCGATGAACCGGATTCTGGAGGCTGGTCAGGCAAGTGCGCGCGTTCTGATGACGGAAAAGGCTGGATATGCGACAGGAATGATATCAGGGACCTGAAGTATAAAGGCTGCCGTCCGGCAAATAAAAGCGGTGTCGAAGATTGCTATAAGGAATACAGCGGGAAATTTTATACCGATGTATCGCTTGATTTGGGTGAGGAGTTTTGTATATCCAAAATAGGCGAAAAACAATGTTATAAATATACCCCTAACCAGAAATTCCTGGATTGCGCAGATGACTGTAGAAACAAATCAGCCATATACGAGTCGGCATACAAAGATTATAATTGCCATATTTTTGACAGTGATATCTGTTGTCAGGGTTCAAGCTGTATGTACGGCGTAAACCATGAAAATGGTGATACCATAAGGCCCGGGTATAATAATAATTGTAATAATTCAAGCTGTATATCAAGGGTGGATTGGCCGGAATGTCAGCCTACAGCTACCCCTAAGCAAAAAGAGCTTTGTTGCGATACGATGACTGGAGAGACCTGCGCTGATTTCTTAAAAGAAAAAGATCTTATCCTGGATGAGATGATAAGAGGGGTACGCAGTTCAGCTTTTGAAGATATTTCAAAGCCAGGTGAGGAGTTTGTCTACGAATTTGTGGCTAAGAGTAATGAGAGGCTTATGATAATATATTTGGTTCAGGCGTCTCCGGAGTTTTGTGAGGCTAAGGCCCCTGGGAGCGGGGAGTGCAAGGGGGCTTGGGGCACGGATAAACCTCCGGCAACCTCTTTTTACACAATGGTAAAAATGTATGATATGTCTGACAATGGCAAAGAAGTGTATCCGGGATCACGGGAAGTGATCATCAACCAAAAAAGTTTTCAAGGGGCATTTTCTATTTACTCTGCGATCGCAACTCCTGTGGATGGCGATGGTAAAAGTATCCTGCAACAGGGGCACAATTATAAGGTGAAAATAAACTATTTGCTTGCGCCTTTGCCGGATTATGTACTGCGTGCTAAAATAAGCCACTTACAGTTTATAATTTTAAGGACAAGGGAATAGTAAAAGGAGGAGGTACGATATGAGATTATTGGTTTTGTTAATACTTGCCATATTTTCCTTTTCATCTTTGGTAAAGGCGGCAGAGGAAACCAGCCTTAAAGCTAAGGTAGAGACAGCTCCCAAAATATTTCAGAAGGCAGGTACAAGGACCGCTACTTTGAAGGCTTCAAGGTGGCCGGATTTTTCCAATTGCAAAGGCGAGACTACCTGTTGTAATAAGCTTGCCAGCATCAAATTTCCAAATAACTATAGAAGCGGGAAAGAGCCAGTTTTTAGCAAGGTTGATGGTTTGTATCGTGAGATACCCACAAAAGACGCCGAAAGCGTTTTAATCAGCTGGACTTTAAGGATTGAGGGGGCAACGGGTTCTTCGGTTAAGCCCGAACAAGAGTCGCGGCTTTGTAGCGGAGCATGGACTGGGACCGTCATGGAAAGTTTTAAAGGAGGGCAGGTCTATTCTAAGGCTTACGTAGCTTACGGCAATAGCAATGATTATCAGCCTATTGGTCAGGATGCGGCAATGACCGTGCCTGATGGTGGATCGGTAACTGTAACCGCTCCGCCTCCTGTTTTTGACCCCACGCATACAGGAAGCTGTACTTTAAAGGTACCTGAAAATACAGATAAGATTAAGGTCCAGATCTATTGGAAGAATGACACGGCTCTTAATATCACCAGTAAAGCGGACTATCAGGATTTGATGGTCACGGTTTTGCCTAAAGGGCATAAATAGCGGGGAGGTGTACAATATGAGATTATTGGTTTTGTTAATACTTGCCATATTTTCCTTTTCATCTTTGGTAAAGGCGGCAGAGGAAACTGGCCTTAAGGCTAAGGTAGAGGCTGTTCCGAAGATACTGCAGAAGTCCGGAGCAAGGACTGCTACTTTGAAGGCTTCAAGATGGCCGGATTTCTCTAATTGTAACGGCGAGAGCTCTTGTTGCGATAAACTTAAGGCTATTAAATTTCCAGATAACTATAGAGGCGGGAGAGATCCGGTTTTTAGTAAAGTTGACGGTCTGCATCTTGAAGTGCCCACTAAAAATGCCCAGAGTGTTTTTATAACCTGGACTTTGAGGGTGGAAGGTGCCGGTGAAATAATAAACCCATGGCAGAATATTTGTAGTGCTTGGCATGGCTCGGTTACGGAAAGCTTTAGAGGCGGACAGGTATACTCCAAGGCCTACATAGCTTACGGCAATAGTGATAATTATCAGCCCGTCGGGCAGGATGCGGCAATGACTGTGCCAGACGGCGGTTCAGCTGTTTCAAATAATCCGTCTGACCCCACGCATACAGGAAGCTGTACTTTAAAGGTACCTGAAAACACAGATAAGATTAAGGTCCAGATCTATTGGAAGAATGACACGGCTCTTAATATCACCAGTAAAGCTGACTATCAGAACCTGATGGTCACGGTTTTACCTAAGGGTAGAAATGATTAGCAGGCCCGTTAGAGAACCGGGGTTATCCGGTTTAGGGATCAAGGGTTTTACCCTTGTTGAGATCATTGTTTCTCTTATTCTGGTCGGCATAGGATTGTTTCTCTGCACTAAAATCTTTATCGTATCTAAATATCTGAACAAAGAGGCAGAAAACAAGGCCCGGGCCATGGAATTGGTTTCTGCCTTGATTAATGAACGCCTAGCGCAGTCTTACTTAAGCCTTTCTGGTGACGCTGTGGATAGCTATGACGGCGGTTTCTTCAACTGTACTACTACTATCAATGAGAAGCAAATGCCTGCCGGGTCTTCCGGAAAAGACGATATACCATATAAAGAGATAGAAGTTATCTGCGGATACCAGGATAAAAACGCTAACGGCCAATCTACTCCTAGGAGCGTGCGTTTGGTTAATATTGTGCCGTACCCCCGGATGCATTTTTTTAGCGCGGAAGATTCTCCGGGCGTTTTAGTCAGACAGTTTGCCAATTCTACCGTTGCTAACAAAGACCTTAACGCCAGGATACTTGAATTTAATTTTGACATAGCCGTAAAAAGCGACTATAGTGTTTTCTATAATATAGCAACTGAGTTTGGCGATATAAGCGCAGTGGCAGATACGGACCTTATTTATTCTGCCTGTCTTCTTATAAATAAAAATACAAAAAAGGAACATTGGGCGGATTTGCAGACAGGCACTCCCATTCGTACACAACCGACTATTAACAGTGCTGTGACTATTGAGAATATCCCCAAGGGTTCTTATATTTTCAGGTTAATCTGGTGGAAGCAATTTGATCGGGGAGAAATAAGGGCCAAAAGGGTCAATATGGTCATAGAGCAGGTGGAATCGGAATAATACTAATATATGAATGTGAAAGCGCTGACTTTAATAGAGCTTATAATAACACTTATCATTATAAGCATAGTTATGGTTCTTATATCAGCCAGCCTTTTCTTTTTTATCGCCCAATTTCAGAGCAATGTGGAAAGGAGCCAGCTTTATGCTCAGATGAATTACGCCATGGAAGATGTAAAGATGCGTTGTCCAAGCGCCATAGATCTGGGAAGCTATTTTGACGTTAGATTCCCTTCGGGCGGTAACAAGGATACAAAAGACAAGCTTATTTTTTGGGGAGAGAAAGACCAGGCAAATGTTACTCCTGACGATAAATCCGATAACCTGTGGTATAAATATTATATTAATCCATCCGGTGACTTTGTGATCAAGGAGTGCGTAAATTCATCTTGCAACGCGGGATCCGAGGATATATTAATTGATAAAGACTTTCAACCTAAAATAGAATTCATTTATGAAAAGGATTCCGCGCCGAATTTTCTTAAAGTTTTATTAACTGCCCAGAATAAGAAACCTGCTTTGGGATCTCAGGCCCAGATTGTAAAAGAAGCAGGTTTGAGATTCTGGTTTATTGACATAGCCAAATGATAGCCATAATATCTTCTGTAATTGTTATAATTAGTTCTATTGTGGTCACGCTTGTAAGTTTTAATCCTAATTTCCACAGTATGATGGAAAATGATTTCAAGCGTTCCGCGTTTAATAATGCATACCTATATAGCTGGGAGATAGCACAGCTTAAGGTGCGTTCTGGTCAGCTTACAAACACGAAAACCAAGATTAATGACTTGCCGCTTGGCTATTTAACTAAAAAAGGCGGTACTGAAGTGCAGAAATTCAAGACCGATATAACCTTAAAGCCTGCCGATGGATCGCTTACTATCATTGTAGAGGAAGACAATTGACAAGTCTCGCCTCTTTTCGTATAATAATTTTTCATGAGAATAAAAGACTGTAAATCTTTGAGTTTGCTTTTGTTAGGTTTTTTCTTGTTGCCTGCATTGTTAACAGCCCAAGAAGCGCCTCAACGCTCTTTAGAGGCAATAGAGTTTTTTGCGGGTTACGGCTGGAATCAATTAAAGCCTTTCAAAGCTGGAGAACCAAGAAAAGATTACCGCCAAATCCCTTTATTAGCAGATTTTGATTTCAATCTTAAGAACTTCACCAAGAAAGTGGGGGTTAATCCTCCCGGTTTACTGCAATTTCAGGTTGAGCCATTTTTTTCTTTTGTTACAAGCCCGGATAGAAATATAGAAACCGGCACCTCGTTTTTTATAAAAATCGGGATATTGCCCCAAACTTCCCGTATACAACCTTATATCAAAGCCGGGCCCGGTATGGTTTATATGACCCAGAATACCGCAGAACAGGGTACGAAATTTAATTTTATTGAAACCGGCGCTGCCGGATTTCATTTTTTCATAAATAAAAACACAGCCTTTAGCGCGGAATACAGGTTTCGCCATCTCTCCAATGCCGGGATAAAAGAACCTAACGGAGGCATTAATTCCCGTTTTGTCTTAGCCGGCGTAACATACCAATATTAATAATCTTGAAGGATATTAAAATGCCTCTTTGTATAGGAAAATTAAAAATTCCTTCGCGGCTTATCTTAGCCCCTATGGCAGGAGTTACAGATTTTCCTTTTCGTTCTCTTAACCGCAGGTTTGGCTGTGAGTTTGCTTTTGTGGAGATGATCAATGTGCGCTCTTTAAGCCATAAAAGCAAAAAAACCAAATCCATGCTTTTTTCGGATAATAAGGATTCGCCTTTGGGAGTGCAGATATTAGGCTGTGAGTCAGAATACATTCTAAAGGGCATGGAGGTTTTGGCTAATTATAAGTATGATCTATTGGATTTTAATTCTGCCTGCCCCGCAAAAAAGATCGTGCGCAGGCATGAGGGATCGTATCTGATGCGTACCCCAAAGAAATTGGCGAAATTGCTAAAGCTTGTGGTTAAAAATTCCAAAGTTCCGGTAACAGTTAAAATCCGTTCCGGATGGGATAAGGATTCTATTAATGCTGCGGATGTAGCGCTTGCTTGCCAGGACGCAGGGGTGTCGTGTGTTTTTATGCATGGCCGAAGCAGAATGCAGGAGTATTCCGGAAACGTGGATTATAAAATTATTAAACAAACCAAGAAAGTTTTACAGATTCCGCTAGTAGCAAGCGGAGATATTTTTGACGCAAGGTTAGCTAAAAAGATGTTTGATGAGACCGGATGCGATGGTTTGGCGGTTGCGCGCGGCGCGTTAGGGAATCCATGGCTATTTAATCAGATAGGCAAATATTTAGATAAAGGGATTTTGATTGATCAGCCCAAGGTAGAGGAAATTAAAAAGGTTATGCGGGAACACCTTGATGGTTGCGTGAAATTTTACAACGCAAAACCCGCGGTAATAATCTTTCGGAAATTCTTTGTCTGGTATACCAAGGGCCTGCGTGATATAAGGAAAATCCGGCAGGATGCTATGAGCATAACTTCTCTTGATAAAATGCAGAAAATTATAGATGGGCTTGAAGAATAAAGATATAATATCAGCTATCAGCTTTCAGCTAAAAGCGTAAAGCTTAAAGCGAAAAACTAAAACTTAAAGCGAAAAATGAAAAGCAAAAACTAAAAGCGAAAAAGGAAGAATGGATATGAAAAAAATAGAATTAATGTTAACGGCATTCATTGCGGCAGGGATTTTCTTGTCTAGCGCGCAGGCTTCGGAAATAAAAGTAGAGGCGCAGGTGGATAAGAAAGCAATGACTACGGATGAAGCGCTTACCTACAAAATAAGCGTTTCTTCTTTGGAAAACAAGCTTCCCGAAATAAAGCTTCCTGATTTTGCAGGCTTCACAGTAATTTCGCAGGCGCAATCAAGCTCATTTAACTTTTCTTCTGGAAAGGCCAATAATAGCGCGGTATTTATATATGTTTTAGCTTGTTTGAAGGTAGGGAAATTGGAGATCAAACCAGCTTCAGTAAAAATAGGAAAAGATACATTTACCACAGAATCTTTTGTTATAGAAGTAAAGCAAGGTAAGAATCCCTTAAGATCAAGGCCAGAAAAGCAAGATAATGCTTTGCCGGAAGAATTTACTTCTGACCGCCCGCAATACGCATTATAAAGCTTATGGAAAATAATCCGCTTGAGCAGTCTGTCCAGTATCTAAAAGGGGTCGGCCCGGCACGCCTTAAATTGCTGCAGAAAATAGGGGTTAATTCTTTAGAAGACCTTTTGTATTATTTCCCCCGCCGCTATCAAGACCGCAGGAATTTTATTCCAATAGCAGCTTTAGAGCAAGGCCAAGTTCAGGCAATTAGAGCTAAGATTATTTCTTGTTATCAGCGCAGTTCTTTTTACCGCCGCGGGTTTAAGATAACTGAAATCGTTGCCGCAGATAAAAGCGGGAAAATTACCTGTGTCTGGTTTAACCAGCCCTACATTAAAAATTATTTGAAGATCGGCGAGGAAGCTATTTTCTACGGCAGAGTGGGGAGTTTTGGCAAGAAACTGCAGATGCACTCTCCGGAATTTGAAGTCTTATCTGTTGGCGAAGATGCGCAAGCAAATAGCGACAGCCTTATGCCGGTGTATTCTTTGCCGGATTCTATCACCCAGAGATATTTCCGGGATCTTATAAAATTAGTGATAGATGCCTATTTGCCAAAGCTGCATGATTTTATTCCTTATAGTATGCGTCAGCGTAATAATTTGTTAAACCTTGCCAAGGCGCTGGTAAGTATTCATTTTCCTGCTGATCAAGAGGCGCGGGCCTTAGCCTATCAACGCTTGGCCTTTGATGAATTCCTGTTTTTCCAAATACCGCTGGCTTTAAGAAAACATCGCAGGAAAGAAGAACAGGGTATCGCCCATAAAACAGAAGGGGGCTTAGTGGATTGTTTCCTGCGCGGGTTAGGTTTTAAGCTAACTTCTTCGCAGGAGCAGGTTTTAAAAGAGATCAAGAAAGATATGGCCAGCCCTCAAGTTATGCAGCGGCTTTTACAGGGCGATGTTGGTTCAGGCAAGACCGTGGTAGCTACAGCTTCTTGCCTAATGGCTGTTCAGGGAGGCTTTCAGGCGGCATTTATGGTGCCTACGGAAATCTTGGCGAGACAGCATTATGAGAAAATAAGCTCTCAGCTTTCAGCTATCAGCCGTCAGCCTTCAGCTATCAGCCGTCAGCCTTCAGCTATCAGCTTTCAGCTAAAAGCAATAAAAGTGGCTTTACTAACTAGTGCGTTGAATAAGAAAGAAAAAGAGAAAATATATCAAGGCATAAAAAATGGAGCAATAAATTTGGTGATTGGCACGCACGCTTTACTGCAGCAACAGGTTGAATTTAAGAATCTGGGGCTGGTGGTTATTGATGAACAGCATAAATTCGGCGTGGGTCAGCGAGCGTTATTGCCGCAAAAAGGAAAAAGCCCGGATATTCTGATCATGACCGCCACCCCTATCCCGCGGACTTTAGCAATTACCATTTATGGGGATTTGGATGTTTCTGTTATTTCGGAGTTACCTGCGGGCAAGGGCAAGATTAAGACCATGAATTTTTCCGTCGGGCAAGAAAAAGCGGCCTATAGTTTGGCTAAAAAAGAGCTTGAGGCAGGCCGTCAGGCGTATATTATTTATCCGGTTATTGAAGAGTCTTATGCTTTGGATATGGAGGGCGCCAAGAAAAAATACGCGCAATTAAGTTCCGGAGATTTTAAACAATACCGCTTAGGGCTTATCCATGGCAGGCTTGATGACAAACAGCAGAATCAATTGATGCAGGATTTCCGGGATAAGAAATTAGACATTCTTGTTTCTACCACTATTCTGGAAGTCGGGATTGATATCCCCAATGCTACCTGTATAATCATTGAGAATGCCGAACGTTTTGGCTTGTCGCAGTTACATCAATTGCGGGGGCGGGTAGGAAGAGGCAAAGATGACGCCTATTGTTTATTGATTGCCAATACTTCTACTGTTGAAGCCAAGGCGCGCATGGAGGCAATGGTAAATTATAGCGATGGTTTTCATATTTCCGAGGAAGATTTAAGAATCCGGGGGCCGGGTGAATTCTTCGGCATGCGCCAGCATGGCCTAAGCCAGCTTAAGATCGCCAATCCTCTGACCCAGATGCAGCTTTTAAAGAAGGCGCGTGATGAGGCACTGCGTTTGATTAATGACGATGCGGGGCTTGTTGCCAAAGACAATGTCTTGATCAGGCAGCGTTTATTCAAGGCCTTTCCGGAATATGAAAATTTAATACTCACGGGATAACAGATGCGTATTACAAGCGGCATTTACAAGAATCGTAAGCTTAAGATGCCTGCAGGTATTCGTCCGACACAGGAGAAAACCCGCAAGGCCATATTTGATATTATGGGCGATATATCGGGCTTGAGGTTTTTGGAGCTTTTTGCCGGGTCAGGGGCGGTAGGTTTTGAGGCTTTGTCGCGGCAAGTTGAAGAGGTGGTCTTAGTGGAAGATAGCCGCGCCTGCCAAAAGGTGATTCAGGAGGCTATCCGGGATTGGAAAATCCCGAATTGTTCGCTTTTGCCTTTGCCTGTTCCCAAAGCCATAGAAATACTGGTGAAAAATAACGATAGATTTGATATTATCTTTATGGACCCCCCGTATTACCAGGATTGGGCAAAAAAAATCTTGCAAAGCCTATCCTCTTGTGATATATTAGCGCCCAATGGTTTTGTGGTTGCCCAGACGCACAAAACAGAGAATCTCCCTGATTGTCAGGGAGGTTTAATTTTGTTTAAGCGCTCTGTTTATGGAGATACGGTTCTTTGGTTCTATAAAAACAAGTTAAATGAGGTTACATAAGGTTACATGGGGTTAATTGAGGTTGCCTTTGCAACGTCATGTAACATCATTTAACATCATGCAACTTCAGATAACCTATATTATTATGTGTAAAACAGCGATTTACCCGGGCAGCTTTGACCCGGTAACTTATGGCCATATTGATTTAATCAAGAGGGCAAAGGAAGTCTTTCCGGATTTGATAGTGGCCGTAGCCTATAACGCCCATAAAAAGCCTATTTTTAGCGTTAAAGAGCGAGTTGATATGCTTAAAAAAGCTACCGCTGGAATTGAAGGGGTAGAGATCACTTCCTTTGACGGCCTGGTTGTGGATTTTGCCCGTAAGCACAAATCCGCTGTGATCATCCGGGGATTGCGCATGATCTCAGATTTTGAATATGAGTTTCAGATGGCTTTGACCAACCGCAAACTTGCCCCTGATATTGAAACGATCTTTCTTATGCCGCAGGAAGCCTATAGTTATGTTTCTTCCCGGCTTTTAAAAGAAGCATCCTCCTTGGGCGCTAATTTAGGCGCGTTTATCCCGGATTTCGTGGAAAAGGCCTTGAGGGATAAATTAAGGCTTGGCAAGAAATAAGCCAGAATGAAGATTAACATCCATCAGATCCCGCAAGATGGAATATACATAGAAGAAAAAATCGACCCGCGCCACTGGGAATTAGACGCTGCCCATGTGCGTTTTACGGGTGATGTTCTTTTAAAGGCGCATTTAAACAAAATAACCAACGCCATAAGCGCCAAGATCAGCGTTTCCGGGAAAGCGTTAATGACCTGCGGCAGATGCTTAGGCGATTACCGGGTTAGCCTGAATAAAGATTTTCAGCTGGATTTTCCGGTTGACGAAAAGGAACAGTTTTTAGTTTTAGACGATAAGATACGCGATGAAATAATAATAGATTTTCCCATCAAGCCTTTATGCAAAGAAAATTGCAAAGGATTGTGCGTTTCCTGCGGCGTAAATTTAAATGAAAACAAATGCAATTGCAGGTGAAATTGAAAGGAGCAAAAGGTGCCATTACCCAAAAGGAGACATTCCAAGACGCGCGGCAGAAAACGCCGTACGAATTGGAAGATAGCTAAAGCCAATCTTATTCTGTGCCCTCAATGTAAAAGCCTGAGAGTTCCTCATCGTGTTTGCGCGGTTTGCGGGTATTATGCCGGCAACAAGGTTCTGGAAATCAAGGTTAAAGAGAAGAAAAACAAAAAAGCCTAAGATAAACCATGAGAATAATCGTAGACGCGATGGGCGGTGATTACGCGCCACAAGTAGTGATAGAAGGCGCGATTGCCGCGGTTAAGGAATACGGTAAAGAAGTGGTTTTAGTGGGAGACCAGCAGAAAGTTGAAGCCCTGCTTGGCAAGCATCGTTATTCTGGGGATAAGATCTCTGTTGTGCATGCTGCGGATGCCATTGAAATGCATGAGCCGGCAGCTAATAGCGTGCGCAGGAAACGCAATTCTTCCATTGTTATCGGCCTTAATCTTATTAAAGAAGGCAAAGGCGACGCTTTTTTCAGCGCCGGCAATACCGGAGCGGTAGTTTGCGCGGCTACTTTATCTTTAGGGCTCTTGCCCGGCATTGAAAGGCCAGGCATTGCCATAGTCACGCCTACCTTAAAGGGGATTTCCCTTATTGTGGATGTGGGCGCCAATATTACTGCTAAGCCGGAGCATCTCTTGCAATACGGCATTATGGCCGCGGCTTACAGCAAATTCATTTTGAATAAACCCAACCCTACCATCGGGCTTTTAAATGTAGGCGAAGAGGAGTCTAAGGGTACAGATTTTCTAAAAGAAACCTTTGAGCTTTTAAGCAAAAGCAAAGTCAATTTTATCGGCAATGTTGAGGGGAAAGATTTATTTTCCGGCAGGGTAGATGTTATTGTTTGCGACGGTTTTGTGGGCAATGTCGCTTTAAAGGTCATTGAAAGCACCGCCGAAGCCATTCAGATATTCTTAAAAAGGCACCTTCAGAAAAGCAGCATCTTCGGAAAATTCGGGCTGTTGCTTTTGCGGCCTACCTTTATTCGTTTCAAAAAAGATATGGATTATTCAGAATATGGAGGGGCGCCGTTGTTGGGAGTAAACGGCGTAGTCATCATCGGCCACGGCAGGTCTAATGCCAAGGCGATCAAGAATGCCATTCGTATTGCCGCGGAAGAAGTAGAGCGCAAAGTAAATGATAAGATCTTAGAGTCTTTGTGACCCGCGCATAATCAAGTTATCCCGGAGAGAAAATGAATAGTGTCGGAATAATCGGAATAGGAAAATACCTGCCGAAAAAGGTCCTTACAAATCAGGACTTGGAAAAAATGGTGGATACTTCCGATGAATGGATTACTACCCGCACCGGAATTCAAGAAAGGCGTATTGCCGCGAAGAATGAAGCGTGTTCGGATTTAGCTTTAAAAGCAGCGCAGGACGCTTTAAGTGATTCCAAAATAAACCCTTTAGATTTAGATCTGATTATTGTGGCAACTGTTACCGCGGATATGCATTTCCCTTCGGTGGCCTGTATTGTGCAAAGCAATCTGGGGGCTAAAAACGCTATTTGTTTTGATGTAAGCGCTGCCTGTGCCGGGTTTATCTACGCGCTTATAGTCGCCAAGCAATTTATTGCCCGCGGAAGCGTTAAGCATGCTTTAGTCATCGGAAGCGAGGTAATGTCTTATATTACTGATTGGACAGACAGAAATACTTGTGTTCTTTTCGGGGATGGTTCAGCGGCAGCAGTCTTGGGGCAGGTTAAGTCTGGGGGGATTATCGCCAGCCACTTAGGCTCTGATGGCTCAGTGCATGATATCTTAAATGTCCCTGCCGGAGGGTCCCGGATGCCTTTGACCAAGGATAATATTGATAAAAACATGCAATATATTAAGATGCGCGGCAATGAATTATTTAAGATGGCGGTTAATGCCATGAGCGACGCGGCTAAAAAGGCCCTGGAAAAGGCGCATTTAAAAGTAGAGGATGTGAATTTACTTATTCCGCATCAGGCGAATCAGCGCATTATTGCCGCGGTAGCCAAAAAATTGAACTTGAGCATGGATAAAGTATACCTTAATATAGCCCGTTACGGTAATATGTCTTCGGCTTCTGTGGCTGTGGCTTTATGCGAAGCGGTAAAAGAAGGCCGGATTAAGAAAGGCGATATCATTGTTTTAGATTCTTTTGGCGCGGGGCTTGTTTGGGCAGCTTGTGTTATAAAATGGTGATTTTGTATTTGCTGATAGCTGATAGCTGATGACTGAAAGCTGATAATATGGATAAATGCGCATTTTTATTCGCTGGGCAGGGCAGTCAATATATAGGCATGGGCAAGGACCTTTATGAATCTTTCCCGGCAAGCCGGCAGATCTTTGACCGGGCCGAAGAGGTCTTAGGTTTTGACTTGAAAAGGCGCGTATTTGAAGGGCCGCAGGAATTGCTGCGCATGACAAGCGTCTCGCAGCCAGCAATTCTTACTGTAAGTTTAGCTTGTTATGAAGCTTTTAAATCATCTGACATCTGTCCTCTGTCCTCTGTGCAGTATACAGCAGGACTAAGTCTAGGTGAATACACTGCTTTAATAGCAGCAGGCAGTATTTCCTTTAAAGACGGGATTCTTTTGGTGAGAAAAAGAGGGGAATTAATGGAGGAGGCGGCAACTAAACATCCCGGAAAGATGGCCGCAGTGCTAGATCTTTCTTTGGATGCCTTAAAAGAAATCTGCGCTAAAACGCATGCTGAAATCGCCAATCTTAATTGCCCGGGACAGGTAGTTATTTCCGGAAAAGCTGAAGCTGTGGACAAGGCCATGGAACTATGTGTCCAGGCGCAAGCCAAGAGGGTTATTCCTCTTGAAGTAAGCGGCGGTTTTCATTCTTCGCTTATGAAAGAGGCGTCCGTAGAGTTTAGTAAGGTTTTGGATACGGTAGAGATACTCCCGGCTAAGATACCGGTGGTTAGTAATTATACCGCGTCTGTGCAGGCTCAGCCCGGAGAGATCAAGGCTAATCTAGTGGCGCAGATGTATTCTTCGGTGCGCTGGGAAGAGTCTATGCGGTTTATGATCGCTGAAGGGGTTTCAAAGTTTTACGAATTTGGCCCGGGCAAGGTATTAAAAGGTTTAGCCCGCAAGATTGACGCGCAAGCAAATGTGCTAAACATAGAAAAAAGAGATGATGTTATTAACCTTCAAAAGGATGAGGTGAAATAATGGACCTTAACGGCAGGGTAGCTTTTATTACTGGAGGCGCTCAAGGCATAGGAAGACAGATAGTTTTAGCTTTTGCTAAAGCAGGCGCGGATATTGCTATTGGCGATGTGAACATGGAAAAGGCAGCTCAAACCGTAAAAGAGGTTGAGGTTTTGGGTAGAAAAGCCATCGCTGTAGAGCTTAATGTCACGGATATCAAACAGGTGGAGCAGGCTTTAAACAAAATTCTTGACAAATTTACAAGGGTTGATATATTAGTTAACAATGCCGGCATCACTCGCGACAATTTGATGCTTAGAATCAGCGACGCAGACTGGGATGCGGTAATAAATGTTAACCTTAAGGGCACATTTAACTGCACCAAAGCAGTCTCAAAGGTTATGATTAAGCAACGGCAGGGTAAGATAGTAAATATCGCTTCGATCATTGGGATAATCGGGAATGCAGGGCAGGCTAATTATGCTGCTTCTAAGGCAGGGATAATCGCTCTTACCAAGACTACGGCAAAAGAATTCGCCAGCCGTAACATAAACGTAAACGCGATTGCTCCCGGGTTTATCCAGACGGATATGACCGCAAAACTGCCTGAAGAAGTAAGAACAAAAATGCTTGCTGCTATTCCGTTGAATAGATTTGGACAGCCGCAGGATGTTGCCAATTTGTGCTTGTTTTTAGCTAGTGAAGAATCAAGCTACATTACCGGGCAGACAGTAGTTATTGACGGCGGCATGGTGATGGCATAAACATAAGGACAATATAAAGGAGGAACCAGAATGGCAGTGCAAGAAAAAGTGAAGTCCATAATCGCTGAACAGCTTGGTGTAAAACCAGAAGAGGTAACTCCGGAAGCATCTTTTGTGGATGACCTGGGTGCTGATTCTTTGGATACTGTGGAATTGGTTATGGCGTTAGAAGAAGAATTCGGTGTTGAGATCCCGGATGGGGACGCGGAAAAAATCACTACCGTAGGAGACGCGATCAAATATATTGAAGAAAAATCCGCTAAATAACGTGTAGATAATAACAAAAAATAATGTTACCCCGCCTTTATTTATCATGGCGGGGTAACTTTTGTAAGGTTAAAAGGGGCAAAAAAAGATTATGCAGCAAAGAAAAGTAGCAGTTACAGGTTTAGGGGTTATCTCGCCAGTGGGTAATGACGTAGCTAGCTTTTGGGGAGCTTTAAAAGAAGGCAAAAGCGGCATTGGCCCTTTAACTACCTTTGACGCATCCAAGTTTGATTCGCGCATTGCCGGAGAAGTAAGGAATTTTGACCCGACCTTGTATGGCATTTCTTTAAAAGATACCAGGCGTATGGATCGTTTTGTGCAATATGCTGTGGCGGCAGCAAAGCAGGCCTTGGTGGATTCAGGCCTTGATATGGCAGAAGAAAACGCAAATCGTATTGGAGTTATCATGGGCTCAGGTATCGGAGGTTTGGATACCATTGAGAAAGAGCACAGTATTTACCTTAATAAGGGCCCGTCACGGCTTTCCCCATTTTTGATCCCGATGCTTATTATTAATGAAGCTGCCGGACAGGTCGCGATTAATTTTGGGTTTAAAGGCCCTAATTCCTGCGTGGCTACCGCTTGCGCATCAGGCTCGCATTCTATCGGGGATGCTTTTCGCCTGATTGAGCATGGCGACGCTGACATTATGTTTGCCGGAGGCACGGAAAGCTGTATCGTTCCTACAGGTGTTGGCGGGTTCTGCGCTCTAAAAGCGCTTTCTACTCGTAATGACCGTCCGCAGCAGGCCAGCCGCCCTTTTGAGCGCGACCGCGACGGTTTTATTATGGCTGAAGGATGCGGGGTAGTGGTCCTGGAAGAATTGGAACGCGCTAAGAAAAGAAACGCTCATATTTATGGCCAGATCATAGGATATGGGATGTCTTGTGACGCGTATCATATTACTGCTCCTGATCCGCAGGGCGATGGCGCTTGCCGGGCGATGCTTCTTGCCCTTGAGGATGGCGCGATCAATCCCGAAGAAATAAGTTATATTAACGCCCATGGCACTTCTACTAAGCTGAATGATAAACTGGAAACCTTGGCGATTAAGAGGGCTTTGGGGGATTATGCCAATAAAGTAATGGTTTCTTCCACAAAATCCATGACCGGGCATTTATTAGGCGCCGCAGGAGGAGTAGAATTTATTGTGTGTTGTTTGGCGATCAAAGACCAGGTTGTCCCTCCCACTATTAATTATGATAATCCCGATCCGGAATGTGATTTGGATTATGTGCCTAACATTGCGCGTAAATGCAATGTAAATATCTGCATGTCTAATTCCCTCGGGTTTGGCGGGCATAATGCCAGTCTGGTAGTAAAAAAATTTAAGGGTTAAGCCTGTCTGCCGGTAGGCGGGGGGTTAAGGGGTATGGGTTATGGGCTATACAATAGCTGAAAAAATCTTAATGGCGCACGCCGGAAAAAAGGATATTCATCCGGGTGAGTTTATTGAAGCCAAAGTCGATATCGCTTTAGGCAATGATATTACCGCGCCTTTGGCGATTGAAGAATTTAAGAAGACAGGAGTAAAGAAAGTATTCGATAATAAGAAAATAGTTCTGGTGCCGGATCATTTTGCCCCTGCTAAAGATTTAAAAAGCGCCAATCAATGCAAAATTCTGGCTAATTTTGCCCAAGAGCAAAAGATCAAGAATTATTTTGAGGTAGGTTGTATGGGCATAGAGCATGCCCTCTTGCCGGAAAAAGGGATAGTCGGGCCCGGATATTTGGTGATCGGGGCCGATTCTCATACCTGTACCTATGGGGCCTTAGGCGCTTATGCTACTGGGGTTGGCTCAACGGATTTAGCGCGCGCTTTCATAGACGGGGAATGCTGGTTTAAAGTTCCGGCATCGGTTAAATTTGTTTATAAAGGAAAATTAAAGAAGTGGGTTGGCGGGAAAGACCTTATACTTTTTACTATTGGGCAGATCGGTGTTGATGGGGCCCTGTACAAAGCAATGGAATTTACCGGCCCTGTTATAGATAAGCTTCCCATGGATGATCGTTTTTCTATGTCAAATATGGCCATAGAAGCCGGAGCCCGGGCAGGGTTGATTAACCCGGACGAGATTACTTTAAGTTATATGGAAGAAAGTCAAAAGTCAAAAGTCAAAAGTCAAAAGTTCAGAGCAAAAGTTAAAAGCTTAAGATCAGATGATGATGCTGTATATGAGAAAGTTTATGATTGGGATGTGAGTAATTTAGAGCCGCAGGTCGCCTGTCCGCATTTACCAAGCAACACTAAACCTGTGGGAGAGTTGAGTAATATTACTGTTGACCAGGTAGTCATTGGTTCTTGCACTAACGGCAGGATTGCTGATTTGCGCACCGCAGGCAAGATTCTAAAGGGCAAGAAAATAAAACCTGGTTTGCGTTTGATTGTTATCCCGGCAACCCAGAAAATCTATCTGGAAGCAGTCCAAGAGGGTTTGGCAGAAATATTTGTCAAAGCAGGCGGGGTTTTCTCTACGCCTACCTGCGGCCCGTGTTTAGGCGGACATATGGGTATTTTAACTGAAGGCGAAAGGTGCCTGGCCACAACCAATAGAAATTTTATTGGCAGGATGGGGCATCCTAAATCCGAGGTTTATTTGTCAAGCCCCGCGGTCGCCGCCGCAGCGGCAGTTACAGGAAGGATTACGCATCCCGAAGAAATAAATAAACAATAACCAATACCCAAATCTGTTTGGTCAATTGGTTATTGATTATTGGGTATTGTTTGGTGTTTCCAGATTTGGTGTTTGGTGATTAAATAAACAGGTATAGCTAATGATTATTAAAGGTAACGCTCATAAATTTGGTGATGACATTAATACCGATGATATTATTGCCGCTAAGTATTTGGTGACTACAGATGCCAAGGAATTAGGCAGCCGCTGTATGGAAACTATCCAGCCGGATTTTGTGAAAAAAGTCAAAGAAGGCGATATTATTGTTGCCGGGAAGAATTTCGGATGCGGCTCTTCAAGAGAGCACGCCCCATTGGCAATTAAAGGATGCGGGATAAAAGCAGTGATTGCCAAAAGTTTCGCCGGAATATTCTTTAGAAACGCCATTAACATAGGATTGCCATTCTTAGAATCAGAAGCTGTTGAAGAATTAAAACAAGGTGATTTGCTGGAAATAGATCTATCAAGCGGGGTAATTAAGAATTTAACTGAAGGTAAAGATTATAAGGCCCAAGGTTTCCCGCAGTTTTTGCAGGATATCGTTAAACATGGCGGGCTTTTAAATTATGTAACAAAGAAAGGCAGATAGGTATGCATAAAATAGCGGTAATACCCGGAGACGGCACCGGGCCAGAGGTTGTGCGTGAAGGCTTGAAGGTTTTGGAAGAGGCTTCCAAGAAATTTGGTTTTGCATACGAAACCAAGACTTTTGATTTTGGAGCAGCAAGATACCTGAAATCCGGCAAGACCATTGATGATAATGATATTGTTGAACTGAAGAAGTATTCGGCAATTTTCTTAGGCGCTATTGGGCATCCGGATGTAAAACCCGGAATACTTGAAACAGGGATATTATTGAAGCTTCGTTTCGCGCTTGATCAATATATCAACCTGCGCCCGGTGAAATTGTATAATCCTGATTTTTGCCCTTTGAAGGATAAAAAGCCAGAGGATATAGATTTTGTGGTAGTAAGGGAAAATTCTGAAGGGCTTTACAAGGGCATGGGTGAGTTTCAGAATAAAGGCACAAAAGATGAAGTGGCGATCCAGCTTTCCTATAATACCAAGAAGGGCGTGGATAGGTGTCTTCGCTATGCCTTTGATTATACCAGAGCCAGAAACAAGAGAAAGAAACTTACGCTTTGCGGAAAGACTAATGTTTTAACTTACGCCTGGGATCTTTGGGAACGCAGCTTTTATGAGGTAGCAAAAGAATACCCGGATGTTACTGTTGATTATGCCCACGTGGATGCCACGACTATGTGGTTTGTAAAGAATCCGGAATGGTTTGATGTGATTGTTACCGACAACATGTTTGGCGATATTATCACGGATTTAGGCGCGATGATCCAGGGAGGCATGGGTATTGCCGCCGGAGGCAATATTAATCCCCAAGGCGTCTCTATGTTTGAGCCTATTGGCGGAAGCGCCCCTAAATATACCGGGAAAGACGTGATTAACCCATTGGCGGCAATCTGCGCCTGTGGCATGATGCTTGAGTCATTGGGAGAAACAAAAGCCGCTCTGGCGATAGAAAAAGCGGTGATTAAAATTGTCGCGGAGAAATTAAAAAGCCTTGCCGCAGGTAAAATGGGGTATTCTACAAGTCAAATCGGTGATATGGTGGCAGAGCGCCTTTAAAATATTTAGGAGAGAAAGATGAAAAAGTATAATGTCGCAGTAGTGGGGGTTGGCGTAGTAGGCCTTGAAATGTTAAAGGTCCTCGGCCAGCGTAATTTTCCTGTCGGCCATTTAAAGGTATTAGCGCGTTCCGCGCGTGAAATAGAGCTGGATGGGCGTAAATATTCCGTGGAGGCGATTTCATCGGATTCTTTTAAGGGGGTAAATATTGCTTTATTCGCCGGCACCGAAGGCGAAAAAGGCGCGGCAGTTACTTATGCCAAGGATGCCATTAAGCATGGCGCGGTTGTGATTGATAATGGAGCAGATTTTCGTATGGACCCAAAAGTTCCTTTGGTCGTGCCGGAGGTAAACGCTAAAGATGCCAAGAAGCACCACGGTATTATCGCAAATCCTAATTGTTCTACTATCCAGATGGTCGTAGCCTTGGCGCCTATTTATAAAAAGGCCGGGATCAAAAGGGTCATCGTTACCACTCTTCAGGCGTCCAGCGGCGCAGGAAGAGGTGCGGTTGAGCAATTAAAGGATGAGGTTTCTCTTATTTCCGGAGTGGGGTTTGGCAATGTGCATGTAAATACAGAGAACAAGGCTATGCCGCAGCAGTTGGCATATAATGTTTTTCCTCATATCGGCAGTTTCGCGGAACTGGATTACACAAGTGAAGAATGGAAGCTTGTCAAAGAAACCCATAAGATCATGCATGATGATTCCATTAATATTTCCGCTACTACCGTGCGTGTTCCGGTTAGGACCGGGCACTCCGAATCCATATATATAGAAACAGAGAAAACTGTATCTGCGGAAAAGGCAAGAGATATTTTAACCAAGGCTGCGGGGATAAAAGTTATTGATGACCCTAAAAATAATCTGTATCCCATGCCTAAAGATGTTGAAGGCAAAGATGAAACCTTTGTCGGGCGCATCCGTAAAGACCCGTTTGTGAAAAATGGGCTATGGCTTTGGGTTGTCGCGGATAATTTGCGCAAAGGCGCAGCCACCAATGCGGTGCAGATCGCAGAATGCCTGATTTAAAACGTAATCTCAGGATACTTTTAGAATACGACGGTACGCGTTATCAGGGCTGGCAAAAACAAAAACACACCCAAGATACTATCCAGCAGGTTTTAGAGGCTGCCCTGCAAAAGCTTTTTAAGCAAAAAATAGCAGTTTATTCTTCCGGAAGAACCGACGCTGGAGTCCACGCTTTAAACCAAACCGCAAATTTTATCGTCAGCACAAAAATACCCAATAAAAGGATTTTATTAGGCGTTAACGCGTTTTTGCCTAAAGACATCGTGGTTAAAAAAGTAACCGATGCGCCTTCTTCTTTTCATAGCCGTTTTTCCTGCCGTTACAAAACTTACCGTTATGCTATCGTTAATCGTCATTATCACGCGGCTTTGGCCAGGCATTATAGTTACTTGTATCCCTGGAAACTGGATCTTGAGTTTATGCGCAAAGAATCCAAGGCGCTTATCGGCAGGCACGATTTCCGTTCGTTTTGCAGCTCAAATACGCTTAAGCAAAATTGCGTTAGAACCATAAAGAAGATCGCTATAACAAAGGATAAAGATAAAGTGTATATAGATGTACAAGCCGATGGATTCCTTTATAATATGGTGCGAAGTATTGTCGGGACACTTCTTCTTGCGGGAAGGGGTAAGTTAAAAAGAGGGCGTTTATTAGAGATATTGAAATCAAAAGACAGGAAAAAAGCCGGGCCGGTTGTTCCGGCAAAAGGCTTATGCCTTATCAGAGAGCAATATTAACATGCCAAAAAGGAATTTATATTTTCTAGATTGGGATTATTTTTCTTGCGTGATGATAGCGCTTTTTTTTACCATGCAAGTTGTGCGCTGGCAGATTTTGCCGCAATTCATGGATATCTATTATCATCTGCATACTGCGTGGGGTTTTTTGCAGGCAGGCGGCTATAGCGGCTGGGATTTCTGGCAGTATGCCCCATATGGCCGGGAGCATATCTATCCGCCATTTTTCCATATTATCTTAGCTATATTCATGAAACTTGGCGTAAAAGCAATGATCTTAGCCAAAGTCCTTGAAATTACCGTTACAATATTTTTCTTTCTTTCTCTATGGTTGTTCACTAAGAGGAATTTCTCAAGCCGCGTGGGGTTTTTTAGCCTCTTGGTTAGTGTTTCTTCGTATTCTTTCTTGCCTAGCCTTACCAACCATCTGCCAGCGACTGTTGCCTTGATCTTGGGGCTTTGGGCGATGGATGCGCTTTTAAGCAAGAGGTTTATTTTAGCAATTGTTTTCTTAACCTTATGTTTTTATACGCATATCGGTGCCTCATTCTTTATGGCCGCGGCAATTCTTATTTTTAGCTTTTTAAATAAAGGATACAGGAAAATGTCCTGGTTTATTTTATTTTCTGCTTTCATCTTAAGCCTGCCTATTTTAATTAAAGAAATACTTGTTTCCAGGCATATATCCAGCATGGGGTTTAATTTAAATGAAAGGTATAATTGTGAAATTAAAATAATAGAATACATAATGGCTTGTTTTGGAGTATATCTTTCGTTTAAGATGAAGAATAAAAATAATCTGACCGGCTTTTGTCTTTTTGCCGCAAGCCTTATTTTTGTTTCTTATCCTTACCGGCTTTTTTCCGCGGAGGGCTATTTGGGGGTGGTCTTGCCAGCTTCTTTGGCCTTAGATTTTATATATCAGAAAATACGCCAGGATTTTAAGATGCCAAGGATGATTTCTCTGGGCGTTATTCTAATCTTTGTCTTAATCTCTCCGTCTTTCTTGATCAGGCGCACTGTTGATACGCGAGGGGAAACTTTTTATAGAGTAAAACCATTTAATTCTGCCCTAAGCGCTATGCTGATTCCGGCGCTTAATAAACCCGCCGGCCTTTGGTTCCCGGAACATTATTCTTTTGCCGCGGACTGGATAAGGGCTAATTCTTCAGAAACTGATATTATTTATTGCTCTATTAACTGCGCGGGAGTTGCTTTGGCAGCTTTATCCGGCAGGCCTACTTCAAACGCGCTTTTGCCGGAAATCGGGCCAGTTAATCCGCAGGATCCATTTTTGTTCTCAAGGGTTATTGTTTTAGCTAAAGATGAACAAGATGAATATGTCCAATATGTAAAAGAGAAGTATTCGCTGGTTAAGTCCGGGGAAGATAAACTTTTCCCTTTCTATATGAATAATAAGCCGTTGGGTAAATATTCTAAAAGGCCGGCCGCAGTCAGTTTCACGGTTATTTATCTTCTTTTATTTTTAGCTATTTTTTTATCAATAGCCTCCCGCAGGCTGGAAAGATTTCTTAGGCAAAAATCAGGCATATTAATATGAAAAAGTATGTATTGGGTATTTTCTTATCTTATGTGTTTTTATTCTCCTGCGTGGCGTATTTAAAATACAGGGCGTTTCTTTACAATGACATTGATCTTACAGGCATGATGCTTGTTTTAAGTAACATGGCGCGGGGAAACTGGTTTTCTTCTTCTTATGGAACAGCTACTTTGTTTGGAGGCGGGCACATCCCGCTTACCAATTCTATCTTTCATCTTTCGTTTATTAATTTTATTTTCCTGCCGTTTTACATGCTTTTTACCTCATCTGTTTTTTTGCTTATTTTGCAGGTGTTATTTATAGGCTCTGGGATTATCGGGGTATATCTTATCGCCAAACACGTGCTTGGCGATAAGTGGGCGCTGTACATAGCTTTGCTCTACGCGGTTTACCCCGCGGTAAATTATATTAATCTTTATGAGGCGCATTATATCGCTTTTAGCATACCGCTACTTTTGTTCATGTTTTATTTTTACCTTCAAAGCCGTTACGGCCTATTTGTTTTATTCATGTGTTTATCTTTATCTTGCAGGGAAGATGTGGCGTTGGCGGTGTTGGGCATGGGCGCATACTTATTGTTGCGTTCCACGAAAAAAAACGGCCCGCCTCTGAAGTGGGCGGCAACTGCTTTCAGCATAACAGCGGTTTTTATTTCCGCGTTCTTCTGGGCGGAGCATTCTTCTAAGAATGCCTTATCGTGCAATCCGGCAATGGTTAATTTTAGCTCAGCGTCTTTTTATAACTGGATGGGGGATTCTTGGCGGGAAGTGTTCAATAATTTCTCTACCCGTTCGGGTTATATCTTTGAGAATATTTTTACCGCGCATAAAATTAAATACTTGATGCAGCTTTTTTCTCCCTGTTTATTTATTTGTTTCTTGGATGTTTCTTTTATCATGGTTTTAGCCGGGCTCCCTCAAGTTTTGCTTTCAAGCTGGCAGTTTCACTCTGACATACATTATCAGCATGCTTCAATTGTGGTACCGTTTATTTTTATTTCTTTTATTTTTGGCATAAATAAGATTATAAATTTACGGATAAATATTCTGATCAAGAAAGCGGTTTTTTTCTTTGTGGTAGTAATAGGGGTGGGGCTGGCTTTATATATTGGCCCGTTGCCTATGTTATTATCTGGCCTGGCGGATTTGCGAAAAGCAGCTTTTTCTGATTATTCCCGGATAAAAGAATCATTGGTTAAGCTTGTCCCGGATGAAGAGCCGTTAATCAGCACCTTTTCTTTATCCAATCATCTTATAAAGCGCAGTGTTTTAGTCCCGTTTCACACCTTTACCTACAAAAAAGCTTTAGCTTATATTCCGAAAGCTCAAGAATGTACCGCAGCTATAGTAGATTTTGAGGATGCCTTGACGTTTCACCCTGTTTTTTATAATGCCGCGAAAGGTCTTTTTAAAAAGTGTTTCTTTGTCCAGTCCAAAGACTGGGGACTTGTGCAGAGTATAAATAATATCGCTGTCTACAGGAAAGGGGTTTCGGGCGGCGGCGGGTTAGTAGAGATTTTAGGCCTTAAGCCGGAATTTAAAGACCCCGCAAACGGTGATCTAAGGGTGCTGAAGTATGATGTTTCTAAGGTTGTGATCGCGGGTTTTCCTTGCCTTAAAGTAAGCTTTGACCTTCTTAAGAACCGCAATACAGACTTAGATTACCTGCCCGGGCTTCAAATTGTGAATAAGAAATGCGAAGAATTCAGATTTTACTTTATTGCTTCTCACAGATTGTATCCTTTCCGCGGTTACAAGGATGGGCAGCTTGTCAGGACCAGGGCCAACGTTTTTGTGCCGGCAGGCTTTAGGGATCCTGATGCCAGAATCAACCTTTTTTTTGAGAAAATTAATCATTAAAAATATTTGACTAAATACAAAAATATGATATACTTATCCTTTCCATAAAACAGGTATGTAAAGAGGGTATGAAAGAGCAGGGGATTAAAATGTTGAAGACTTATATGGCAAAGAAGCAGGAAGTTAAGAGAAAATGGTATCTTATAGACGCCAAGGATAAGATCTTGGGCCGGGTAGCGACCAAGGCTGCCACTATTCTAAGGGGCAAGCATAAAACTATTTATACCCCCCATGTTGATACAGGCGATTATGTGATTATTACCAACGCATCTTTAGTTAAGGTAACCGGCCGCAAGATGAGCGATAAGATCTACCGCAGGTATTCCGGCTATCCGGGAGGCTTAAGAGAGGTTACATTGGATACAATGTTAACCAAAAGGCCTGCCACGGTAATGCAGTTAGCGGTTCAACGCATGCTTCCGGCAGGATCATTGGCTAAGCAGATGGTCAAAAAGCTTAAAATTTATGCTGATGGTAAGCATGCTTTTGAAGGCCAGAAAATAGAAGTTTTGGAGGTTAAATAAGCATGGAACAGAAAGAAAAATATCCCGCAACAGGAAGAAGAAAAGAAGCAACCGCCAGGGTCCAGCTTATTCCGGGCAAGGGCTTGATCAGGGTGAATAAAAGGGCTTTTGAAGATTATTTTAAGCGTGAGACTGACAGGATCATCGTGCAGCAGCCGCTTACCACAACCAATACCTTCAGTAAATACGATGTGTTGGCTAATATAGCCGGCGGTGGCTTAACCGGGCAGGCAGGGGCTTTAAGGCATGCTATTTCAAGGGCGCTTCTTTTGGTTGAGCCGTCATTAAAGGAATTATTAAGGAAAAGCGGATTTTTAACCCGCGACCCGCGCATGAAGGAAAGAAAGAAATACGGGCAGAAAGGGGCACGCAAGCGCTTCCAGTGGACTAAACGTTAAAGAAACATCGCTTTTATATGATCCCGCCAGGCCTTCAGTGCCCGGCGGGATTTTTTTTATTCTACGACGGATAAAATGCTTGACGCATAGTTATTTTTGCCTTATTATGTTAGCATTATCGACTAAGAAGAGAAAGGTTTTACAATATGATCAATGCCGGAATTGTCGGGGCAAGCGGTTATACCGGAGAAACCCTTTTAGGTATTCTTCTGAAGCACCCCTTTGTGCGCTTAAGTTATCTTTCCCGGGGCCAGGATAAAGAACAGAAGATATCTGAGCTGTTTCCTAAATTTGAGAAAATAAGCGGCCTCTCCTGCGGGCCGACGGATATCAAGCAAATAAAAGAAAAATGCGATGTGGTTTTCTTGGCTATGCCGCATACCGCTTCCATGAGCCTGGTGCCGAAGCTTATTTCTTGCGGCAAAAAGGTCATAGATTTAAGCGCGGATTATCGCATAACCGATTATAGGCTTTACGAGAAATCTTATCAGGTTAAGCATACGGATAAGGCCAATTTAAAGCAGGCAGTTTACGGACTGCCGGAGCTTTATCGCAATAAAATAAAAACCGCCAGTTTAATCGCCAACCCCGGATGTTATCCCACAGCGGCAGTTTTGGCATTAGCGCCGCTTTTGGGCCTTGGGGTTATAGAAAAAGACAATATTATTATAGACGCTAAGTCCGGGATAAGCGGCGCAGGGAAGAAAATGTCGGAGGGATTTTTGTTTAACGAGGCCAATGAGGATTTTAAGGCCTATAAGGTAAACAGCCATCAGCATGCTCCGGAGATAAATCAGATCTTGTCACGGCTGACAGGCAGGAAGACAGAAATTATTTTTGTGCCGCATCTTTTGCCTTTGTATAGGGGGATATTGGAAACTATATATGTAAAGAGGTCGGAAGTCAGAGGTCGGAAGTCAAAAGGCAATATAATCGAGTTGTATAAGAAATTCTATAAGGATGAGCCGTTTGTCAGGATTAAGAAGGACGCGGAATTCCCGCGCCTAAAAGATGTGCAGGGGACAAATTTCTGCGATATCGGGATAAAGGATTGCGGAAGTAATATTATTATTATTTCTGCTATTGATAACCTGATCAAGGGGGCTTCTGGACAGGCAGTGCAGAATATGAATATTATGTATAACTTTCCTCAAGAGACCGCGCTTCTATGATAAAGTTTTATTCAAAAGCTATTCTTCCGGCTGGATTCAAGGCCAATGCTGTTTCTTGCGGGCTGAAGAAAAGCGGCAAGCCGGATTTGGCTTTTTTCTATTCCAATGTTCCGGCAAAGGCAAGCTGTGTGTTTACCTCTAATACCCTAGCGGCAGCGCCAGTTATTTTATCCCGTAGGTTTCTTAAAGAAAATAAGTCTGGCTATTATGGGATCATTGTTAATAGCGGCAATGCCAATTGTTTTACCGGTAAAAACGGCATGCAGGATGCCTTGAACATGGCCTCTTATTCTGCGCAGAATTTGGGGGTAGATAAAGAAAGTGTCCTTGTTGCTTCTACCGGTATTATTGGCAAGAGACTTGATATTGCTAAAATCAAAAAGGCGCTGCCTAATTTAATTGGCGGCTTATCGCTTCGCGGCATGGATTTTGCCAAGAAGGCGATTATGACTACTGATACTTTTGCCAAAGAGGTTACCGCGGTAATAAATATTGGCAAAGAAAAGGTTGCTATCTGTGCAATAGCCAAAGGCGCGGGGATGATCGCTCCGGACATGGCGACGATGCTCTGTTTTATTTTTACTGACGCGGATATCAAACAAAAAACATTGGATAAAAGCTTGGCGCGTGCTATAGAGAAATCTTTTAATTGTATAAGCGTTGATGGGTGCATGAGCACGAATGACAGCGTTATGGTTTTGGCTAATGGTTGTTCTTGTAGAGTAGATAAAAATAAGAGATCATTGGAGTTATTTAGCCAAGCGCTGGATAAGGTATGCCTGGAATTAGCCAAGATGATTGTCAAAGACGGCGAAGGGGCAACTAAATTCATTCAGATTGATGTAACAGGCGCATCCTCGGGAAAAGAAGCAAAGGTCGCAGCTTTAGCGATTGCTAATTCCGCGTTATTTAAAACCGCGATGTATGGGTGTAATCCTAATTTTGGCAGGGTTGTATCTGCGGTTGGTTCTTGCGGGATAAAAGTTGATGAAGCTAAGTTGCAAGTTAAGTTAAGCCCGCTTGATCAAAAGAATATCAAGGTGTCAGTTGATTTAGGAAAAGGCAAGGCAAAAAGCACTGTTTATACCTGCGATATGACGCCTGCTTATGTTAGAATAAACGCAGAATATAATTAATCGGAAAGGGATATTATGGAAGAAGCAATTAGAAAGGCGCATGTTTTAATCGAGGCATTGCCATATATCAAGAGGTTCCATAAGAAAACCATAGTGATAAAATACGGCGGCAGTATTTTAGGCGATGATAAGATCCGCCACGCAGTATTGGAAGATATAGTTTTTTTGAATTTTATGGGCTTGCGCCCGGTTTTAGTGCATGGCGGCGGGCCAAATATAAGCGAGCGCATGCGTTCTACCGGGAAGAAAGCGGAATTTGTAGAAGGTATGCGCGTAACTGATAAAGAAACCCTTGAAGTCGTGGAAGAAGAATTGCGCAAGCTAAACGATATGATCGTTGAGGAAATAATCGCTATGGAGGCAAAGGCTGTAGGCTTAAACGGCAAGAATGATATTATACAGGCGGTGAAGAAACAGGCGGCAGTGGATTTAGGTTTTGTCGGAGATATTAAATCCGTAAACCCGGAACATATTTTAGATGCTTTGCGTTCTGATAAAATCCCGGTTATTTTGCCCATGGGCAAAGGAAGCGATAAGCATACCTATAATATCAATGCTGATGAAACCGCATCCCAGGTAGCCTGTTTTCTTAAGGCGGAGAAACTGGTGCTTTTAACTAACGTCAAAGGCATTATGCGTAATTCCGAAGACGCGCATTCTTTTATCTCCACAATTACTACCCGCGAGGTTGAGGGTTTGATAAAAGAAAATATCATCCAGCAGGGCATGATACCTAAGGTCAATGCCTGTATCCAGGCATTGCAAGCAGGGGTTAAGAAGACGCATATTATTGACGCCAGGACCCAGCATGCATTGTTGCTTGAAATCTTCACTGATCAGGGCATTGGAACAGAAATAATACAGGAGTAATATGAAGTTAGAGGAAGTATTTCAATCTTACAGCGATTTTATAATGCCTACTTACGCTAAAACCCCGCTTGTCTTTGTCAAGGGCAAGGGCAGTTTTCTTTGGGATATCCATAGCAAGAAATATTTGGATTTTTTCCCGGGATGGGGCGTAGGAAGCATGGGCCATTGCCATGCTAAGGTGGTGCAGGCGATAAGGGAGCAGGCCGCGAAACTTATTTTTGTGCCTAATAATTATTATACCCTGGCGCAGGCAAAGTTAGCAAAAAAACTTGTTAGTTTAGCCTTTCCCTCTAAAGTATTTTTCTGCAATTCTGGGGCTGAAGCCAATGAAGCCGCGATAAAGTTTAGCCGTAAGTTCGGCAATGGAAGATATGAGATCATAACCTTTCAGGATTCTTTCCACGGGCGCACCGCTGGGGCATTGGCTGCCACGGGCCAGAAAAAATATCAAGAAGGTTTTCAGCCGCTTTTATCAGGCTTTAAGCTGGCGCAGTTTAATAATTTAGATTCGGTGAAATCTCTGATTAATCCCGATACGGTTGCGATTATGTTGGAGCTTATCCAGGGAGAGGGCGGAGTTAACGTTGCCGGTTTAGATTTTATCAAGGCCTTAAGGGAAATTTGCGACCAGAATAAGCTTCTTTTGATCGTGGACGAAGTGCAAACTGGGATTGGCAGGACGGGGAAGTTTTTTGCTTATCAGCATTATGGGATAATCCCTGATATAATTACTTTAGCCAAGGCCTTAGGCGCAGGTTTGCCGATAGGGGCTATGTTAGTCAAAAAAGAAATTGCTGATATATTAACATCCGGAACACACGCTTCTACTTTTGGCGGGGGTGCGGTAGTTTGCGCCTCAAGCCTGGCGGTTTTAAAGGCCATGCGCGATGAAGATATTCTTAGTAATGTGCGTGATGCAGGGGAATATCTTTTTGAGATGGCTTTTAAGTTAAAGGAAAAATATAATATTATCCAAGATGTCAGAGGCAGGGGATTGATGCTAGGCATACAGCTTAAATGCCCGGGTAAGGATATTGTTGCAAAATGCATGCAGAAGGGGCTTCTTATTAATTGCACGCATGATACAGTATTACGGTTAATGCCGGCCCTTAATGTTACCAAGAAACAGATAGGCCAGGGGATGAGAATATTAGAAGACGTAATTAAGAAAGCGAAAAGTTAAAAGCGTAAAGCGAAAAGCGAAAAAATAAAACAAATACGAGGCAAAGACATGAAAAAAGATTTAATTTCCATAAAAGATTTATCATCTGCAGAGATAAATCAGCTTTTTGATTTGACTGCGCAATTAAAAAGGAACAAGAATAAATTCTCTCGGGTTTTAAGCGGAAAGACTTTGGCCCTGATTTTCCAAAAGCCCTCAAACCGCACGCGGGTTTCTTTTGAAGTGGGGATGTATCAGCTGGGAGGAAATTCCATATATTTATCCCCGGGAGAGATAAACCTTGGGGTCAGGGAATCTATCCCGGATGCGGCTAAAACTCTTTCCCGTTATGTGGATGGGATTGTTTTAAGGACTTTTGCGCATAAAAACGTGATTGAATTGGCTAAATATGCGGATATCCCTGTAATAAACGGTTTATCGGATTTTTCTCATCCCTGCCAGGCGCTGGCGGATATCTATACGGTTGTTGAGAAATTAGAAAATGTGAAGGGAAAAACCTTAGCTTATGTGGGCGACGGAAACAATGTTTGTAATTCGCTTTTATTTATTTGCGCCAAGACCGGCATGAACATTAATGTTGCTGCGCCTGTTGGCTATAAGCCTGATAGAGCGGTGGTGGAGCAAGCAGAAAATATCGCCCTGCCCAATAAAAGCAAAGTTAGCATTTTTAGCGATCCCTTAAAGGCTGTTAAGGGCTCGGATGTTATTTATACCGATGTTTGGACCAGCATGGGGCAGGAAAAAGAGGCCTTAAACAGGCTCAAGGCTTTTAAAGGCTTTCAGATTAATCAGCGGCTTTTGGCGCATGCCAAGAAGGGTGTCCTTGTTATGCATTGCCTGCCCGCGCACAGAGGCGAGGAAATTACCGGAGAAGTTATGGACAGCAAAAATTCAGTAGTTTTTGATCAGGCGGAAAACCGCATGCACGTGCAGAAAGCAGTGTTGATTAAACTGTTAAAACAGCTGTAAGCTGTAAGCTATAAGCTGTAAGCTGAAGACTGATAGCTGACAGCTGGAAAGGTCTTATGAAGAAAGTTGTATTAGCTTATTCGGGCGGTTTAGACACTTCTTGTATCGTGCGTTGGCTAAAGGATAAGGGTTATGAAGTTATTTGTTTTACCGCGGATTTGGGCCAGGGTTTAGGCAGCGGCGAGGATTTATCGGCAATTGAAAAAAGAGCATACGCTGCCGGGGCAAGCAAGTTCTTTATTAAAGACCTGCAGGATGAATTTGTCCGGGATTTTGTTGCTCCAGCCTTAAAGGCCAATGCCATATATGAAGGCAAATACCTTTTGGCTACCGCATTAGGCAGGCCTTTAATTGCCAAGCATCTGGTAGAGTTGGCGCATAAAGAAAAGGCTCAGGCAATCGCCCATGGCTGTACCGGCAAAGGCAACGATCAGGTCAGGCTTGAAGTTGCCGCTTCTATACTGGATCCCAAGCTTGAGATTATCGCCCCGGTGCGTGATTGGGAATTTAAATCCCGCGAAGAAGAAATAGACTACGCGCTTAAAAATAGCATTCCGATAGATGTTACCAAAAAAAAGCCTTACAGCATTGACCGCAATATTTGGGGGATCAGCATTGAGTCCGGGATATTAGAAAATTTGCAGCAGGAGCCACCGGAGGATGCGTATCTTATCACTAAGACTCAAAGCGGCGGTTCCAGCTATCCTAAATACATAGAAATTTATTTTGAAGATGGAGTGCCTAAGAAAATAGAAGGCAAAAGTTATAAATTAAAAGATCTGATCAGCCAGCTTAATGAAACCGGCGGCGCCTATGGCGTGGGCAGGTCGGATGTGATTGAAAACCGCCTTGTGGGCATTAAGTCCCGGGAAATTTATGAAGCCCCTGCTGCGACAATGCTTCATATCGCGCATCGCGAGCTGGAGTCGCTTGTTCTGGATAGAGAGTTGGCGCATTTTAAAGAAATAATCGCTTTAAAATATTCAGAGCTTGTCTATTACGGCTTATGGTATTCTCCTTTAAAAGAGGCGCTCGATGGCTTTATTGAATCTACCCAAAAATTGGTAACCGGTTCAATAAAGTTGAAGCTTTTTAAGGGCAGCTGTGTTGCGGTAGGCAGGTCTTCTAAAAATTCTTTGTATAGAAAAGAATTAGCTACATACGGGAAAGAAGATAAGTTTGATCAAAAGTTAGCAGAAGGTTTTATTAAGATTTGGGGAATGCCGTATAAGAGATGAAAAAAATGGGTGAGGTTGTATAAGGTTACATGAGGTTAAATGATGTTACATGAGGTTGCAAAAAGCTTTAAAGCAACTTCATGTAACCTTCGGTAACTTCATGCAACTTTAATTAACCTTATAATTACGGAGGTTTTTATACATGGCTAAGAAATTATGGGGGGGAAGGTTTAAGAAGCAGATAGACGCTGATTTCTATAATTTCCAGAAGTCTATTCAGTATGACTATAAGCTTGCTGAATATGATATCTACCACTCCATGATCCATATCAATGCCCTGGCGCATACGGGAGTGTTAAACCCTTCTGAAGCCAAGAGACTGCGGGCGGGATTAAGCGCGGTTCTTTCGGAGGTTAAAAGCGGCAATTTTAAATATGACCCTGCCTGCGAAGATATCCATACTTATATTCAGAATAAACTTGAAAGCAAGGTAGGGGAAGTCGCGCTTAAAATGCACAGTTTTCGTTCCAGAAATGATCAGGTGGTTTTTGATGAAAAATATTATTGCCTTTCGCAGGGATCAAGGATATTTAAACTCTTAACAGAGTTAAAAAAGTCGTTTTTATGGCTTGCTAACGCTTATAAGTATGATTATTTTGTTGGTTATACCCATACCCAGCGGGCGCAGATCGTGAAATTTTCTGATTATCTGCTCAGCTTCCTGGAAATGTTTAATCAGGACGCAGAGAGGCTTCAGATATATCTGGATAATCTGAAGGTTTATATCGGATCAGGCGCTTTAGCCGGAAGCTTCATCAAGAAAGATGATTATCAGAAGGCGATCAAGGAGTGCGCGGATAAGATCTCACAGGACCTGCCGCTTAGGATATCATCGGCGCACAACTCTTTGAATAACGTCAGCAACCGGGATTTTATCATTGAGCTATTAAGTATCTTTGCTATTTTGCAGATGCATCTGTCGCGTTTAGCCGAGGATTTTATCCTTTATTCCACAAGAGAATTTAATTACCTGAACCTGCCCGAAGAATTTTGCACTGGCTCAAGCTTGATGCCGCACAAGAAGAATCCAGATTTCTTAGAATTGGTACGCGGGTATACCGGTAAAGTATATGGGGATCTGTTTTCCTTATTGACTACGATGAAGGGTTTGCCGCTTACTTATAACCGGGATATGCAGCTTGATAAAGAGCCGCTTTTTTCTTCAACGCAAGTTGTCTTGGAAGAGCTTTTGATCATGTCTAAGTTCGTCAAAAAGGTCACCTTAAACAAAGAAGCTGTTACGCGCGCGCTAGAAGATGAGACTCTTTATGCCACTGAAATCGCGGAATATTTAGTTTCTAAGGGCGTCCCCTTTAGGACTGCGCATGAAATAGTAGGCAAGATCATCCGTTATTGCGAGGATAACAATATAAAGATACAACATTTAAGCGATGACCCTTTAAAGAATTTCTCGCAGTATTTGAGTTCACAAAAGATCAAGAAAATCTTTGATCCGGGTTATGCCACAAGTTTAAAAAGGTCAACAAAGGATTAAGATGCATTATTTCCAATATAAAAATAACCGCCTTTTTTGCGAAGACGCTGATATCCAGGAGCTGGCTGTTAAACACGGCACTCCGCTGTATCTGTACAGCTATAAGACTTTAGTCGACCACTTTGTGAAATTAACAGATGCCTTCAGTGAAATTGACGCGCTTATTTGTTATTCGGTGAAAGCAAATTCAAACTTAAGCATTCTAAAGGCGCTTGTCAAGAAAGGCGCAGGGCTTGATATAGTTTCAGGAGGAGAATTGTTCCGCGCGCTTCGTGCCGGCTGTCCCCCTGAAAGGATCGTCTATGCATCGGTGGGCAAAACCGCTCAGGAGATAAAACAGGCTTTACAGAAAGGTATTTTATTCTTTAATGTGGAATCTATCCCGGAGCTTGAGAATATTAACCGCATAGCAGGTAATTTAAATAAAACTGCCCGGGTAGCTCTGCGTATCAATCCCGACGTTGAAGCCAAGACCCATAAATACATTACTACCGGAAAACTTACCAATAAATTCGGTATTGACCTTGAAAGCGCGCGCAGGATATTCGGCAGGTCAGCTGAATTTCCTAATCTGCGCATTTGCGGTATTCACATCCACATCGGCTCTCAAATCACTCAAAGCGCTCCGTTTGTGGCGGCGATAAGGAAAATAGCAGTGTTTATCGATTCCTTGAAGAAAGACGGCATTTGTCTGCAGTATTTGAACATTGGAGGGGGTTTAGGCATTGTTTATAATAAAGAAACTCCGCAGACAGCCGCTATATACGCTAGCAAGGTTATGGGTTTGCTTAAGAAGACAGGTTTGAAGATTATTCTGGAGCCGGGAAGGTTTATCGTCGGTAATAGCGGGATATTATTGGCAAAGGTTTTGTATGTCAAAAAAACATTTAAGAAGAATTTTATTATTGTGGATGCGGCAATGAATGACTTGATAAGGCCGGCCCTTTATGAAGCGTATCACGAAATCCTGCCGTTGGTAAGATTTCAAGGTGGAAAGCCAAAAGCCAAAAGTCAAAAGTTTGATGTGGTCGGCCCTATTTGCGAGAGCGGGGATTATTTTGCCAAAGGCCGCCTATTGCCACAAATTAAAGAGGGCGATTATTTGGCGATTATGAGCGCCGGCGCCTATGGTTTTAGCATGTCCAGCAATTATAATTCCCGCTGCCGCGCCCAAGAAGTAATGGTAGTCGGCAAAAAAGATTTTGTGATTAGAAATAGAGAGATTCGCGAGGATCTAATACGTAACGAGAAAATCCCGCAGTTCTTAAGGCGAAAATGAGAAAAATAAAATTTACAAAAATGGTCGCATCTGGTAATGATTTTGTCGTTGTTGATAAGCTTAAAGCTTATAGCTTAAAGCTTAAAGCTTTTTCTAAATCTATTTGTGACAGAAAATATGGAGCTGGGGCTGATGGGCTGCTAATTTTGTCACAGCTTGTATTATCTCATGGCAAGCGTTCCGCTTCCTGCGGTATGCGTATTTTTAATGCCGATGGCTCTGAAGCCCAGATGTGCGGCAATGGGGCTAGGTGCGCGGCGTTGTATTTCAGCTGTCAGCTGTCAGCTGTCAGCTGTCAGCAAAAGATAAAAATAGAAACCAAAGCAGGGGATATACATTCTTTAGTAAACGGTAATAATGTAAAGATTAAATTAACTGATCCCAAAGGTTTAAGATTAAACATTCCAATTAAGCTTAATGGCAGAACGCTTAAGGTTAATTTTATTAATACCGGGGTCCCGCATGCGGTTATTTTTGTGGAGGGCCTTGATAAAATTGACGTGGATAATTTAGGCAGAGCTATTCGTTATCATCAGGTTTTCAAGCCGCAAGGCGCGAATGTAAATTTTGTGGAAGTTTTGAATAATACTTCTATCAGGATAAGGACTTATGAAAGAGGCGTAGAGGGCGAAACTTTAGCCTGCGGTACCGGCTCTGTTGCTTCGGGTTTGCTTACCGCTTACAACTTACCGCTTACAGCTAATATTATAAATGTCCACACCCGGGGCGGCCAGATATTAAAAGTTGATTTTCAAAAATCAGGCGATGGTTTCAAGGATGTCTGGTTAGAGGGCAAAGCAAAAATTGTATACCAAGGAGAATACTATGTTTAGAGGATCAATTGTGGCTATGGTCACGCCATTTAAAGACGAAAAAATTGACGAGAAGAGATTCAGAAGTTTAATTGATTTTCAGATTGAAAACGGCACTTCCGGCATCGTCCCCTGCGGCACTACAGGTGAATCCGCGACATTGTCGGTTAAAGAGCACCAGCGTTTGATTGAATTGGCCATAGAGCAGGTGAATAAGCGCGTGCCGGTAATTGCCGGTACAGGTTCCAACTCTACGGATGAGGCGATCACTTTAACGAAGCACGCTTTTCATGCGGGCGCAGATGCTTCTTTGCAGGTAGCTCCGTATTATAACCGCCCTACCCAGACCGGGTTATACCAGCATTTTAAGAAAATAGCCCAAGCAGTAGATATCCCGATCATTGTTTATAATATTGCTTCCCGCACAGGGGTTAATATCGAGCCGGAAACTATCGCGAAGCTGGCCTCTGAATGTAAGAATATTGTAGGAGTGAAAGAGGCATCCGGAAATCTTGAGCAGATGTCTCGTATCTTAAGTCTTACTCCAGCAGGATTTATTCTTCTTTCAGGAGATGATGCGCTCACACTTCCTGTTTTAAGCATCGCAGGAGCAGGGGTAATTTCTGTGGTGGCTAATATTGTTCCAAAAGATGTTTCCAGGCTGGTAAATGTCTTTGAAGATGGCGACATCCAAAAGGCGCAAGATATGCATTACAAACTTTTTCCGCTTGTCAAAGCTATGTTTATTGAAACAAATCCTATACCGGTTAAAACCGCGATGGGCCTGTTAAAGATGTGTTCACCGGAACTTCGTCTTCCGATGTCAGAAATGCTTCCTGACAATGTAGAGAAACTTAAGAAGGCGTTGAAAAATTACGGGTTATTATAAAGGAAGTTAAATAAGGTTACATGAAGTTACCGTAGGTTAAATTAGGTTGCTTAAAAGCTTTTTGCAACTTCATTTAACATCATTTAACCTCAATTAACCTTAAATGGAGGAGTTTTTATGATAAAGCTTGGTATATCAGGCGCCTGCGGAAAAATGGGCAGGCGTATCTATGAGTTAGCTGCGCACGATAAAGATATAGAGGTGACGCTTTTATTGGAGAAAAAAGGCACTCCTCTGATCGGAAGGGAAGTAGGGAAACTGAAGGTTTCTTCTAATTCGGACGGGATATTCTTGATTGATGTCTTGGTTGATTTTACTTTGCCTGAATCTATAGAGGCAACCCTTGATTATGTGGCGCGTTATAAAAAGGCGCTTGTTTTAGGCACTACCGGATTAAGCCAAGAGCAGATTAAGAAAGTGGAAGAAGTTTCTGCTGTAGTGCCGGTTGTTTTTACTCCTAATATGTCTATCGGAGTAAATGTTTTGTTTTCTATTCTCCCAGAAATTGCCAAACGCTTGGGCAAAGATTATGATATTGAAGTTGTGGAGGCGCATCATAAGTTTAAGAAAGACGCCCCCTCGGGGACGGCCAAGAAAATAGTCTCGATCTTAGAAGAGTCAACCGGGAAGAAAATCCCCGCGCATGCTGTACGTTTGGGAGACATCGTTGGAGACCATACCATTATTTTCTGCGGAAATTCCGAACGCATTGAAATCAAACATCAGGCGCATACACGGGATTTATTTGCCGTAGGTGCGGTAAAAGCCGCCAAGTGGGTTGCCGGAAAGCCTGCCGGGCTATATACAATGCAGGACGTATTAAAGTAAGGGGCAAAAAAGGAGATAAATGTTTAAGCTTTCTAAGAAAATTACCAGTTTGCCGCCGTATTTGTTCGTGGAAATTGATAAGGCCAAAAGAAAGGCGCGCGCTGAAGGAAGAGATATTATTGATTTAGGAATTGGCGACCCGGACCAGCCGACCCCCGCGCATGTAATTGAGAGGTTATATCAGGCGGCAAAAGACCCGGCCAATCACCGTTATGCCTTGGACCAGGGGATGCCTTCTTTGCGTCAAGCCATGTCCAAATGGTATCATAAAAGGTTTAATGTTGTTTTAGACCCGGATACCGAAATACTCCCCCTCATCGGCTCTAAAGAAGGGATCGCGCACTTCCCGCTGGCATTTTTAAATCCCGGCGACTATTCTTTGATTCCTGATCCTTGCTATCCTCCGTATAAGGGGGGTACTATTTTAGCTGGGGGCAAGCCGTATTTAATGCCGCTGTTGGAGACGAATAACTTTTTGCCGGATTTAAATAAAATAAGCCGCGCAGTGCTTAAGAAATCCCGCATAATCTACGTTAATTATCCTAATAACCCCACAGCTAGTATTGCCGGAAAAGAATTTTATCTTAAACTTATAAAGTTCGCCCACAAACATAAACTTATCATTGTTTCTGATCTGGCTTATTCAGAAATGGTCTATGATAATTACCGTCCACCAAGCATTCTGGAATTTGACGGCTCAAGGGATGTGGCTATTGAATTTCATTCTTTATCTAAGACTTACAATATGACTGGATGGCGGGTGGCTTGGGCATGCGGTAATAAGGAATTGATCGCTGGCCTTGCTAAAGTTAAGTCAAATATTGATTCTGGGATATTCTCTGCTGTGCAAGTAGCAGCCTTATCCGCACTTGAGGGCTCTGATGAGCATGTACTTAAGATGTGTCAGATGTATCAAAACCGCCGCGATGCTTTAGTTATGGGGTTAAATACATTAGGTTGGAATGTTAAGCCGCAGAAAGCCACTTTTTATTCTTGGATAAAAATCCCCGGTAAAAAAAGTTCTATAGATTTTGCCGCCAAGATCTTAAAGGAAGCAGATATTATTGTTACCCCGGGAGTTGGTTTTGGGCAGGCTGGCGAAGGCTACATCCGTATTGCTTTAACTGTTCCTGTAGATAGAATAAAAGAAGCAGTTAATCGTTTAGCTAAAGTGATTTAAATTCTTTAAAATTATGGTTACTTGTTATTTGGGCTTAGGCGCGAACCTTGGCAACAGACACAGCGCAATTAGAAATGCGGTCACCGAGATTTCCCGCATTCCAAAAACGCGCGTCTTGAAGTTGTCACATCTTATCAAGACTAAAGCATTGGGCGGGCCAAAAGACCAGCCGGATTTCTTAAACGCTGCTTTAAAGATCAAGACCGCACTTACACCCTTAGAGTTGTTGGATAATCTAAAAACAATAGAAAAGAAATTAGGCAGAAAAAAGACTGTGCGCTGGGGGCCGCGCGCAATTGATCTGGATATTCTTTTTTATTCAAATCGGGTAGTCAATAATAAAAGGCTTAAAGTCCCGCATCCCAGGGTGTTTGAGCGGTTGTTTGTTTTAAAACCGCTTATTGAGGTTATTTAAGTTATGCTTATTGCAAAAAATATCCGGCAGGCCAGGAAGTTTCTGAATAAGTACAGGCTTCTTAGGAAATCTGTGGGTTTTGTACCGACCATGGGAGCTTTACATCAGGGGCATTCCAGCCTTATTAGGCTTGCCCGCAAAGAAAACGATATAGTGGCAGTAAGTATCTTTGTTAATCCTGCGCAATTTGCGCCTCATGAAGACTTAAAGAAATACCCGCGCGATCTTAACTCTGACGCGCGAGTCTGCGCCAAAGAAAAGGTGGATCTTATTTTTTATCCCCGCCCTGAAGAAATGTATCCTAAAGGTTATAAAACATTTGTTAAGGTGGAGGGGTTATCAGAAGTCCTTTGCGGGAAATTCCGCCCCGGGCATTTCCGCGGCGTCTCAACGGTAGTCTTGAAACTTTTTAACATTATCCTTCCGGATAAAGCCTATTTTGGGCAGAAAGACGCTCAACAGGCGGCAATAATTAAAAAGATGGCGGAAGACCTAAATGTCCCGACACAGATAAAAATTGTCCCGACAGTAAGAAGCGAAGATGGCTTGGCGTTAAGTTCCCGCAACAATTATTTATCTGGCAGGGAAAAAGAAAAAGCCCTTATTTTATGCTCAAGCCTTTCTTTGGCCAGAGAAATGGTTAAATCTGGCGTGCGCGATGCGAAAACGATCATAGGCCAAATGCGCAAATTGATTGTCCGGGTAAAAGAAGCGAAAATAGATTATGTGGCCATTGTTGATCCGGCGACTTTGCAGGATGTCCTGTTTGTTAAAAAAGGCGATTTGGTCTGTTTGGCGGTTTGGATCGGGAAGACGCGTTTGATTGATAACCTATTGGTGGATTAATGCGAAAGAAAATAAGGATCGGGATTGTCGGATGCGGAGCGATCGGCTCTTCTTTGGCAAAAGCTATAACTAAAGAATTTTCTGCAGATGCTTACGTGTCGGCATTGTTTGACACTCAGCCCGATAAGGCGCAGCTTTTATCTGTGGCGCTTCGCAAAGATATTTCTTTGGCAGTTTCTTCCCTTAAAGACCTGATCAGCTTCTCTGATTTTATAATAGAATCTTCAAGCGCTCAGGCCTCAGGCGGAATCTGCCGTCAGGCTGTCAATAACGGCAAGGATATATTGGTGATGAGTGTGGGAGGGCTTCTGAAGAGTTATCCGCGGATATTTAATTTAGCTAAAAAGAAAAAGGTGAAAGTCTATATCCCAAGCGGAGCTATCGGCGGGGTTGATGCCTTAAAGGCCCTGAATCTGTCAGATGTCAAAAAGGTCACGCTTACTACCACTAAAAACCCTATCGCTTTTAAGAAAGTGGAATATTTGATTAAGAAGCGCATTGTGCTTTCCGAAATTAAGAGTAAAAAAGTTTTATTTTACGGAAACGCTTTAAGGGCAGTGCGTTGTTTTCCGCAGAATATCAATGTGGCGGCTGTTTTATCATTAGTTGGAATAGGCGCGAAGCAAACAAAAGTAAAGATCGTTGCTTCTCCAAAGGTTAACAAGAACATACATGAAGTGCAAATAATTTCCCGGGCCGGTAATTTTTATAGCCGTTCGGAGAATGTATTGCATCCGGGCAACCCAAAGACCAGCTACTTGGCTTTTTTATCGGCAAAGGCGCTGTTGCGCGATATTTTTCTGCCGGTTAAAATAGGCACATAATAGATGTTAAATGAAGTTACATGAAGTTAAATAAGGTTAAATGAAGTTGCTCGAAGAATGTTACATGAAGTTGCATGAGGTTACATAAAGTTACATGACGTTGCAAAATAATTTCTTTTATGCAACCTCACGTAACATCATTTAACCTCATGCAACCTCAATTAACTTCAAAAAGAGAGGGGGTGAATACAGAATATGGCGAAGAAATTAGCGAAGGTCGGTATCAAGAGGGAAAAAGGTTTCCTCTATTACGTCGACAAGCAAGGTGACATTTCCTGCGCGAAGATGGCCAGAGGCAACAAAAAAGGCGGAAGCCCCAAGAAAGTTGCTAAATGCGGCATCAAGAGACAGGAAGGTTACTTGTATTTCGTTGACAAAAATGGAGACATCTCCTGCGCGGTAATGAAAAGAGGCGGGAAAAAGAAGAAAAAGAAGTAAAACAAAAACAAGGGGACGGTTCTATTTTTAAATAACTATTAAAGGTAGAAAAATAGAACCGTCCCCAAGTTTTCTTTCTAATATGACTTCCAATATCATCATTCGCGGCGCCAAGGAACATAACTTAAAAAACATTTCTTTAGAGCTTCCGCGCAATAAATTGATTGTGGTTACCGGTTTATCCGGCTCAGGTAAATCAAGCCTTGTGTTTGATACTATCTATGCCGAAGGCCAGCGCCGCTATGTGGAAAGCCTTTCCAGCTACGCCCGGCAGTTTTTAGGTCAGCTTCAGAAACCGGATGTGGAGTATATTGAAGGCCTTTCTCCGGCAATTGCTATTGAACAAAGGACTGCTGGCGGTAACCCCCGTTCCACGGTAGCTACCCAAACCGAAATCTACGATTATTTGCGCCTTCTTTTTGCGCGTATCGGAGAGGTATCCTGTTATCAATGCGGCAGGTTTGTGAAGCGCCAGAGCGCCCAAGAGATCGTCCAGCAGGTTATGGAATTAGGCGAAGGCGCAAGCATTCAGATTTTAGCAAAAGTAATAAGCGGTAGAAAAGGGCAATATCGGCAGGAGTTTTCAAATCTTAAGAAGGCAGGTTTTATCCGCGCGCGCGTCGATGGTAAAATATATGAGTTGGATCAAAAAATAAATTTAGATAAATATAAAGCGCATAACATAGAAGTTCTGGTAGACAGGCTGACCATTGCGCCGGCTGTAAAGCCGCGGCTTACTGATTCCATAGAAACCGCGTTAAAGGCAGGCCAAGGCATTGTGGTTGTTGCCGCCAAGCTTTCTAGCGGTAAAGAAGCCGAATCAGTATATAGCCAGCACTATGCCTGCACAAACTGCGGCATAAGTTATACGGAAGTCCAGCCGCGCATTTTTTCTTTTAATTCTCCTTATGGGGCCTGCCCGGAATGTAACGGCTTGGGTACAAAATTTGAGTTTGACCTGGATTTGATCATCCCGGAGAAAGATAAATCTATCAATCAGGGCGCGCTTGCCGTCTGGAGGAGAGGCGGACGAGGCTATATTATGTATTACCGCTGGCTTTTGCGCGAGTTATCGCGCGAACTGGGGTTTAGTCTGGACACGCCTTTTAATAAGCTTAAGAAAGACACCCAGAAAGCGATCCTTTATGGTACGGATATCGAAATCGGCAGTAAGCCTTTTGAGGGGGTTATCCCGCACTTAGAAAGGCTTTTTAGGGACACCGACAGCGATTATTTAAAGCATGAAATATCCAAATTTATGTCTACGCTTGCCTGTCCGGGCTGTAATGGCGCGCGCCTTAAGAAAGAAAGCCTCAGCGTTAAGATAAAGGGCAAGAATATTTGGGAAGTAGCTCAGATGCCGATAAATAAGGCAAAGGAATTTTTCTCTTCCCTTAATTTAAGCGCCAAAGATAAACTTATTGCCGCAGAATGCTTGAAACAGATAAATCAGCGTTTGCAGTTTTGTATTGATGTGGGGCTTGATTATTTAACTTTAGAGAGAAAAAGTTCCACTCTTTCCGGAGGAGAGGCGCAGCGAATCCGGCTTGCCACTCAAGTGGGTTCGCGCTTGGTAGGAGTTTTGTATGTTTTAGACGAGCCCAGTATCGGCCTGCACCAGCGGGATAATATTAAGCTTCTTTCAACATTGGAATCTTTGAGGGATTTAGGCAATACGGTATTAGTGGTGGAGCATGATGAATATACCATAAGAGCCGCTGACTATGTTGTGGATTTAGGCCCGGGCGCGGGGCTTCATGGAGGGCATGTAGTTTTTGCCGGTACCAATAAACAATTGCTGGAGAATAAACAGTGCTTAACCGCTAAATATTTACGCCGCGAATTGGATATTCCCATTCCAGAAAGCCGCCGCACTTTTGATCCTAATAGGGCCATTGAAATTAAAGGCGCCCGGCAGCATAACTTAAAGAATATTGATGTCAAATTTCCCATAGGCGCTTTTATTGCTGTGACAGGCGTTTCCGGTTCGGGGAAATCAACGCTTATAGAGGATATACTGTATCGGGGGTTGAATCAGAAGATCTACAGTTCCCGCGAGAAACCCGGAGCGCACGATGAACTATTAGGGGCAGACCTTATAGACAAGGTTATTGTCGTGGATCAGTCGCCTATTGGAAGAACGCCCCGTTCCAACCCCGCTACTTACACAGCAGTGTTTAGCCATATCCGTGATTTATTCAGCCGGCTTCCGGAAGCTAAGATGCGCGGATATAAGCCGGGAAGGTTTTCTTTTAATGTTAAAAGCGGGCGCTGTCAGGCATGCATGGGAGATGGAATCAAGAAAATAGAGATGCATTTCTTGCCGGATGTCTATGTGAAATGCGATATCTGCAAGGGCAGGCGTTTTAATGATGCTACTTTAGAGGTTAAATATAAAGGAAAATCCATTGCTGATGTCTTGGAGATGACCGTCGAAGAAGCGGTTGTATTGTTTGAGAATATCCCGGTAATTAAAAATACCCTGTCATATCTGTATGATGTGGGTTTGGAATATGTTCAATTGGGCCAGTCCTCCACTACTCTTTCCGGAGGCGAGGCGCAAAGAATTAAGCTTGCCAGTGAATTAAGCAAGCGTTCAACCGGGAAGACCTTATATATACTTGATGAGCCGACCACGGGCTTACATTTCGCGGATGTGCATAAGCTTATTACTGTGCTGCAGCGGCTGGTGGATAAAGGCAATACGGTTATTGTTATTGAACATAATTTGGAAGTAGTAAAATGCGCGGATTATATTATTGATTTAGGGCCTGAAGGCGGCGATAAGGGGGGAGAGCTTGTTTTTTGCGGAACCCCGGAAGATTTAGCAGGGTCAAAGAAATCCTATACGGGAGAGTTTTTAAGAAAGATATTGAAGGCGGGAAAAGGAAGTGATATAGTGAAATAAGTAAAAAGTCAAAAGTAAAAAGTCAAAAGTAAGAAGATTAAATTAAAAATGAAAAGAAAGAATTTTATAATAAATATATTAATCACTCTAGGGGTGTTTCTATTTTCTAGTGTATACTGCGTAGCTTCTTATGCCCAGACTCAAGCTCAAAACTCCGAAGACAAAGAAGAAGAGGCGCTTTTTGTCGCCAAAAGAGCTTTGGAAGACGGATTTTATGACGTTTCTTTGGAGTTGTCAGAAAGGTTCCTCAAGAATTATCCGCAATCTGCCAAGCTGGCCAAAGCCCACCTTATCATCGGGCAGTCGTATTTCTATAAAAACGATTTTATTGCTGCTTTGCAGAAATTTGAATGGCTTATACAGCAGCCTTTTGCATCCGAGGTTAAAGATGAGATAATTTACTGGATAGCGGAAGTGCATTTCCGGGGAAATGATTTTATCAAGGCATCCTCTTATTATAAACAGATCGTGGATGGCTATCCTAATTCCAAATATCTGGGATTGGCGTATTATTCGCTTGGTTGGTGCGATTTTCAGGCTCAGGAATATAAGAGTGCCCTTTCTTATTTTAAAACTGTTGAAGAAAAATTCCCCCAGGATACTTTCTGGAGGGAGGCAAGTTTTAAAATATTCGAATGTTTATATAACTTAAAAGATTACAGGCTTCTTAAGGAGAAAATTGACGCGAATGTCAAGTCGTACTCCAAAGATAGCGCTAAGTCTGGTTACCTGTATTTTTATCTGGCAGAATCAGATTATTATTTAGGCGATTTTGCCGCTTCTCTCGAGGCTTACCAGAAGGTTTTATCTTTATCAGGCGACGATAAGATGCAAGGTTTATCTAAGCTGGGCATGGGATGGGCGTATCTTAAATTAAAAAAATACAAAGAGGCAAAAGAGGTTTTAGAAAGCATCCCTTTTGATAAGCTTGAGAAAGCCAGCCAAAATGCCTTGTATCTTGCCAAAGGCATTCTTATGATAGAGACAGAAGAATATGGCCAGGCAAGGGATATTTACGACAAGCTTATTCTGGAGGCTTCTGATCCGGTAGTGCTTATCCAGGGGTATATAGGAAAAGCCGATGCCTTGTATAACTTGGGGGATTATAAGGGTGCGGTTGATGTTTATCAGGAGGCGCAGGGGAAATTGCCAGAAGGCCTCTCAAGCGACATAAGCGATAAATTTCATTATGGTTTTGCCTGGGCCTATCTTAAAGAAGGAAAATTCAAGGCAGCCATAGGCCAGTTCCAGAGGATAGTTAAACAAAGCGAAGATAAGACGATCAAAGTCTCCGCGCTGTGCCAAATAGGAGATGCTTATTTTGAGCAGGGTGACTACGCAAAAGCGCAGGAAGCCTATAATAGCATACTTAAAGATTACCGGGGAAGTTTCTATGAGGATTATGTGCAATATCAGCTGGGCCTGACTATGTTAAAAACTTCTAATTACGATTCCGCGGCGGTTGTTTTCCAGAACCTGAAAAGCAAGTATCCGGATTCCAAACTTCTTGATGATGCTTCTTATGCTTTGGGTTTAAGTTATTTCCAGCGTGAAAATTATCAGGCCAGCAAAGAAATTTTCTCTAAGTTCCAAGATGAATTTAAAGACAGCCCATTAGCTTCTCAGGCAATGTATTTATGGGCAGTAAGCCTGTATAACCTGGGCTCTTACAATGAAGCGATAGAGGTATTTAAGAATATTATTCGCGTTTACAATCAGGATATCCAGCTTCTTCAAAAATCAGAATATCAAATAGCGGATTGCTTGTACCATCTGGGCGACGAGAAAGAGGCAATGCAGCGTTTTAATGCCTTGCGCACAAAATACCCGGATTCATCGCTTACCTCGGAAGTGGTTTGGTGGCTGGCGGAATATTATTACCGCAATAATGACTTGAATATGGCTAAGCGCTATTTTGCTTCATTGACCCAGGATTTTCCTAAAGCAAGTTTAGCCCCCAATGCTTACTATGCGTTAGGCGCCATTTATGACCAGGAAGGCAATTACGACGAAGCGATTAAGAATTTTCAAAAGGTCGTAGAGTTTGGCAAATCTGAATTATCTGCCACCGCTTCAGTAGCCATAGCAGACCTTTATTTGAAAGAAAAAAAGACTGAAACGGCGGTTAAGGCCTACAACCAGGTCTTGCAAGATTATCCCAATCTTTCAGGCCTTGTTTATCCTAAGATCGCTCAAGGCTATCAGGACCAGGGTAATTACGATGAGGCGGTGAATTTCTACCATAAGAGCCAGGAGGTGGTCCCTTCAAGCGAGATGGCCTCAATCCAGTTTAAAATAGCCGAGATTGATGAAGTAAGAGGCAGGTATGACCAGGCTATTGAAGAATATTTGAAGCTGGCTTATTTGTATCCCGATGATGTAAAATTAAGCCTAAAGGCGCTTTTAAGGGTAGCGGCCATTTACGAGAATAAGGAAGATTTTGAGCAGGCAGTCAGCACTTACAAAAAAATATCCGCGATGAATGTGGATGAAAGCAAATATGCCGATGAAAGAATAGGTTTTATCAATAAACAATATCTAAAAAAGGAGCAGTAATATGGAATTGTATAAAATGAGCCTATGGAATATCTTTTTGGCTGGCGGCCCGGTAATGTGGCCGATACTTCTGTGTTCTATCTTTGCCTTGGCTATTATTCTGGAAAAGCTTTGGGACCTGCGCCGGATGAAGATAGACGAAGAGGGTATCTTAAAAGGCATCTTGGATAAGATGAAGCATCATCAGGTCAAGGAGGCGCTGGAAATCTGCGATAAGACGGAAAGCCCGGTTACTAATATTTTAAAAGCCGGCATCCTGAAATATGACCGCCCCAGGGCCCAGATCAAAGAGGCCATTGAAGACGCTTCTTTGCATGAAATGCCGCGGCTGGAAAAGAACCTTTCCGCGTTAGCCACTATCGCGCATATATCCCCGCTTTTAGGGCTTTTAGGGACAGTTACCGGAATGGTCAGGTGCTTTCAGACTATCCAAGCTAAGGCTACAAGTTTTCATCCTGTGTCTCCTGGAGACCTGGCAGGGGGGATTTGGGAAGCGCTTCTTACTACTGTGGCAGGGTTGATCGTGGCGATACCGGCGTTTGTCGCTTACAACTATCTGGTCAATAAGGTAAACAATTTTATTTTTGAAATGGAAAAAGCGGCCACGGAATTGGTAAATTTCTTAACCGAATAAAAGGCCGCTATGCGTACCTTTGCCTATCTGAAGGCAAAGTACGCATTCACAAAGTCTATAGAAAGGTTTAACTATGCGCTTTAGAAAACATATGAAATTAGAGCATGGGCTTAAGCAGATAGATATAGCCCCGCTTATAGATGTTGTTTTCCAGCTTCTTATATTTTTCATGCTTACTTCAAGTTTCGTGATACAGCCGGGGATCAAGGTAAACCTGCCTAAGGCGGTGACAAGCGAGACACTGAAGGCGGAAAATATCGACATAGTTGTTTCTAATGAAAATGTGGTTTACTTAGACGGGAAAGTAGTTACCTTAGCGGAGCTAAAGAATATATTTAAGCGCGCCAGTTCCAAGAACAATTCTGTGTTGATTAAATCCGACAGAAGGGCATCTTTAGGCAGGATAGTTGAGATTTGGGACATGGCCAGAGACGGCGGGATAACCCAGATTAATATCGCCACCAATCAGGAATGAGCGTTTGCCTTTGTTCCAGAAAAAGTTTTATTTTTTCATTGGCAGGCCACATTTTTGTTTTTGCCGCTTTTTCATTTTCATTCGGCAGAATTCCGGTTGATTTAAGAGGTTTTAATGTTTCTTCTTTTGGGGGCATACTTAATAGATATGATTTGGCAGCTGAAGTTAAGCGCCCCTATCTGGATGTAAAGAAAGCTTTCTTGAAATCCCATTATTTTGTCCCCGCGCCAAGAATGGAAAACGCGGAAAACTTTTTAAATAACTACCACCTAAAACCCGCAGTTAAGCAGGGACTTATTTTTAGCTCTAATAAATCTTTTGCAGGGCTTTCAGGATCAGCCTCTTGCCCATATAAAAGAAAGATTCAGACTTCAACAGTAATACTGTATCCGCAGCTGCCGCATTACTTCGGTATTTATTTCCGCAATCAGCAAAAGGCGCACATTGAATTGGAGTATATGGTTACCCCCAGACAGATGGCCGGCTTTATTACCGTAAGGCGGAAGATCTCTTCCGGGGATTTGGAGATGGACCTTTTGTGCGCGCGTTATATAAGCCAGTATCTTTCTACCCAGCAGGATAAAATCTCGTCCGGTGTTTGGCATAAGGTAAAGATAGAATTGGGGGCTAAGTAATGTTCACTTTGGATTTTTCATTAGCGCTTGGCTTGTATTGTTTGCTTTTCACGGTTGTGTCCCTGGTTTTCTGGCTTTGGAATAAGGCCCCTAAGAAACGCGTGCTTTCTCTGGAGGAGAAATATATCTGGTTTTGTTCTGTTTGCACGTACACTTATGTTAATACTAAAGAAGAGTTTATATCTATCTGCCCGCGTTGCGGCAATTATAATAAAAAATAGTTGACGCGTCCGCTCGAAGTAGCTTATAATAAAACCAATATCAAAGGGATTCTTCACGAAAGATAAGGAGGAATTTTAATGATCACTGAAATCGGAATTATTGCCGGAGATATCTGGCATTTCCTTGACCAGCACGGAGAGGTTTCTTTGGAAAATCTTGTCAAGGGCATAGATAAATCTCGTGATAATGTGCTGATGAGTTTAGGTTGGCTTGCCCGTGAGGGTCATGTCCTTGTGCAATCGCAAGGAAGCGGCTATACCGTGTGCTTAAGGAAAAATGATTAGGGTCCATCTCCAAAGATCAAGCGTGCTGCTTGTTACCTTATTTATTGTGCTTATCGCGGTGATCTTGGCGCAGGTTATGTTATCTATTCTAAGAAGCCACTCCCGCCTTTCCCATCATCAAGTAAGCAGGATCCAGGCCCAGTATGCTGCCATGGCAGGGGTGGTTTATGCTTATGATAGCTTAAGAAGTGGGCATTTGTCATCTAGCGATTGCCCAGAAGGTAATTCAAATCCAAAGTGCCGGGTAGATGATAATAATTTCCCCGTTTGCATAAAGGATAAAAGAGTAAAAATTATTCTTTGCCCCGCAGGCGCCACCTGTGCGGGTAAAACCTGCCCTGTCTCAAATAATCTCTGCATCTATTCTACCGCAGAGTATACCTATAATTAAGTCTAAGTAAGTCTAAGTAAATCTATCGTATTTCTGTTAGTCATCTTTTCCGGCGGAGTATACTGCTATAAGTAAGTCCAAGTAAGTCTGCATAAAAAAACACTTGACAAAATAAGTTTTTGATGTTTTAATGAACTCCACTGTTATTTGAATAAGAATAAAGCAGAATACATAGGGATTATATGCCAAGACTTATAGACATTGATGAGTTAGCAGAATATCTGAAATTAAAGAAGCAGACGATTTATAATTGGCTGCACGAAAGAAAGATTTCAGGTATTAAGGTTGGCGGGGTCTGGAGATTTGACCGCCGCGAGGTAGACGCCTGGCTTAGGAGCAGACGGCGTTTATCTACAACAGGAGATAAATAATGGCCAATTCATTAGGGATTTATTTTGGCACAAGCCTTATAGCTTTAATAGAGGTAAAAGGGAAAAAGATCATTAAACAGATCAATATCCCACGCGCGCTTATTTCCGGGAAAGATCTGGAAGAAAAGGTCCCCGAAGAAGTTAAGATCGTGGCTTTCTTAAAAGAAGAATTACGCCGCAACAAAATTGAAGCCAAAGAAGCGATTATGTCATTGTCTGGGCAAGATATGATAATCCGCACCTTTGAAACGCCCGTTCTTCCTGCTGGTGAACTTGCCAGCGTGGTTAATTTTGAAGTCAAGAAGTACATCCCCTTTAAGACTGAAGATCTGGTATCGGATTTTCAGGTCAAATTTGACCGCGCCAACCGCAAGAACAATGTATTATATACAGGCATTAAAAAAGAATCTTTGAATAAATACTTGGCGGTGGTGGAGCAGCTGGGGTTAAAGCTTATTAATATTGAATATGGGGGTTTTAGCCTCTTAAGGTTCATGCGCCTGACTAATCTTATGCAAAAAGGGATAGTAGGCGTATTGAGCATGGATTTTTCTGAAGATGAAGAGATTAATTTCACGGTTGTCGAGGATGGATTCCCGCTTTTTAGCAGGGATATTACTCTTTCGTCGGTTAGCGAGGACTTGACCAGAAAAACTGAAATGTCCATGCCGCAGATAATAGAGAAATTAAAGACAGAGATCAGGATTTCTCTGGATTATTATAACCGGAAATTTCAGTCACGCAAAATCCAGAAGATGCTTTTCTTGTGCAATGATGAACAGCGGCATGATCTGGAACTATTGCTTAAAGAGATGCTTGTCCCGGCTGTTTTTGTGGACAGCCATAGGTATATCGGAAAGGCCAGGCATTACAGCTTAAGTTTTATAAAATGTTATGGCACCGCGATCATGAAATGCATCAAGGACAATATTAAGGTAAATATAATCTCGGCTAAGTCCAAGGCTTTTACGCAGAAAGAAAGAGAAATTGAAGATCAACTTGATTTCGGCGCGTTCTTCAGCGATTTTCAGGTTGACCCAAAGTTTATCGCAATAGGCGTATTAGCTTGTTTGGGGATTTGGGGCTTGGGGCAATACCAGCAGTTTCCCGTAAGGCATGACCTTGATACGGTGATCTCTTTGAGGCCTCAGTTACCCAGTGTGGGCCCAAGCGCCACTTTGCAGAGTTTAGTTGATATGGAGCAGGAGAGCAAAAATAAAATTAATGCTTTGCACAAAGCAGTGATGCAGCAGCTATATCTTACGGATACCCTGGATGTCCTGCCGCGGCTTATCCCGGATGATATAATGCTTACGCGCATAAATTACAGAAAAGGTGAAAATAGCACAGAAGTAAACATTGACGGGATTGTTTTCTTAGGCGATAGCGACAAAGAGCGCAAGGAAGTTAACGCCTTTTTGGCAGCCTTAAAGCAGGATCCGTCTTTGAGCAGGGTTTTTAAGGAAATGTCTATTACCTATATAGACCATGCTACAATGGAAAAGGCCGAAGTCACAAAATTTAATCTTTTATTAAAAGGTTAGAACAGAGGGTTTTATGCCGGTAAAAGATGCAAGCAAATATAAAGATTACCTGATCAATATAGTGGTTTTGGCTATTGCCGCGATTATTGGTTTTAAAATTTATATAAAGAGCAATCAGGATATAGATGCTTTAAAGAAAAGCATTGAAGAAGAAAAAAGCAAGAATAAGGTGCTGGCAAGCCTTGAGGAAAAAGAAAAAGAAATAAACGCCTACCGCAAATATCTTAATAGCAAAGAGATCACCGGCATTCTGGATGTTATTGGCGATATCGCGCGGGAGTCGGATATTGAGATTGATTCTATGCGTCCTTCAGGAGAAAACAAATACTCTTTTTTCAAGAAATACTTATTTGATATAAGATGCTCCGCAGGCAGCTACCATGATATTGCCAGATTCATAAGCTATCTTGAGAGCAATAAAAATGTCTTTACGGTAGAAAGCGTGTCTTTAAGCCCCGAAGGATCAGGCGTGCAAAGACGGGTGGGTAGGGTTTTTGTGGAGATTTCCTTAAGCACAATTGTTTTGGTAAATTAAAGGTTAAGATATGGGAAAATATCCGGTCAAATTAAATTTTATAAATGAAATTATATTATTTTGCATAATTTTGGGGATAGGTTCCACTGTTTTTGCCAATACTACTTCTAACACTATGAAGAAACTTATTGAAGGCGACGAAGAAAAAGAGGAAAAGGCCTATGATGTTAAGCGGCCGGCGGCTGAATATAAAGCTGCCAATTATAGAGATCCTTTCAGATTACAGCGCCAGGAGAAAGAAGAAACTAAAGAAACAAAGAAATACCAGGAGGAAGAGATAATCCCTCCGGATTTAGTCATACAGGGCGTGGTTTGGGGGGCCGCTACTCCGCAGGCGATAGTTAATGATAAAGTAGTCAAAAAAGGCGACATTATACAGGATGCGCATATTTTGGATATTACAAAAGAGGGTATAGATATTTTCTATCAGGGGGCACAGTTTCATATTTCCGCTCCGGCATCCGGAAGCGGCATATCCAAAAAGAAAAAAGAGGGAGGCACAAATGAATAACCGCCGGAAATCATATATAAGCTTATTTTTTATCCTCGCGCTTATTTTCGCGCCTTCGGGGTTAAACGCGCAAATGGATATCCCGTTTGACAATCCTAATATTTTTATCTCCATGGATTTCCAGAATGCCTCTTTAAAAGATATTCTAAAGATTTTCTCTGTGCAGTCCGGGCTTAATTTTATCGCCTCGGAAAACGTGCAAGACAGAAAAGTGACCCTTTATATGGATAAGGTTGGGGTTAAAGACGCCATGGATAAGATTTTTACCGCTAATAATCTTGTTTATGAGCTGGACAGGGAATCCAATATTTTTATCGTCAAGGACCTGGGAAAGCCCAAGACTGAAACCGAAACCAAGGTTTTTCCGCTTAAATATGCCACGGTTTCAGGGTCAGCTTTTAACCGCGAAAAAAGCAGTGTTTCTACTACGGCAGGGGCAGCCGCAGGAGGATCTTCAGGCATTGCCGCGGCGGTAGCCAAGATAGTTACTGAGAATGGTTCAGTTATGGAAGATATCCGCACCAACAGCATTATTGTTACGGATGTGCCTAAGAATATGCCCAATATTATTCAGCTTGTGAATGCCCTGGATGTTTCAGTGCCGCAGGTGCTTTTGGAAGTGGAGATGTTGGACGTGAATAAAAACTTGAGCGAAGCTTTGGGTGTAAAATACGGGCAGTCGCCCATGACTTTAAACGCGCTTTTTAAAGGCGGGACATTTCTCTCTAAATTTCCTTCAGGCAGCCCGTTCGGCACCGGGCAGAAAACTGGTTTTGGGTCTTTTGAAGTAAATAGCGGCAATGATGGCTCTGATATTAGCACTTATCAGGTGGTCTTAGATTTTCTAAAATCCCAGACCGATACTAAATTTCTTGCGCGGCCTAAGATCTTGACTTTAGACAATGAAACCGCGGAAATAAAGATCTCTACCCAGGAATCTGTGGGCATTATTAATTCTACTACTAATACCGGCAATAGCTCCACAAGCACTACTACCAAAGAAGCGGAAAGATATGAAACCGGCGTAATCTTGAGGGTAACTCCACAGGTCAACTTTAAAACCGGTGAAATTACCATGTTTGTTAATCCTAAGGTAAGCGAGGCTATTGCCGGCAATAGCATAACCGAAGGTAATACTGTTTATACTTACCGCGACCCGGAAGAAAGAAGCACTAAATCTGTAGTCAGGATCCAAGATGGAGAAACCGTAGTTTTGGGAGGGCTTATCCGTAAAGAAAAAACAGAAACTATCACTAAGCTGCCGTTTTTAGGGGATATTCCGGTTTTAGGGGCTTTGTTCCGCCATAAAAATATTTCCAAGGACAAGGAAAGAGAACTGCTTGTTTTTATCACTCCACACATCGTTAAAGACGCAAGCACCCAGCTTGCCAACGCGCAAGTTAAGCAAACCGGCTCTGCGTTAGGGGCCCCTGGCAATAAACGCGAGGCGATTATTACCGCAAGCCTGAATGCCTTTGAAAAGAAGAAAAGGTGATCCCTGCTAAAATAAACAGTATGCCCAAAGAAAAATATTTAAGGTTAGGCGAGCTTCTGGTTAAAGAGGGCCTGATTACTCCTGCCCAGCTTGAGAAGATCATTATTATCCAGCGGCAGGAGGGCGGGCGCATGGGGGAACTTTTGATCCGCGAAGGCATGATCAAAGAAGAGCAGTTTGTGGTGGTTTTGGGCAAGCAGTTAGGCATACCTTTTTTTACCTTTGGTACCGGGATGTTAAAGCCGTCGGTCGATCAGGGGCTTGAAAGGCTTATCTCGCAGGATTTTGCTTTAAAAAACCTGGTTATCCCGCTTTCGCGCACGCTTAATTCTCTAAGTGTAGCTATGGTTGACCCGCTGGATCTAATCTTAATAGACAATCTTAAAAAGCTTACCGGATGTGACATCAATCCGGTAATTGCCACTCGTTCTGATATTTTAAAATCAATAGAAGAATTCTATGGCAAGACCGGGATGTTAAACCGCGCGGTTCAGGATACTTATGATGACCAGTCCCAAGATAATAGGGTGAACACAATTGACCTTGCGGATGAAGAATTAAGCTTAGATAAATTAGTTGCCCGCGCTGAAGAGGCGCCAGTTGTAAAGCTGGTGGATTTGATTATTCGTCAGGCCATAGATGAGCGCGCATCGGATATTCATATTGAGCCGTTTAAGGACAGGATTTCCCTTCGTTATCGCATTGACGGCAAGCTCTATGAAATCCCCCCTCCGGCAAAATACCTGCACTTGCCGATCATCTCGCGTATTAAAATATTAAGTAAAATGGATATTGCCGAGAAAAGATTGCCGCAAGACGGCACGTTTCTGGTAAAAATGGAGGACAGGGTTGTAGATCTAAGAATTTCTACAATTCCTACTATCTACGGAGAAAAGATTGTTTTAAGAATCCTGGACCGAGGCTCTGTAGTTCTGGATTTAAATGTTTTAGGTATGGACGCCAAACAGCTGGAGGCGGTGCGCGCAGCTGCCGCTATGCCCTATGGCCTGATTTTTCTTACCGGCCCCACTGGAAGCGGCAAGACCACAACGCTCTACGCGCTTTTAAACGAAATCAAAAGCCCCTCCAAGAATATAATCACTATTGAAGACCCGGTTGAGTATAAAATAGAGGGCATAAATCAAGTGCAGGTAAAGCCGGAAATCGGCTTAAATTTCGCAAACGCGCTTCGCTCTTTTCTAAGGCAGGACCCGGATATCATGCTGGTGGGCGAGGTGCGCGATTTAGAGACCGCGCAGATTTGTATCCGCTCGGCATTAACCGGGCACTTGGTTTTAAGCACCCTTCACACCAATGACGCGCCTTCAGCAGTAAGCCGGCTTATGGACATCGGGATTGAGTCGTATCTTTTGGCGCCGTCTCTTCTTTTAATCGTCGCCCAAAGGCTTATCCGCAGGCTCTGTCCGGACTGTAAAGAAGCTTATGAGCCTACCCCGGAGCAGGTTAAGAAATTTAAGCTTACCGCCGAGCTTATTTATAAGCCAAGAGGCTGTTCCAAGTGCGCTCAAATCGGCTACAAGGGCAGGATATCTGTGGCAGAGGTAATGAATACCAATGATGAATTAAAAACTTTGATTAATGAAGGGGTCCCCTATCAGAAGATCCGCGATGCCGCTAAAAAAGCCGGCATGCAGACTTTGTATGATTCCGCGATCAAGAAAGTGGAGATGGGGCTTACTTCTTTGGAAGAGGCGCTTTCAGTTGCTATTGCCGCTGACTACTAGAATAAAAGGAATAAATTATGGCAAAATTTTTCTATACTGTGCGCGATTCAAGAGGGGTAAAGCATAGCGGCACTGAAGAAGGCACCAATGAGGAAGATGTAGTAAGCCGGCTTCAGGCAAAAGGTTTTCTAGTGGTAGGCCTTGTGCATGAAAGCAAGCAATCTGCCGCAGGGTTGCAGGCGGATAAAACTCCTACAAGTAGAGGTAAGTTTAAGCATTACGGGGTTTCAGGCGATGACTTGGTGCTTTTTTGCCGGCAGTTGGCCACGCTTTTAGGAGCAGGCGTAACTATTCTAAAAAGTGTTGATATAATTTGCCTGCAGATTTCAAGCCGGGGTTTATATAAAGTATTGAAAAAGGTTTCTTCGGATATGCAGGCAGGTTTAAGCCTGCACGAAGCGCTCTCTCGGCATCCGCAGGTTTTTTCTGAACTTTGGGTTAACCTGGTAGAAAGTGGAGAGGCAAGCGGTAACTTGGCAATGGTGCTTTCGCGTTTGGCAGGATACCTTGAAAGAAACGCCGCCTTTAGAAGAAGGATAATCTCCGCTCTTCTGTATCCTATTATTCTTATGGTTGCCGGCTTAGGCGCGCTATTATTTCTAACCCTTAAAATAATCCCCACTTTCGCCGAGTTGTTTAAGGGGTTTAATGTGGAGCTTCCTTTTCTTACTAAGGTCCTTATATCTTTTAGTGAAGGCCTGCGGCATAGTTTCCTATTTATTATCGTCGTAGCTGTATTAGGCGGGTATCTTTTAAGAAAATACCTCAAAACCAGAAAAGGCCGCAGGCAGTATGAAGAGCTTCTTTTTAAATCTCCGATTTTCGGGGATTTTATCAAGGGGCTGGTGGTGGAGCGGTTTTCTTCAGAGATGTCAACGCTTGTGGAAAGCGGAGTGCCGATACTTTATTCGCTTGAAATTGCCGAGCATAGCGTGGGCAACTTAGTTATGGCGGATATTATCCATCAAATTAAAGAAGATGTCAGAGACGGCAAGCCTTTAAGTTATCCTCTTGAGAAAAGTAATTTCTTTGAGCCGATGGTGATTCAAATGGTGGCTATCGGAGAAGAAATAGGAGAACTGCCGCAGATGTTCAAGAAAATAAATCTTTTTTACCAGGAATATGTGGAGACATTCTTGACCCGTTTTGCTTCTATGTTTGAGCCGATCATGCTTATTGTGATGGGGGTGATTATCGGGGTTATTGTTATCGGGATGTTCTTGCCAATATTTAGCATAAGCAGGATTGGCGGGTAAAGGTAAAAGGTTAATTAAGGTATTGACAACAAAGAATTTAAGGTTAAAATATATTTTAGGTAAACGTTATAATAAAATAGAAATTAACATAAGAAAGGAGTAGTTATGAAAAAAGGTTTTACGCTGTTGGAATTAATTGTAGTTATCATCATCATCGGGGTTTTGGCAACATTGGGGTTTGTGCAGTATGTTAATATGATTGAAAAAGGCAGAAGAGCTGAAGCGCGCACGAATTTGGGTATGTTGCGTACTTTGCAGATGGCTTATCATCAGGAGCATAGTACTGCCTACGCGGCAATAGGTGATTTGCAATCTGGTTTACCTGCTGCAACCGGTACTGGCGATCACACTTGTACTAATGCTAATTTCTATTTTGAATATTTTTGTGATGCTACTGGTGGCACTGTTCCTGGTACCTGTTATGCAATGAGATGTGCCTCGGGCGGTAAGGATCCTGTAACTGGCACTACTTCTGTAATTTCGCTTAGTGTAGATGGAGCAGGTGGAAACGATTGGTAATCAATGGATGAGTATGAAATCGCGTGGTTACACGCTACTTGAAATCGTCATAGTGGTTGTGATTGTGGGGATTTTGGTAAGCTTAGGTTTGGTTAATTACACCAATGTCCGGGAAAGGGCTCTGGGCAAAGAGGCAAGGGCGACCTTGAAGCTTATTGCCGCGGCAGAGAGAATCTACCGTATGGAAACAGGGCTGTATCTTATTCCAGGAAATGCTGTTCCAGCTAGGGCAGCTAATGATTTAGCTTACATTAATAGTATGCTAAAGCTTGCCATCCCTCAATCAAACAACGCTTGGGGATATAGTATTACTTCAACTACTAATCCTGCTATTTCTGAATTTGACGCGCAGGCCGCAAGAGCAGCGTGCACCTATAAGATGACTCAAGGTGATGATGAACCCAGTGATTCGGGGACATGTTATTAAAGTTTTGTTAGTTTAAACAAATAAAGGGGGTATCGTAAGATGCCCCCTTTATTATTATGGGTAGAATTATATGAAGAATAAAGCCATGACCTTACTTGAAATCTTAATCGCGGTTTTGATTATCGCCATTACCGTCGGAGGGCTGGTTGCTGTTTTTGTAAGTTCCCGCGGGTTCATAGAGCATTCCCGTTCCCGTTTGCAGGCAGCGCAGTTATCCAAATACTATATTGATCAATTACATGGGTTTGTGCGCCAGGATTCATGGAATACCGCAAGTAACCAGCTATATGATGGAGCTGCTCCTTCCTATTCAACAACTTTTTCCGGGGTAACATATAATGTGACTTCTGTAGTGGACGCTGTTGATCCCGTAAATCCGGGAGGGTTGCGCCGGGTAGTCACAAAAATAAAGTGGACAGAGCCAAAATGAAGATTAACCCTAATAGGTCAGTTACTCTTTTGGAATTATTGATGAGCCTGCTTATCATGAGTATTGTTTTAGCCGCCTTAACAAGTATCAATACTTTTATTAATCACAACGCTTTATCCAGTGACAGAAGATCTAAGCTGCAGAATGAAGTATCTTATACTTTAGAGCATATGACTAAAGAAATAGGCAAGGCGCGGGGCAATGAGGTTGCTTCTGGCGCGGGCAAGGTTTTAGCAATTACGGCAAGCGCTTCTGCAGGGGGGCAAGTAATAAGGTTTTTAGCTAATGATAATGATTATGCTGTTCCGGGAAACTGGGCAGCGTATCTTTACATTCCTCAGGGTTATCCAAATAGTTATCAAATACGTTATTGTGAGAAGTGCGCTGATACGGATTGTAATTCTTGCAGTTTTCCTGCTTCCTGGGCAGCTTTACCTGCTAATTACATTATCGCCCGGAAGGTAAAAGTATTTGTGCCTGATAAGCCGATGATAAATGACCCTTCTGATCAACGTTTGAATCAAAATTATTTTAGCGTTAGGATTACTTCTTGTTGGGATCCGGCGCTTGCTTCTCCGCCTGACGGCACATCGGAAAATCCCTGCATTACCATGGAAACCCGCATGAAGATGCCCTCGGTTTCTACCCATTAGAAAAGCGCAAAACTAAAAGCGCAAAGCGTAAATCGATAATCCAAAATTCAAAATTTTTAATTTTACGCTATAGTTTTACCTGCCTGCCGGCAAGGCAGGCGTTTTTCGCTTTACATTTTACGCTATATAAGACAAAAATCGTCTAACTTTTATGTATTTGGCTGATAGCTGAAAGCTGATAGCTGATAGCTGAAAGCTGATATAATTTGACTGAACTTATGCCTTATGTTATATTGTTTTCTATATTGAGCGGATTTTAAGTGATAAATTGATTAAATTGGGGCTGTAGCTCAGTTGGGAGAGCGCCTCGTTCGCAACGAGGAGGCCAGCGGTTCGATCCCGCTCAGCTCCACTTAATGAGCCCAAAACTTACGGAAGCGATAGCGACGTAAGTTTTATGGGCGAATTAACTCCGACGAATGCCCGAAAATTTACGTAAGGAAATTTTCGGAGCGTTTATGAGTCGGAGCAGATAATAGCGTAGTGGCAAGTCAGTGCGACGCCACGACCCATCTAATCCCTATGCGTCACATTTTTTTTATTTTATCTTTATTATTCCTAAACATCTCTTTTGCCCAAGAAGTAAAACTTCCCGATGCCGCAGGAGGATTTTATCCGGATGACCCCAAGCAATTATCCGACATGATAGATGCCTGCCTTAAAGATGCAAATCCTAAAACGCCAGAGGGTAGAATTCTTGCCATTATTGCCCCGCACGCAGGATACGGCTTTTCTGCTGGCACCGCCGCCTTTTCCTATAAGCTTGTAGAGGGCACGCCTTATAAAACAGTGATTATAATCGGCCCCAGCCACTTTTATTCTTTTGCGGGTGTTTCAGTTTATCCATCCGGGGTTTTTCGCACTGCCTTAGGCGATGTCCCAGTTGACAGTGATTTTACCGCTAAGCTTTTAAATCAAAACCCGGAAATAATCTTTGATCCTAAGGCCTTTGAAAAAGAACATTCTGTTGAGGTACAGCTTCCATTCTTACAAAAGACATTGGTAGATTTTAAGATTGTTCCCATTGCTATGGGTGATTGCACTTTGGGCGCCTGTCAGAAGCTTTCAGATTTTTTAAGCGCGGCAATTGGAGCAAGGGATGATGTTTTGGTGGTAGTTTCAAGCGACCTTTGCCACAGTTATAATTATCATCTTACGGAGAAAACCGACCGCGCTACTTTAGATGCTTTGCTTAAGATGGATGACGAAGCGTTTTATTATGGCGTGCGTGACGGTAAATTTCAGGCCTGCGGGGCCTTTCCGATAGTGGTTGCCTTAAAGTTGGCCAAGGCAAAGGGTTTTAAAGATTTAGAAGTTTTAAAATACACTAATTCAACCGAGGTTATTTCTAAGAAAGAAAAAGGCGTATGGTCCGTAGGATATGCCGCGTCCGTTATAAGCGCTAAACCGGAGGGTGAAAATATGTTAGACACAAAACAGCAAAAGCGGTTGCTTCAGATTGCCCGTCAGGCAATAATAGAACATTTTAAAGGCAAGAAGGCAGAAGAAATCAAAGAAACTGACCCGGATTTATCCAAGCCAATGGGGTCTTTTGTAACTTTGCATAATAAGGGCAAGCTTCGCGGATGTATCGGTAATATCATCGGCGGAAAACCGCTTTATCTGACGGTAAGGGACATGGCAATTGCCGCCAGCACCCAGGATTATCGTTTTTCTCCAGTTGAGGAAGCAGAACTAAAGGATATAGATATTGAAATTTCAGTTTTATCTGTTCCGCAGAGAGTCGCTTCCGCAGAAGAAATTCAATTGGGGAAACACGGAGTAATCGTTAAGCGCGATGGCCACAATGGAGTATTCTTGCCTCAAGTTGCTACAGAGACCGGATGGACAAAAGAGGAATTTTTGTCAGAGTTGTGCCAGCAGAAGGCAGGCCTTGCGCCTAGCGCTTGGAAAGATCCGCAAACCGAACTTTATATTTTTACCGCGCAGGTGTTTAAGGAGTAGCCTAATATGAGAAGATTTTTCTGCCCTTCGGAGAATATCAGGAATAATAAAATATGCATTAGTGACAAAGATACGCTTCATCATATAAAAGATGTCTTGCGCATGAAGCCAAAAGACGAAGCAGTTATTTTTAGTGAAAAATCCGATGAATTTAAAGCCTGTCTGGAATCTGTGGATGAAGAAAAGGCCCAGTTTTTTATTAAGCAAGCTTTGATGCCCTCAAAAGAGCAGTTACTTAAGATTACGGTTTGTTGCGCTATTCCCAAAAAAGCCAAGATGGATGAAATTGTGGATAAGCTTACTCAGCTTGGTGTAGAGAAGATTATTCCGTTAGCCAGCGACCATGTGATCGGGCGCATGGACAAACAAAGGCAAAAGGAAAAAGTCGCGCGCTGGCAAAGGATCGCTAAAAGCGCCAGCCTCCAAAGCCAGAGGAATATCATACCGGTTGTAGAAGAGATTAAAACCGTGGATGAGGCGCTTAAAGAAAACAATGCTTTTGACCTTAAGGTCATTGCTAATTTAGCCAATCGCCCCAAATTCCTAAAAGATGTTTTTTCCCCGGATAAGCACAAGAGGATTCTTGTTTTTATCGGTCCAGAAGGTGATTTTTCCGCGCGGGAAATAAATTTGGCCTTAGAAAATTCCTGTGTTGCGGTTTCCCTGGGAGAAACTACCCTTAGGGTGGATACCGCGGCGATTGCGGTGGTAAGTTATATAAAGCTTAGTAACGCGTGTTAGCTAAAAATTAAAAGCGCAAAGCGTAAAACGATAATCCAAAATTCAAAATTTTTAATTTTACGCTATAGCTTTTCGCTTTTCGCTTTACGCTTTTAGCTTATTTATGAAAAAGACCATTAAATTTTATACCCTCGGCTGTAAGGCCAACCAATACGAAACACAGAGCATAAGAGAATACTTTTTGAATAATGGTTTTAGCGAGAAAGAAGGTAGCGCTAAAGCAAATGTCTATGTTATTAATACCTGTACGGTAACTTCCAAGGCTGACAGCCAATCGCTTAATATTATCCGCCGCCTGCGCAAGGAAAATCCAAAGGCTAAAATTATTGTTACCGGGTGTTTGACTGAATTAGACGCGGATAAAATTAAACAAGCCTGCCAGGTTGATTCCATTATTAAGAATAAAGACAAAAATAAGATTTCCCAATCCATTTCATATTTTAAAAACCATACCCGCGCTTTCTTAAAAGTGCAAGACGGCTGTAATTATTTCTGTTCGTATTGTAAAGTGCCTTTGGTGCGCGGGCGTTCTCAAAGCCGGGATTTTAATCAGATCATTTCCGAAGCCGAGAGGCTTTCGGCCAATGGCTATAAGGAAATTGTTTTAACCGGCATTTGCCTGGGCTCTTATCAGGATTTGGCAAAATTAGTAAGCACTTTAGAGAAAATCCCTGGGTTGCTGCGTTTAAGATTAAGCTCCATTGAGCCGCAAGATATAAAAGATGATCTAATAAAAGTTATCAAGAATTCTTCGGTTTTATGCCGGCATTTGCATATTCCGTTACAAAGCGGAGATGATAGTATTCTAAAGAAAATGCGCCGGCGTTACAGCAGCAAAGATTTTTTGCGGTTAGTTAAGAAAATCCGCAAGAATATCCCCGGCATTGCCATTACTACCGATTGTTTAGTGGGGTTTCCCGGCGAAACAAAAGAGAATTTTCAGAATACTGTAAAATTGATAAAAGAAATAAATCCTCTTAAGGTGCATATCTTTCCGTATTCGCCGCGGCCAGGCACGCAAAGCTACCTAAAATATAAAACGCAAGTTGATTTAGAAGAAGTAAAAGAAAAATGCCGCATGCTTGAGGCAGTAAACTCTAATCAAGCCAAGAAATACTTACGTAAATTCTTAAATAAGCCGATGGATGTTCTAATAGAGGGCAAGGTTAAAGGCGCAAGCGAATTTTGGCAGGGGCATACTTCAAATTACATAAAAGTGCTTGTGGATTCCAAGGAAAATTTGTATAATAAAATAATAAAAGTTGCGCCTAATAAGCTTAAGAATGAGTGTTTGCAAGCTATAAGCTATAAGCGTAGAGCGAAAAATGCAAAACCATAATTCAAAACTTAAAATTTTAAATTTTACGCTATAGTTTTACGCTTTGCGCTTTAAGTTTTTAGTTTTTAAGGTTTTGAATTTTTAATTATGGCTTTTAGCTCTTAGTTTTTAGCTTACAGCTTACAAGGAGGCTGATATGTTTAAAAGATTGTTCTGTCTGGTTGTTATTTTTATTCTTCCGGCAATAGTTTTTGCTTTAGAGGAACAGATTACGGTTACAACTTATTATCCCAGCCCCTATGGCTCATACGCGGAACTGCGTTCAAAGAAAATGGTAATTGGAGCTACCTATATAAAAGAAAGTACTTTGCCAACTTCTTCTGTTGCGGATAGTAATTTAATAGTAGAAGGAAATGTTGGTATTGGGATAACAGCTCCGGTAGCAAAGTTGGAGGTGAATGGTGCTGCTATAATTCAGGGTAATGCCGTAATTAATAATGGTGCTAATATCATGAATGGCCTGCAAACTGATCAACTTAGAGTTATGAGTACAGTCCAATTCCCTTTCCCCCCACCCGGTCCGGTTGGTTCTAGTATTTTATGTGTAAAAAATGGTGGTTTTATCGGAACCTGTAATCCTACTATAAATGGAGGTACTAATACGTTTACATGTATTTGTAACTAATCATTCCAATATAGCCTGCATAGATAAATTTATGCATTTATTTGTAAGATTGCCTTCTTTTTTGCGTCTAATAGCGTAAGAGAGGAGGTTTTTTATGTCTACCATTAAAGTGTCAAGTTAAATCCCAAATCCAAATAATACCAAATCCCGGATTGTCTGGTATGAGTAAATGACGGTAGCGAAAAGTGTAAAGCGAAAAATGTAAAAGTATAATTTAAAATTAAAAACAGAAAGAGAGAAATGAACAGCCAGAATTTGAAATTAAAAGATAGGGCATATCAGTATTCTGTAAAAATAATTGAGTTTCTGGATATATTACCCAAAGATACATCAACCCAGGTTATTTTGAAGCAACTATTAAGGTCAGCTACTTCTATAGGAGCAAATATTATTGAAGCACAGGCCTCAAGCTCAAAGAGAGATTTTACTAATTTCTTCAGTTATTCTCTTAAATCTGCTAATGAGAGTTTGTATTGGTTGAGTTTATTAAAAGATGCTAGGAAAGTAGGTAATCCTCAATTAGGGTATCTTTTGGTTGAAACTCAAGAATTAGCAAATATACTAGCAGCGAGTATTTTGACCTTAAAAGGTAAGAATAAGTTTTGAATTTTTAATTATAGTTTTTAGCTTTAAGCTTTAAGCTGAGCATACAACTTGCAGCTGTTTTTTGCTTTGACAGGGACCAAGAGCTGTCTTATAATAGAACTCTTGTATTGCTATTATCATAATAAAATGGAGGATTTAAATGAGCGCGGAAAAGAAAAAAGAAGAGCATAAGAAAGAAGAGCACAAGAAGGAAGAGGCCAAAGAATTATCCAATCGTCAAAAGGCGCTGGAGCTGGCGCTTGCCCAGATTGAGAAACAGTTTGGCAAAGGTTCAATTATGAAAATGGGAAGCGAAACCCGCTTTGATGTGGAGGCTATCCCTACCGGAGCCCTGACTTTAGATTTAGCTTTAGGTGTTGGAGGCCTGCCAAGAGGAAGGGTCATTGAGATTTTTGGGCCAGAGGCTTCTGGTAAAACGACTCTTACTTTAAGCGTAATTAAAGAGATCCAGAAAAAAGGCGGGGTGGCGGCTTTTATTGACGCGGAGCATGCCTTTGATTCCACATATGCCAAAGTCGTGGGTATTAATCTGGATGATCTTTTGATTTCCCAGCCTGACACCGGTGAGCAGGCGCTGGAGATTGCCGAGACCCTGGTGCGCTCCAATGCCGTGGATTTAGTGGTCATAGATTCAGTGGCGGCTTTAACTCCCAGGGCGGAAATTGAAGGCGAGATGGGTGATTCGCATGTGGGGCTGCAGGCGCGGCTTATGTCGCAGGCTTTAAGAAAACTTACCGCGGCTATCTCTAAATCCCGCACCTGTGTTATTTTCATTAACCAGCTGCGCGAGAAGATCGGGGTAATGTTTGGCTCTCCGGAAACTACTCCCGGAGGCAGAGCCTTAAAGTTTTATTCTTCGGTCAGGCTTGACTTAAGAAGGATCCAGACTTTAAAACTCGGCGAACAAGTAGTCGGTAACCGCGTCAGGGCAAGGGTAGTTAAGAATAAAGTCGCCCCTCCTTTTAGAGAGGCGGAATTTGAGACGCTGCATAACGAAGGAATAGCCAAGGTAAATACCATTTTGGACGCGGCAGTGAATTTAGAGATCGTGGAGAAATCCGGCACTTGGCTTTCTTTTGCCGGAGAGAAACTGGGGCAGGGCCGTGACGCGGCAATTAAGCTGTTAAGGGAAAAGTCCAAGATCGCGGATGATATTGAGAAGGAAGTCAGGAAGAGAATATCTTTGTAGCGTAAAGTGTAAAGCGAAAAACTAAAAGTTATAATTCAAAATTCAAAAGTTTTTAATTTTGCGTTATAGTTTTACGCTTTTAGCTTTAAGTTTTTAGCTATCTAAAACAGTGAGGAGAAAATGAAAAATAAAATATTCCTTTATTTTGCAGTATTTTCTGTCCTTAGTTTTCTAAATGTTCAAGCTCAGAATCTGCCGGCGGTAAATTCTGCGCAAGGCCAGTTTAGCCTGCAGGATGCGGTTATCAATGTTGCCAGCACCGTTGGTAAAGCGGTAGTATCTATAAGCACCGAAAAAACCGAGAAGATCGGTGTTCCGGGAAAGTCCAGCCGCAGGTTTTATTTTAACCGCCCTTTCGGTAATAATCAGTACGGGCAAGGCCAGGAAGAATTCTTTGATCGTTTCTTTGAGGATTTTTTCGGGGATATGCCGGAAAGAGAATTTAAACAAAAAGGGCTAGGCTCGGGAGTAATCATAAGCGAAGACGGTTTTATTTTAACCAATGAGCATGTGATTAGCGGCGCGGATAAGATCACTGTTACCTTGTCCGACGGCAGAGAGTTTAAGGCAGAGTTGAAAGGCCAGGATGTGCGCTCGGATTTGGCGGTAATCAAGATTAGCGCCGGCAAGAATATCCCTTACGCGAAATTAGGCAGTTCCGATAGTTTAAGAATTGGGGAATGGGTGGTGGCGATAGGCAACCCTTATGCTTTTGTGATGCAAAACCCCGAGCCTACGGTAACTACAGGAGTAATAAGCGCGCTGCATCGTTCTTTAGGAAGGACCATGTCCGGCCAAGACCGGGATTACAATGATTTAATCCAGACTGACGCCGCGATTAATCCGGGGAATTCCGGCGGGCCATTGGTAAATTTAAAGGGCGAAGTTGTGGGAATTAATGTGGCGATCTTTTCAACCAGTGGCGGCTATCAGGGCATAGGATTTGCTGTTGCTTCTAACAAGGCGCAGAAAATACTTGCCCGGTTGATTGAGGGCAAGAAAATAGTTTACGGTTGGCTGGGGATAAGCGTGCAGGATTTAAAAGAGGATTTGGTGACGCATTTTGGTTTGCCTGACGCAAACGGCGCATTAGTCGCTAAGGTCATGGAAAACGCCCCAGCGGAAAAAGCCGGGCTTAAGGCAGGGGATGTGATTAAGGCTGTAGCCGGCAAGCCGGTGAATAATGTGCGGGTCTTGCTTGATGTGGCCGGCGCGCTTGAGCCGGGCAAGACAGTAAAATTAGAGCTTATTCGCGACAAGAAACCGATGTCTCTTGATGTTGTGGTAGGCGAGCGCCCTATTTTGGATAAAGAAGAGCAAGCGCAAGAGGCAGTTCCCGCAGAAGAGGAAAAATGGCGCGGGATTTCAGTCCAGCAGGATAAAGAAAAAAAGGATGTGGTTATCGTTAATATCCAGCCGGGCTCCCCGGCAGATCAGGCAGATCTTATCCCCGGGGATGTAATCTTGGAAATAAATAAACTGCCTATAAAAAATCTGGAAGATTACCATAAAGTGGTAAAAGATTTAAAGGGCGATTGTTTAGTGCGCACCAATAGGGGATTCTTTGTCCTGAAAGAAAACAATTAGAGTGGCAGTGCATAAAGCGGATAAGTTAAATAAAAACGAAAAAGCAAAGAAGTACGCGCTTTTTCTGTTGAAGTTTTCACCGCGCACCAGGCTTGAAATGGTCCGCCGCTTAGAGGCAAAAGGCTTTGCAGCAGATGAAATAAAAGAGGCGCTCAACTTCTTAGAGTCCGGCCAGTATGTAGACGATGCAAAATTTATCCGCTTGTATCTGGGGCAAAAAATAGACAAGCCGGTGCCGTTTGAGAAGATAAGAGAAGCCATTCTTTTAAAAGGCGTAGAGGAATCTTTTCTTGAAGAAGAATTAAAGAGTAATCCTGTGCCTGCCGAAGAAGAAAGAATATTTAATCTGGCGCAATGGAAATTAGAGAAAACCCCGGCTTTACAAAAAGAAAGATTAAAAGATTATTTTTTAAGGCAGGGCTTTGATGAATTGGATGTTGACAGGGCAATGGAAAGATTATGAAAGCGGATATTTTAAGAGAAAAATATTTGGATTTTTTTAAATCCAAAAAGCATAAGGTTGTCTTAAGCGATTCTTTGATTCCTGTTGATGACCCTACGGTTTTATTTACTCCTGCCGGGATGAACCAATTTAAAAAACAATTTATGGGGTTTAACGCAGGTTTTACCCGCGCGGTAAGTTCTCAGCGTTGCCTGCGCACTGATGACCTGGATAAAGTGGGGAAAACCGCCGTGCATCATACTTTCTTTGAGATGCTGGGTAATTTTTCTTTTGGCGATTATTTTAAAGATGAGGCGATACAGTGGGCGTGGGAATTCTTAATTGAAGAATTAAAGATCCCCCAAGAAAGGCTTTGGGTTTCAGTTTACCAAGAGGATAGCGAAGCATATTTAATTTGGAAGGATAAAGTCGGTATCCCTAAAGAGAGAATTGTGAAGTTAGGCGATCATGATAATTTCTGGCCGGCAGATGCCAAAGAAAAAGGCCCCAACGGCCCCTGCGGCCCCTGTTCAGAAATATTTTATGACTTTGGAGAAGATGTTGGCTGTGGTGAGAAAGTTTGTGATCCGTCTTGTTCCTGCGGCAGATTTGCCGAGATTTGGAATTTAGTTTTTACCCAGTATAACCGCAAAGACGGCGGTATCTTGGAACCGTTGCCAAAGAAAAATATTGATACCGGTATGGGCTTGGAGCGCTTGACTGCGGTAATGCAGGGCGTGAAAAATAATTTCCAGACTGAATTGTTTCAGCCGATTGTTAAAGAAATAGAGGACAGAGGACAGAGGACAGAGGACAGAGAAAAAGAGAACCTGCTTTACGCGGTAAGCGACCATATTCGTGCTGTAGTTTTCTCAATTTATGACGGGGTTATTCCTTCTAATGAGGCAAGAGGCTATGTAATAAGGAAAATTATCCGTAAGAGCCTGATGCATCTTAGGGCACTTGAAGTGAAGTTGCCGTTTTTATATAAATTAGTCCCGGTTGTATCGCAGGTAATGCTTAAGCCTTATCCAGAATTAAGAGAGCGTCAGGAAAATATCACCCAGATAATCTTAAGCGAGGAAAAGGCTTTCATTGCCACTCTTGAAACCAGCGATAAAATATTGTCCGATAAGTTCTCGGATAAGAAAAACTCCCAAGAAGATATATTAGGTGTTTTGGCCTTTGAGCTTTATGACACAAACGGAGTTCCTTTTGAAATTACTAAAGATTGGTTGTCTAAAAATAAATTTAGTTTCAAAGAAGAGAAGTTAGAAACTTGTTTTTCTTCCTGTATGGAAGAACAAAAGGCCCGCTCTAAACAAAAAAGCGCGATGAAGGGAGACGTCTTTGGTTTATCGCACGCGCATTTAGCAGTAAAGAAGACAAACTTTTTGGGGTATAAGAGTTTTTCAGGAACAGCCAAGTTGCTTAAGATTTTAACTGGCAAAAGCCAAGGAAAGAAAATAAAAGAGGGCGAAGAGGCGGTAGTAATTCTTGATAAGACTTGCTTTTATCCTGAATCTGGCGGCCAAGTCGGCGACACAGGGCTTATTATTAAGGGTAAGAATATTTTTGAAGTTTTAAGTACGCAAAAAGTGGACAAGGTAATTTTGCATCACGGTAGAGTTAAAAAGGGAAGTTTCAAGCTTCTTGATCAGGTAACCGCAGAGGTAGACCAGAAGAGGCGTATGGATATTGCCCGTAATCATACTACTACTCATCTTTTGCAAGCAGCATTAAGAAAAGTGCTGGGTGAGCATATTCGTCAGCAGGGATCTTTAGTTTCAGAAGAAAAATTGCGTTTTGACTTTAGCCACTTTAAAGCTATAACCGGTGAAGAACTTTCACGCATTGAAGAAGAAGTGAATAAAAATATTCTGGAGGCAGTTTCTTTAGAAGTTAAGGAAATGCCAATTGCTATGGCCAAGAAAAAAGGGGCATTGGCGTTTTTTGGCGAGAAATATGAGGATAAAGTGCGCATGGTTAGTGTCGCCGATGTGTCGCGCGAGCTTTGCGGCGGGACGCATCTAGACAATACTGCGCAAGCTGGAAGCTTTAAAATTATCCATGAAAGTTCTGTAGCAAGCGGGGTTAGAAGAATTGAGGCAGTGACTGGTTTAGCTTCCTATAAGGCTTTTAAGAAAGAGGAAGAGCTTCTTGGAGATCTGGCTCAAACTTTTAATGTGAATCAAGAAAGTTTAAAAATAGCCGCCCAGAAAAGTTTAGCCCGGGTCAAGGAACTGGAAAAAGAATTAAGCGCTAATAAAATGACTAATCTTAAATCCGGTATTGACCAGATTATAAATAGTGCATGCGAGATAAATGGCGTAAAATTTATTGGCGCATCTTTAGATAATCTTGACATACAGCTATTGCGTAAGAATATGGATTTGGTTAAGGAGAAAACCAATAACGCGGTTGTGGCCTTGGCATCAGCAACAGCCGGTAAAGTATTTTTGGTTATTGGGGTGACCTCGGATATTGCTGGAACAAAATTTGACGCTAATATGATCATTAAACAGGTGGGGCAATTTATCGGTGGTTCAGGCGGGGGAAGAGCGGATTTTGCCCAAGCAGGCGGCACAAAGCCAGAGAATATAGATTTAGTCTTTGACCAGATTAAGAAAATAATGGGGAATTTACAATGAAGATCATCCGTCCTACAGGCAAGCAATTAGAGAAAATATGCCAGCGCGCCTCTTGGCGTTCCAAGCGCGTGGAAGAAAAGGTCAAGAAAATAATTGAGGATGTGCGCCTTTTTGGCGATGAGGCCGTGCTTAAATATACCCGTAAGTTTGACGGGGTGCGTATGCCAGCGCGGCAGCTGCGCGTTTCACAGATAGAAATTAGCGGCGCCTATCAGAACATCACCCCTAATTTTATTCCCACTTTGAAGATGGTCATGGAAAATGTGAATAGATTTTATCGTAAGACCATCAAGAAATCATGGAGGATAAAAGACGCGGACGGGATATCTTTGGGCGAGAATTATACTGCCTTAGAAAGAGTGGGGATTTATATCCCTGCCGGGACCGCGCCGTTGGTTTCTACGGTTTACATGACAGTTTTGCCTGCCAGGATCGCCGGGGTGAAGAAAATTGTGTTGGCCAGCCCTCCGGACAAAAATGGTTTTATTAACCCGCATATTCTGGTTATGGCGGATTTATTAAAGGTAGATGAGATCTATCGCGTGGGCGGAGCGCAGGCCATTGCGGCTTTAGCTTATGGTACAAAGACTATTGCCCGGGTTGATAAAATTGTCGGGCCGGGGAATGTGTACGTAAGCGAAGCCAAGCGGCAGGTTTTTGGCAAGGTGGATATTGATATGATTGCCGGGCCAACGGAGTTGGTAGTTATTGCTAACCGTTTGACTGATCCGGACTTTATTGTTTCGGACCTTAAGGCGCAGGCCGAACATAGCGCGGGATTGGCGATTTTAATTACCAATTCTAAATCTTTGGCCAAAGAAATAAACAGCCGTTGTTCCGAAGACAACGGGTATATTATTTTGGTCAAGAATTTAGAGCAGGCAGTTGAGATTTCAAATCAGATTGCTCCGGAGCATCTGGAAATTCTGGTGAATAACCCGAACCGTTTGGTAAAATTAGTGAAAAATGCGGGAGCAGTTTTCTTAGGGCCTTATAGCCCGGCGGCAGTCGGAGATTATGTGGCCGGCCCCAGCCACGTTTTGCCCACATCCGGCACAGCCAGATTTTTCTCCGGGCTTTGCGCAACAGACTTTATCAAAAGTATCCATGTTATCGGTTATTCCAAAAAAGCCCTTGAGAAAGTAAAAGAGCCTTTAGAGAAAATAGCCGGTATTGAGGGTTTGTTGCGGCACGTGGATTCGGTAAAAGCAAGGTTTAATAAATAGCTGGAGATTGAATATGAAAAAAAGAAATGCTAGTGTAAAAAGAAGTTCGCGGGAGACGCAGATAGATATTAAGTTGGTGCTTGATGGCGATGGAAATTCCAAGATTGACACCGGCATTGGCTTGTTGGATCACATGCTGGAGTTATTTGCTTTTCACGGTTTTTTTGATTTGACGATTAAAGCAAAGGGTGATCTTAAAGTGGACATCCATCACACCAACGAAGATATCGGCATTGTTTTGGGGGATGCTTTTAAAAAAGCCCTGGGCGATAAGAAGGCCTTGCGCAGGTTTGGATCGTCGTCTGTGCCGATGGAAGATGTAGTCTCGCAGGTGGTGGTAGATATAAGCGGCAGAGGATTCTTTAATGGTATAGAGGGTAAAATTACGCAGGACGCTAAATTAAAAAATACCCAAGGTTATTCCTTTGAGTATGCAAATCATTTTTTTGAAGCCTTTGCAAAAAGGTTGGGGGTAAATTTAAGTATTAAGCTTTCAAGCGATAATGTGGATTTACACACTAACTTAGAGCCTGTGTTTAAAGCATTCGGCATTGCCCTTGACATGGCCACTCAAATTGAGCCGCGCAGAAAAGGCGTCCCTTCCACAAAAGGAATTATTGACTAAATGATCGGGATTATTGATTATAATATGGGCAATATCCATAGCGTGAATAAAGCTATTCAGGCTATGGGCGAGGATACTTTTGTCGCCGTAACTGCTGAAGGGCTTGACAGGTGTTCTAAGATTATTCTGCCTGGAGTGGGCGCTTTTGATGACGCCATGGAGGAATTAAATAAAAAAGGTTTCACTAATCCGATAAAAGATCTGATTGCCAAGGGAAAGATTTTCTTGGGGATTTGTTTAGGCATGCAGCTTTTATTGGAAAAAAGCCAAGAGGCAAAAAAGAACAAAGGAATTGGCGTTATCAAGGGAGAGGTGAAGAAATTTTCTCCCTCTTTAGGCTTAAAGGTCCCGCATATGGGGTGGAATAATCTTAAGCCATTACAAAACGTCTGCCCCCTGTTTAAAGGCTTAGACCATAAGGCCCAGGTCTATTTTTGCCATTCTTACTATGCCTGCCCTGATGATAAAAAAGTAGTTGCTTCTACTACTGATTATGGAGTGGATTTTGCCTCGGTTATCTGGAAGGATAATATTTTTGGCGTGCAGTTTCACCCGGAAAAAAGCCAGGAGGCAGGTTTAATCATCTTGAAGAACTTTATAAGTTTATAGAAATAGTTTTAAGTAGTATAGTAATATATCATTTAGCTAAAAACCATAATTAAAAATTCAAAGTTTTAAATTTTACGCTGTGATTTTACGTTTTGCACTTTTAGCTTTACATTATACAATGTATTTTTAATTTTACGCTATAGTTTTACGCTTTTCGCTTTACGCTTTTAGCTTATAACTTATAGCTTACAGCTTACAGCTAATATGCTAATTATCCCAGCAATAGACATTAAAGACGGCGCGGTAGTCAGGCTCTTGCAGGGCAAGTTTGACAAGAAGACTGTTTATTCTAAAGATCCGCTTAAAACCGCGAAGCATTGGCAAAAACAGGGCGCCAGCGTCATTCATATTGTTGACCTTGACGGAGCAAACAGCGGGCAGTCTGTAAATTTGCCGATTGTCAAAGAGATTGTGAAAAATACAGAAGTAAAGATAGAGTTTGGCGGAGGTTTGCGCAGCCTAAGGGCGATAGAAGCAATTCTTGATGCTGGAATTTGGCGGGTGGTTTTGGGGACTCGCGCTGCCGAGGATAAAGAATTCCTTAAAGGCGCCTTTTCTAATTTTAAAGATAAGGTTATTGTCAGTGTTGATGCTAAAGACGGCGAAGTCTTAACCCGCGGCTGGGAAAAGCACAGCGGAATTACAGTCTTGGATTTTGTTGCCCAGTTAAAGGCAATAGGTTTTAAAAATTTAATCTTTACGGATACCTCTAAAGACGGTATGCTAAAGGGGCCTAATCTTAAGGCGGTCAAAGAGCTTCTTAAAAAAAGCGGGCTAAAGATTGTGGCTTCCGGAGGCATAACCGCGCTTTCGGATCTGGTGAAATTGCGCGCCCTAGAAAAAGACGGCGTGGAAGCTGTTATTATTGGCAAGGCCTTGTATGAGGGGAAGTTTACATTACAACAAGCGTTAAGAAGTCAAAAGTAAAAAGTCAAAAGTAAAAAGGTAAAAGTAAAAAGTAAAAGACAAAAAAAATAAATCGTGAAAATAAAACTCTACAAAAAGGAGAGGGGAATATGAGAAAAGTTTTAGGTTTGGGGTTAGCATTAGTGGGTGTTTTAGCTTTAAGCGGCTGTTCCACAGTCTGCAGAAAACAAGTTAATCAGATAAATGAGCTAAAAAGCCAGGTGTCTTCGCTAAAATCAGAAATACAGTATAAGGATGATCAGATAACCCAGCTGCGTTATTCTGTTAGTCAGGCGCCGAGTGAAAAGTTTGTTGCGTCGCAAGCCGCGGTTTCTATGGGGGCAGCTATTCCTGAAGTGAAATCCCGCCCTAAGGCAAAGCAGATACAGGCTGCCTTGAAGAATGCTGGCTATTATAACGGGCCCGTTGATGGGAAAATCGGCAAAAGGACAAGAAAAGCTATCCGCAACTTTCAGAAAGATAATGGCCTGCAGGTGGATGGCAAAGTCGGCAAGGATACTTGGGCAAAGCTAAAGAATGCTCCGGAAAAGAAAGTAAGCGAGCAGAAAGTAAAATAAGAGTTCAGCTTTCAGTCGTCAGCCTTCAGCTGATAGCTGATAGCTGATAGCTGATAGCTGATAGCTGAAAAACATGTTAACTAAACGTATTATTCCCTGTTTAGACATCAAAGACGGCAGGGTAGTCAAGGGCGTGCGTTTTTTGGGGCTTCGCGATGCCGGGGATCCTGTGGAAGTGGCCCAGGCCTACGATAAACAGGGCGCGGATGAATTAGTATTTCTGGATATTACCGCGAGTTTTGAGAATCGCAAGACGCTGGTTTCTCTGGTAGAGAAAATCGCGCAAAATATCTATATGCCTTTTACTGTTGGAGGCGGGATAAGAAGCATTGAGGATATACGCGATCTTTTAAATGCCGGCGCAGATAAGGTGTCCATAAATACTGCGGCAGTAAAATTTCCTGATCTAGTTAGCGATTCGGCCAGGCGTTTTGGCAGCCAGTGTATAGTAGTAGCGATAGACGCGAAGTCAGAAGTCAGAAGTCAGAAGTCAGAGGTTAGAAAGTGGGAAGTGTATATAAACGGGGGAAGAACTCCCACCGGCATTGACGCGGTAGAATGGGCAAAAAAAGTAGAAGAAGCAGGCGCCGGAGAAATACTTCTAACCAGTATGGATTATGACGGCACAAAAGACGGCTATGATCTAAAGCTGACAAAGGCGGTCACAGGCGCAGTTAATATTCCGCTAATTGCTTCAGGAGGCGCGGGTACTTGTGAGCATATAAGCGATGTTTTTTTAAAGGCTGGCGCGGATGCCGCTTTAGCAGCTTCTGTTTTTCATTATCAGGAATTAACCGTGAAACAAGTTAAGCAATATTTAAGAACGAAAGGCGTAGCAGTAAGATGAATAAAAAATTGTACTTGAAAGATCTGAAATTTGATGATAAGGGTTTGATTCCGGCGATTGTGCAGGATTATAAGACTAATGAAGTCTTGATGGTGGCTTATATGAATTTGGAGTCTGTAAAAAGAACACTAAAGTCCGGCAAGACTTGCTTCTGGTCGCGTTCGCGTAAAGAATACTGGGTCAAAGGCATGACTTCCGGGCATTTCCAATTTGTAAAATCCGTTTGGTATGATTGCGATATGGATGCGCTTTTGGTAAAGGTGCGCCAGGTGGGCGCTGCCTGCCATACAGGGAACAGGTCGTGTTTTTATAGGAGAATCAAGTAAGCGAAAAGCGTAAAGCGAAAAACGCAAAACCATAATTTAAAATTCAAAATTTTTAATTTTACGCTATAGTTTTACACTTTTCGCTTTTAGCTTTACACTCTGCAATGTATTTTTAGTTTTTAATTTTGCACTGTAGTTTTACGTTTTTCGCCTTTAGCTTTACACTCTGCAATGTATTTTTAGTACTCTTAAGATATGTATTCTCTCACATTCAAAGAATTCTTAAAGCTGTCGCGCCGGGGAAACGTTATTCCTATATATAAGGAAATAAACGCTGACCTTGATACGCCTGTTTCTGCCTATTTAAAGATTGCAAGCGGGGATTTTTCTTTTCTTCTTGAATCTGTAGAAGGCCAGGAGAAAATAGCGCGTTATTCTTTCTTGGGGGCCAACCCTGCGCTTGTCCTGCGGGCCTATGGCAAAAAGATCCAGATTATTGATAAGGGCAGGGCATCTTCTAAAAGATTTACCGCTTCTAAAGACCCCCTTGATGAAATACGCCAGATCATGCAAACTTTTAAGCCGGTGGCTATAAAAGAACTGCCGCGTTTTTCCGGGGGGATGGTCGGTTTCATGGGTTATGATATGGGCAGGTTCTTTGAGAATATACCGGATAAAAATCCTGATAAGTTAAATCTTCCCGACATGGTATTTATGCTTACCGATACCATTCTTATTTTTGACCACGTTCGGCATACGATTAAGATTGTGGCGAATGTGATTTTGCCGGACAAGAAAAATCCTAAAGCCAGGTTAACCAAGCTTTATAAGAATGCGCTTAATAACATTACGCAGATGCATAAGCGTTTGAATCAACCGCTTGCTGGCAAAGAAATGGAATTCTTGAATTGCGCAAAGAAAGTCAAAGTTTCTTCTAATTATAAAAAGAGCGAATTCCAGGATATGGTTAGAAAAGCCAAAAAATATATTCGCGCCGGAGATATTATTCAGGTGGCTTTATCTCAAAGGTTCAGCCTTGCCTTGTCCGGGCAGGCATTTGATGTCTACCGCAGGCTGCGCGGGATCAATCCTTCGCCGTATATGTTTTTTTTGAAATTAGATGATATTTCTTTGGTGGGCGCTTCTCCGGAACTTTTAGTGCGTTGCGAAGACGCAATTATACAGACCCGCCCCATTGCCGGGACAAGGCCAAGAGGCAAGAACGAAGAAGAAGACAAAAAGCTGGAAGAAGAATTGCTTAATGACGCCAAGGAAAAAGCCGAACATATTATGCTGGTAGATTTAGGAAGAAACGATCTGGGCCGTGTGGCAAAATCCGGCAAAGTCCAGGTCAGTCAGCTTATGAAGGTGGAGCGTTATTCGCATGTGATGCATATTGTTTCTGAAGTAAAGGCCTTGTTGGATGAGAAATTTGACGCCTATAGCGCCCTGCGGGCCTGTTTCCCCGCCGGGACAGTTTCCGGCAGCCCCAAGGTAAGAGCCATGGAAATTATTGATGAACTTGAAAACACCCGCCGCGGGCCCTATGCAGGCTGCGTGGGGTATTTTGGGTTTTCCCAGAATATGGATACCTGCATCACTATACGCACTATTGTAATTAAGCAAAGAACATGCTATATTCAGGCAGGCGCCGGGATCGTAGCGGATTCCCGGCCTGAAAAAGAGTATTATGAAACTGTAAATAAGGCTAAAGCTTTGATTGAAGCAATTAGTGTAGTCACTTGCCAGAGGCAAGTGTGAATCAGGCATAAACGCCAGAGGCCTGCCTGATTCAAAAAAAGGAGGAAAAAAGAAATGGCAGTTAATGTAAGGTTAAGAAGAATAGGAAAAAGGCCCAAGAACCGGGCGCATTTTAGAATTGGCGTTTATGACCAGAGAAGAGGCAGAGATGACCGGCCTATCGAAGAAATAGGTTTTTATAATCCCGGATCCGGGCAGATCAAGATTGATCTTGAGCGTTTAGGGTATTGGGTGAAAAACGGCGCTCAGCTTTCTAATACGGTCGCCAGCATTTTTAAAAAACAATCAAAAGCAGTTAAAGCATAGAAGCGCAAAACGCAAAGCGAAAAATTTAAAACTATAATTCAAAATTAAAAAGTTTTTAATTTTACGCTATAGTTTTACGCTTTTCGCTTTTAGTTTTACGCTAACGTTAAGGAGGATGTTAATATGCCTACAGGCGCCCAAGCAAGCCCATTGATGCAATTTATTCCGCTGGCTATGATTTTTGTTATTTTCTATTTTCTGATCATCAGGCCTCAGAAAAAAAGCCAGCAGGAACACAAGGCGATGATAGAAAACCTTTCCAGGAATGATGATGTGGTTACTTCTTCAGGCATCCATGGAACGATTGTAAACATCAAAGATAAGACAGTTATCTTAAGGATAGATGACAATACCAAGATTGAAATAGAGAAAAGCTGTATTGCTTCCTTAAAGAAACAGCCTGCTGCTGCGGCCAAATAAAATAAGAAAGGTAGAGAAAAGGTTATGGAAAGAAAGCTTCTTTTTAAGGCGTTTTTTGTGCTTTTGGTTATGGGATTATTCGCGTATTTTGCTTTTCCTTTGGATAAACGCATTAATTTAGGCCTTGACCTAAAAGGCGGGATGCATTTATTGTTAAAGGTGGACACTCAAAATCTTCCTGAAAAAGAAAAGCAGGATGCCTGTGACCGCGCCTTGGAAGTTATCCGTAACCGTATTGATGCTTTTGGCGTGCGCGAGCCGTCTATTCAGAAACAGGGATTAGATGAAATTGTGGTTCAGCTTCCCGGAGTTACCGATCGTGACCGTGCCTTGGAATTGCTTGGTAAGACCGCTTTATTGGAATTTAAAATCGTGGAAAATGACCCGGTAAAAGTAAAAGACGCTATTTCCGGCACTCCGGCCGCAGATGTTGAGGTAAAAACCCTGGAAGAGAGCAAGGAGCAGATTGTCCTTAAAAAAGATTCGGTTTTAACCGGAGGCGCTCTTACTAACGCCAGCGTTAGATTTGACCAGAGTTCTTTTAATGAGCCGTTGGTCGCCATAGAGTTTAATGCCGAGGGAGCAAAGAAATTCGCTGATATTACCAGTCAAAATATAGGAAAACGGCTGGCTATTGTTTTGGATGGCAAGGTGCAGTCGGCTCCTATGATCAAAGAGGCTATCCCTTCCGGACAAGCGGTAATTACCGGAAGATTTACCCCTGAAGAAGCCCAGGACCTGGCGATTATCTTAAGGGTCGGCGCCTTGCCGGCTCCGATGTATGTGGAAGAAGAAAGGACTATCGGCCCGTTATTAGGGCAGGATTCTATTAATGCCGGCATCAAGGCCAGTTTAATCGGCGGCGCGTGCATTTTACTTTTTATGCTTATCTATTATTTAATCGCTGGCGTAGTTGCTAATATCGCGCTTGCTTTGAATATGCTTATTATCTTAGGCGGCTTGGGGATGTTGCCAGTTTTATTCCCGGGGATCTCCGCGACTTTAACTTTGCCGGGTATTGCTGGTATTGCTTTATCTTTAGGCATGGCAGTTGACGCCAATGTTTTAATTAACGAGAGGATCCGCGAGGAACTCGCCGCAGGCAAGACCTTGCGCAATGCTATTTCTAATGGTTATTCGCGCGCCTTTAGCGCCATATTTGATTCTAACCTTACTACCCTTGTGGCGGCATTTTTGCTTTTTCAGTTTGGCACCGGGCCCATCAGAGGTTTTGCGGTAACCTTGACCATAGGTTTGATCGCCAGCATGTTTACCGCGATTTTTGTCAGCCGGGTTATTTTTGAAGTTTTGGTATCGTTAAAGATCATTAAGTCTCTTCCTATGCTGCAGTTTATCAAGGAAACCAAAATTGATTTTATCAGTAAAAGATTTATCTGTTATACCTTGTCAGCTCTTGTAATAGGGGCGGGGCTTTTCTATTTCTTTAAGAACGGCAAGGCAAGTTACGGCATAGATTTCTCCGGAGGCCAGGTACAGGAGTATAGTTTTAAGAATCATGTTCCGGTAGATAAAATAAGGGTTCTTTTAAAAGAATCCGGTTATCAGGATGTTTCTATTCAGCAATTTAAGGATAATCCCAGAGTAGTTTTAATTAAAACTACTTCTGAAAAAAGCGATATTATCGCTAATAAGCTTAAAGAACAATTTCCTCAAGAAGATGTGCAGATTATGCGCATAGAAAAAGTTGGCCCCATAGCCGGAAAGCATCTGCAAACTAAGGCCATACAGGCGGTCCTCTGGTCGTTTGTCGGGATCTTGGTCTATGTGGGATTAAGGTTTAGGCATTTTGATTTTGCTATTGCCGGAGTTTTAGCTTTGGTGCATGACGTATTGGTGGCTTTAGGTCTTATGGCTATGACTGGCAGGCAAATTGATCTGTTAAGCGTAACTGCCTTTTTAACTATCGCTGGTTATTCTATTAATGACACAATTGTTATTTACGACCGGGTGCGCGAGAATATGCGCTTGGGTAAACGTATGAGTTTATATGAAGTGATAAACTTAAGCGTTAACCAGACCTTGGCCAGGACTATCCTTACTTCAGGGGTTACCTTGTTTGTGGTCGCGGCTATTCTTTTCTACGGAGGAGAGGTTTTAAGTAATTTTGCTTTCGCGCTTTTTGTCGGGTTTATTAGCGGAGTCTATTCTACGGTTTATATAGCTTCGCCGTTGGTTTTATTCTTTAGCGGCAAAAAAGCCAAGTAAGTTTTAATGAAAATAATAACAGAAACATTATCTTTGGGGCAACTCAAGCAAATAGCCGAAGCTGGTTTTGGCAATTTGGTAAAGGCCGTCGTGGACATCCAGAGAGAATTGGTTGCGCTTGATGCTGAGCTGCATTCAGATTTAGAGGCGCTGCTTTTAGAAGACGGCTCAAAACAAAAGGACCTCTGGGGCATCAATCTATACCCTGAAATGCGGGGCGATGATTTTATTGAATTTGATTCAATGATCAACATGCGCCCTTCGCAGGGCAATAGAAGCCGCACTGTAGACGATAAGGCAATCCGCGAGAAGATCAGGGAAATAGTTTTAAGAAGGGTTAACTGATGCATTATCAGCATAAAAATCTTGCCGCCGGGAATTGGAGTAAACTATCATTTTTAGAGCAGATGGCCAATATTGGCAGCGAAGTAGAGCGCGCGCTTAATTGGCGGATAAAGAGAAATGCCGATTACTCCAAGAAAGCTTCTGAACGAGCCTTAGAATTAATAGATTTGACCTTAGATACTGATAAGAATTATGCTCACTTGAAAGAACTTGCCCGCACCAGAGAAGCGATTGTTGATTATTTCTTTGGGGCAAACGAGTTTTTATCGTCTGAAAGCTCTTGGCGCAATTACTTCCTGCCTTTTTTGTATGCATCGGGCAGAAATCACTAACCGCGCGTTATCTTTAAGTCTTAGGGAAGATATATTAGCTTGTGTTTAAATCTTTAAAACTTTACAAAGAAGCAGGAATTTCTCTTGACCAGGCTTGCCAGAAATTGGTTGAACTTGGTTATGCCCGTCAGGAAAGAGTATCCGAAGAAGGCGATTTTTCCCGCCGCGGCGGGATCCTGGATATCTTTGCTTTTTCTTTTGAGCTTCCTATCCGCATTGAATTCCAAGACGAGAAGATCCTTTTTATCCGCACCTTTAATCCTGTTTCCGGGGATTATTTGTGGGAACATACCATGGTTATTGTTCTTGCCTTTAGCCGCGCGCAAACCTTTAAGTCGCTTCCTTTGTACGAAGAATTTCCTCTTGATAATTTTGTAGATTTAAAGATCGGCGATTATGTAGTGCACAACAAGCAGGGGGTGGGCAGATTTTTAGGGATCCAGAAAATAAAAGTTAAAGACAAAACAAGCGACCATCTGGTTGTTGAATACGACCGGCAGGAAAAATTATTAGTTCCTGTGGCCGAAATGAACCTGGTGCATAAATACCTGGCCTTTGAAGCTAAAAGGCCTAAGCTGTGCCGTTTAGGCTCTAAAAACTGGCTGGCGACTAAACAAAGGGTGCAAAAGGGGGTGCAGAAGTTAGCCTGGGAGCTTATTTCTCTTCAGGCAATGCGGCTTTCTTTGGCAGGATTTTCCTTCGCTGTTGATGATGATTGGCAGAAGAAATTTGATGATGGCTTTATTTATGAAGAAACTGCTGATCAGATAAAGGCGGTAGAGGAAGTCAAGCGCGATATGCAGAAAGCTCTGCCCATGGACAGGCTTTTGTGCGGAGATGTGGGATATGGAAAGACTGAAGTTGCTATGCGCGCCAGCTTCACGGCGGTAACGAACAGCAAGCAGGTTGCTATTTTAGCCCCTACGACAATCTTAGCGCAGCAGCATTATCAGAATTTTCTTTTTCGCTTTCAGGGTTTTCCGGTTGTTATCGCCTGCCTGTCTCGTTTTTCTTCAGCATCCCAGCAGAAGAAAATAGTCCAAAGAATAGCCTCTGGGCAGGTGGATATAGTTATCGGCACGCACCGGCTTTTATCAAAGGATGTTTGTTTTAAGGATTTAGGATTAGTGATCATCGATGAAGAACAGCGTTTTGGAGTGCGCGCCAAAGAAAAGATGAAATCATTCCGGCTTATCGCGGATGTCTTGACCTTAACCGCTACTCCTATCCCGCGCACCCTTTATATGGGCTTAATGGGGGCAAGGGATCTTTCTGTGATTAATACCCCGCCTGAAAATCGTTTACCTATCCGAAGCGTTGTGGTAGAATATGACGAAGACCTGATCCGTCAGGCGGTTGTAAAAGAGGCGGCCCGCAGAGGACAGGTGTTTTTCTTGCATAACCGGGTTGAGGATATAGAAAAGGTTAAAGAAAAACTTGCGCGTATTTTGCCGGATAATATCAGAATTGCCACGGGGCACGGACAAATGCCGGCTCTGTTTCTAGAAAAGGTGATGTCTGATTTCTTAAGGGGCAAGATTGATGTTTTAGTCTGTACGATGATCATTCAATCCGGCATCGATATCCCGAATGCCAATACCCTTATTGTGAATAACGCGCATAGGTTTGGCTTGGCAGATTTACATCAGCTGCGCGGGCGGGTAGGCAGGCTTGACAGGCCCGCCTTTGCCTATTTTTTTATTCCTAAGAATGCGGCTATGGATTCACAGGCCCAAAGAAGGCTTGCGGCCATTCAGGATTATTCTGGCTTGGGCTCGGGTTTTAAGATCGCCATGGAGGATTTGCAATTAAGAGGAGCGGGCAATATATTAGGAGACAGGCAGCATGGGTTTATATCGGCAGTGGGTTTTGATTTATACTGCCGGCTTTTAAGAGAGACAATCGGGAATCTAAAAAAGACAGGGTTATATAAGGATGAATATGAGAAACTTAATTAAATTCTGTATAGGGGTGTTTTTATTTTTGCTGTCAGCATTTTATCCCTGCTTTTTATGCGCCCAGCAGTATAAGATCGTGGCGGTAGTCAACCACGATGCTATCACTCAAAAAGACTTGAATGATTTTGTTAATTTCCTGCGCCTGCAATTATCCGAACAATTAAGCGGCAGACAGCTTGAGGAAAAAATCCAGGAAATGAAAAAAGATCTATTGGACAGGCTCATTGAAGATAAGCTTATCTTGCAGGAAGCCAAGCATATGGGGATTAAGCCCGATGAATCCAGGGTTAAGGATAAGATAGCGCAGATCAAGAAAAAGTATCCTTCGGATAAAGACTTTCAGGAGGCCCTGATCAAACAGGGGCTTGCGCAGGAGGACTTAGAGAATAAGATCCGTGATCAGTATTTAAGTTATATGGCGGTTGAGACAAATATTAAGAATAAAATCCGCATTAACCCGGCGGATGTAACTGATTTCTATCAAAAGAATAAGGATCAATTTATTATCCCTGAAACAAGGCAGATTCAGTCTTTGGCTGTTTCTGATTCAGGCAAGGTTCAGGAAATCTTGTCTCAGGCGAAAGAGGGGGCGTCTTTTAAAGACCTGTCATCCAAGTATGCTATTACTGCCGACAGGATGTCTGTTGGCGGTAAAGGAAAATTATCCGAAGAAATAGAAAAGGTGATATTTGATTTAAAAGAAAATGAAATCTCCAAGCCGGTCTGGCTTGCCGGGACTTATTATATTTTCAAGCTTGACAAAATAATCCCTTCCCAGAAAGAGGATTTTGAAGCCGTAAAAGGCGCCATCTACGATTATCTTTTTAACCTGAAGATGGAAGAGGGCATGTCTTCATGGCTTGCCGATATGAAAAAAAATTCCTATATCAGTATTGTCAATGATTAAAAAACCAAGAATTGCTATTACTATGGGGGATCCTTCCGGGATCGGCCCTGAAATTATTGCCAAATCTTTGAATAAAATTAAAGGCTTGGCAGATTTTACAATTATTGGCGATGCCTTTGTTTTAGAAAAGTCCGGGTGCGACTTTAGAAAGAACAAAGTAAGGCTTGTGGATTTGAATAATGTTTCGCCCGGGGATTTTTGTTTTGGAAAGACCAGGGCTTCTTATGGCAGGGCCTGTGTTGATTATCTTGATGTTTGCGTGAGAATGGCAGCAAACAACCAAGTTGACTGCATAGTTACTTCTCCTGTATCCAAAGAGGCGCTAAGCATGGCAGGATTTAATATTGTCGGGCATAGTGAATATTTCAAGAAGGCTTTTGGCGTTAAGAACATCGTAATGATGCTTCTAAACAAAAGTTTACGTTTCGCGCTTTTGACCAGGCATATACCCTTAAAAGATGTTTCCGGCAGTATTAATGCCAGCGGCCTAAAGCAGACATTTTGCCTTACCGTGGAATCGCTTAACAAGATGTTTTCCATTAAAACTCCGCGGCTTGTTATCTGCGCGCTTAATCCGCATGCTTCAGATAATGGCACGATAGGGGATGAAGAAAATAAAATCATTAAGCCGTTTTTGGCCGCAATAGGCAAAAATAAAGGTTATTCGGTAAAACTTCTTCCGGCAGATGTGGCAATAAAAAAGATGGACCAGAAATTATTTGATTGCGCGCTTGCCTTGTATCATGATCAGGCGCTTATCCCCTTGAAATTGTCCGGGGATGATACAGGGGTAAATATCACCCTGGGGCTGCCATTGGTACGCACGTCGGCTTTACACGGGGTCGGTTTTGATATAGCCGGCAAGAATCTGGCGCGCCCCGATTCATTCATTACCGCAGTAAAACAAGCGGTATCTTGTTTCAAAAACAGCAAATATGCGCGTAATCGCTAAGAAAAGATTGGGCCAGAATTTCCTTGCCGATAAAAACATGCAGGGAAAGATCATTGCTTCTTTTGGGGCAAAAGAAAAAGACCGCGTGCTTGAGATTGGCCCCGGGGAAGGGGCTTTGACTGGCGGGCTTCTTGAAAAGCGGTTGAATGTCACTGCCATAGAGTTAGATAACAGGCTTTTTAAGCTTTTAGCAGATAAATTTTCAGGATATCCTAATTTAACCCTGCTTAATCAGGATATTCTGAAAACCGATATCAGGCCTTTAGCGGCAGGGCAGAAGATAAAAGTAATCGGCAACATTCCTTACTATATAACTACCCCGATCATCGAACATCTGTTTAATTCCAGGGAAGTTATTTCCGATGTATATCTTACGGTGCAGAAAGAATTCGCGCAAAGGGTAACTGCTTCAAGCGGCACAAAAAAGTTTGGAGCATTGAGTTGCTTTGTGCAGTATTATTCCGAACCTAAAATCTTATTTTTTATTAAAAAAGATTGTTTCTGCCCAATCCCAAAAGTGGATTCGGCATTTTTGCATTTAAAGATACTGGATAAGCCCAAGGTAGAAGTTGCCGATGAAGCATTATTTTTTAAGCTGGTGCGCACCTGTTTTCAGCAGCGTAGGAAGGTTTTATCCAATACCCTAAAAAGCCTTATCCCCAAAGAGGATATTTCTTATTTCTGCCGAGAAAACGCCTTAAAGCCAAACGTGCGAGCGGAGGAACTTTCCCTGGATATTTTCGCCAAACTTGCCAATCATAAATTTTTTCAAAAAAAAGGTTGACAATCAACTTTTTTAATATATACTCTATGGTCTAAATCAATCCCCCAAATTTTTCGCAAGATTTATAGAAAAATAAAGAATTTTTATAAATTCTTTCATTGGGTGGGTTTTTATGTGTTCAAAACCCCGTGGTTTACGTTTTTGCTGGAGTAGCTCAGTTGGTAGAGCACGTCCTTGGTAAGGACGGGGTCACGGGTTCAATTCCCGTCTCCAGCTTATGATAAGCTGTAAACTGCGGGAATAGGCTTAAAAATAAGGGCTAAGAAAAACATGAGAGAAATAATCACCCTGGAATGCACAGTTTGTAAAAACAGAAATTATACTGACACCAAGAACAAGAAACAGCATCAGGATAAATTAGAAACCTCTAAGTATTGTAAATTTTGTCATAAGCATACGTCGCATAAAGAAATCAAGTAGGGTTGTGGCTTTATAGGAGCGTCGGTTAATGGTAAACCAACGGTCTCCAAAACCGTGACTGTAGGTTCAAGTCCTGCCGCTCCTGCTTTAAAAAAGAGAAGAAAATGAATATTATCGCAAAGCCGGTTCAATTTGTTCAAGAAGTAAGACAGGAATTAACTAAGGTCTCGTGGTCAACCCGCCAGGAATTAATCGGTTCTACCATCGCGGTTATCGTGGTGACGCTGATTATGGCATTTTATATTTTTGTCATTGATAGCGGCCTGTCTAAAATATTAAGCGTGGTGTTCAAGTAATGAAAAACTGGTATATTGTCCATACCCAAACAGGCCTAGAGGAAAAAGCCAAGAAGCTTCTTGAGAAAAGAATTTCGGCCTCAAGCGTTTCAGAATCTTTTTCGCAAGTGGTCATTCCCACCGAGCAGGTCTCTGAAATCCGTTCTGGCAAGAAAAGGATTTCCCAGCGTAAATTCTTTCCCGGTTACATTCTTATTGAGATGGAGTTAAATGACGAAACTTATATGTTGGTTAAAACTACCGCGGGGGTTACCGGTTTTATCGGCCTTGGCAGAAAACCGATGCCGCTTCCGGCTGCTGAAGTGGATACGATACTCAAGAAAACTCAAGAAACCCAAGCCAAGCCCAGCCCTAAAACCATCTTTGAAAAGGGCGAGCAGGTCAGGGTTACTGAAGGCCCCTTTGTTAATTTTAACGGGACCATAGATGAGATACATCCGGAAAAAGGAAAATTAAAAGCAAGTGTCTCCATATTCGGCAGGGCCACTCCGGTAGAATTAGAATATTGGCAGGTAGAGAAAATTTAAGAAAAGGTTGGTAAAAAATGGCTAAGAAAATAACCGCTCAAATTAAACTGCATGTTCCCGCAGGCCAGGCAAATCCGGCGCCGCCAGTAGGGCCGGCATTGGGCCAGCACGGGGTTAACATCATGCAATTCTGTAAGCAATTTAATGATCAGACTAAAGGAAAAGGCGATGGCTTGATCTTTCCGGTTGTCATAAGTGTTTACGAAGACCGTTCCTTTACCTTTATTATTAAAAGCCCGCCGTCATCGGTGCTTTTAAAAAGGTCGGCTAATCTGGCAAAGGCTTCCGGTACCGCCGGGAAGGAAATAATCGGCAAGGTTACCAGAAAACAGGCGGAAGAGATCGCCAAGCAGAAGATGAAAGATATCAATACCTCCGATATGGACGCGGCGGTAAAAATCATTCAAGGCACAGCCCGCAGTATGGGTATTGTGATAGAGGGATAGATAAAATGAAAAAACGCAGCAAAAGATACCAACAGGTAGAAAAGTCAGTTGATAGCGAAAAAGAGGTTTCTCTTAAAGAAGCGGTAGCCGCTTTAAAGAAATTACCTCAGCCGAAGTTTGACGCTTCTGTTGACCTGCATTTTAGCCTTAACGTGGATTCCAAAAAGTCCGACCAGATGGTCCGCGGCACGGTAATCCTGCCGCATGGAACAGGCAAAAAAGTGCGCGTGGCTGTCTTTTGCAAGGGCGAACATGACCGTCAGGCGCGTGATTGCGGGGCCGATTTTGTGGGGTCAAACGAGCTTATTGATAAAGTTTCCGGTGGATTCCTGGATTTTGATGTTGCCATCGCTACTCCTGAAATGATGAAAGATTTAAGCAAATTAGGCAAGGTTTTAGGCCCCAGGGGATTGATGCCCAGCCCCAAGACCGGCACTGTCACTAATGATATTACCAAGGCCATTGAAGACGTAAAGCGCGGCAAGGTGGAATATCGCGTGGATAAACAGGGCGGCATTCATTTATCCGTGGGGAAGTTTTCTTTTAGTGAAGATAAAATATATGAGAACGCCTTAAAGGTGGTCGATGCTATTAATGAAGCCAAGCCTTCAAGCGTTAAAGGAAAGTTTGTTAAGACGGCAGCTATTTCTACTACCATGAATCCAGCCGTAAGGATAAGCGTATGAAAAAAATCGGATTAGAAGTCAAGGAAATCTCCGGCACTAGGATTAAGAAATACATCAAGGAGTCGGAAAGTGTTTTTGTGGTTAAGTATTCCGGTTTGTCAAGCCCGGATATCTGCTCTCTAAGGCAGGCCCTAAGAGATGTGAAGGTGGGGATGTTTGTGGTAAAAAATACCGTTGCCCGCCGCGCGCTCAAAGACGCAGGATTTGAAGAAACCTCCAAGAAAATAGAGGGCCCATGCGGGCTTGTTTTTATAAAAGAAGAATCCGCTGCTGCCTCTAAGGTGATCTGCAATTTTGCCAAAGATCATGAGAAGCTTCAGGTGCAAGGCGGATTTCTCAATGAGAAGCTTTTAGAAAGAAAAGACATTGAGGCGTTAGCAAAGCTTCCTTCAAAAGATGTATTAAGGGCGCAGGTCGTATGCACCTTAAAGTCGCCTATAAATAATTTGGTTTTTGTTCTAAACGGGACACTAAAGAAATTTGCGGTTTGTCTTGAGCAGATTAAACAAAAAAAGGCATCATAAACAATAATAAGGAGGAAACATGTCGAACGTGAAAATGGATGAAATGATCAAATCGATTGAAGAGATGACAGTGCTAGAGCTGTCGGATCTGGTCAAGGCGCTTGAAGATAAATTCGGAGTCCAGGCAAATATGCCGATGATGGCTATGCCCGCAGCGGCAGCTGGAGCAGCTGGCGCAGCGCCTGCCGCCGAAGAAAAGAGCGCCTTTACGGTAGTTTTAGCCAGTGCCGGGGCCAACAAGATCGCTGTTATCAAGGAAGTCCGCACAATCACAAACTTAGGCCTTAAAGAAGCAAAGGATTTAGTCGACGCAGCTCCCAAGCCCGTCAAAGAAGGCGCCAATAAAGAAGAAGCTGAAGAAATGAAGAAAAAGCTTGAGGCGGCTGGCGCTACCGTTGAATTAAAATAATCCTATTCTTTCATAGTTTTTCATTACAGGTTTCGCGGAGAAAATCAAAATGGTAAAACGTAAGAGCTTTGCAAGGCTTAAGCAAGTCCATGAACTGCCGCATCTTTTGGATATACAGACCGAGTCTTATCATGATTTCCTTCAGACGGATTTGCCTGTTGCCCAGAGGCAGCGTGTGGGGCTGCAGGAGGTATTTGAAGAGATTTTCCCTATTGAGAATAACGACCGTTCGGTAAAGATAGAATTCTTGAGTTATTCTTTGGGTAAACCTAAATATACGATTTCCGAATCCAAGAAGCGCTCTATTTCTTACGCCGCCGCTTTAAAAGTCAAGTTCAGGATCACCACCCCTATCGAAACTAAAGAGCAAGATGCCTATTTCGGGGAAATCCCCTTGATGACTGACACCGGCACCTTTATTATAAACGGCGACGAGCGCGTGGTAGTAAGCCAATTGCAGCGTTCTCCGGGAGTTTCTTTTGAGGAAGAGGACCACCCCACAGGCAAGAAAATATTTTACGGCAGGATCATCCCTTACCGCGGGGCATGGCTTGAGTTTAAATACGACCTTTCGGAAAACATCCTGGCTTACGTTGACAGGCGCAGGAACTTCCCCGCAACTCAAATATTAAGGATCTTAGGCTTCTCTACCGATCAGGACATCCAGAGGGTTTTTAGCAAAGACTACCCGGAAATCTCCAACACCTTAAAAAAAGACACCACTAAAAATAAAGAAGAAGCGTACTTAGATTTTTACCGCAAGATGCGCCCGACTGAACCGGTGACCAAAGAGGCGGCAGAGAATTTATTTTACAGGCTGTTTTTTGATCCGGCAAGATATGATTTAGAGAGAGTCGGAAGATTTATCTTAAACAGAAAACTTGATTTAAATGTATCGCTTGAAAAAAGAATCCTTGATTCAGAGACCGTGATAAGAGTTATTGAGTATCTTATCCGCCTGAAAGACGGGACAGGCAAGATCGACGATATTGACCATTTAGGCAACCGCCGTATCAAAAGCGTTGGAGAACTTGTCCAGAATCAAATGCGTATTGGTTTGGCCAGAGTTGAGCGTTCTATCCGCGAGAGGTTAAGCCTGGTCAGTGATTTTACTAATTTAAGCGTGCATTATCTTATCAATTCAAAACTTCTCTCCAATTCTATCCGCGATTTCTTTGCCAGAAGCCAACTTTCGCAATTTATGGACCAAGTTAATCCTTTGGCCGAGATGACCCACAAGCGGCGTTTAAGCGCGTTAGGCCCTGGAGGGCTTTCTCGCGAAAGAGCGGGTTTTGAAGTAAGGGATATCCACCCCTCGCATTATGGAAGGATTTGCCCTATTGAAACCCCGGAAGGCCCGAATATCGGCTTGATCGCCTCTTTAAGCACCTTCGCGCGCGTAAATAAACTGGGGCTGATTGAAACTCCTTATCGCAAGGTTGAAGACGGAAGAGTTACTAAAAAGATTGAGTATTTAACCGCTGACGTTGAAGAAGGAAAGATCGTGGCCCAGGCGAATATGCCTTTGAATGATGACGGGACTTTTGCCGAAAAAGAAGTATCCTGCCGCTTTAAAGGTGATTTTCCCAAGGTCGCTCCCAAGCAGGTAGAGTATATGGATGTGTCTCCTAAGCAGCTTGTCTCAGTAGCCGCGTCTTTGATTCCTTTCTTGGAGCATGATGACGCTAACCGCGCATTGATGGGCTCAAACATGCAGCGCCAGGCAGTGCCTTTGATGATCCCGGAAGCCCCGGTTGTGGGTACCGGCATGGAAGCAAAAGTTGCCAAAGACACAGGGGTAGTTGTAGTCGCTGAAGATTCCGGAAAAGTTACTGCGGTTGATGTTGCCTCTATTACCGTGGGTAAGAAAACATACCATATGAAGAAGTTCCAGCGCACCAACGCTGATACTTGTTTGAATCAGCGTCCGATAGTTAAGCTGGGCGAATATGTAGAAAAGGGGCAGGTCATCGCCGACGGCTCAAGCACTAAAAATGGAGAATTGGCCTTAGGAAGAAATGTCTTATGCGCTTTTATGCCCTGGCGCGGGTATAATTTTGAAGACGCCATTCTTTTAAGCGATAAATTAGTCAGGGAAGATGTTTTTACTTCCATTCATATTGAAGAGTTTGAGATTGAGGCTACGGAAACGCGTTTAGGCAATGAAGAAATCACCCGCGATATTCCCAATGTCAGCGAAGACTCTTTAAAGAATCTTGACGAAACCGGGATCATCCGCATTGGAGCGGAAGTCACCCCAGGGGATATCCTGGTAGGCAAAGTCACTCCCAAAACTGAATCTGAGCTTTCTCCTGAAGAGCGCCTGTTAAGGGCTATTTTCGGGGAAAAAGCCGGGGATGTGCGCGATACATCTTTGACTGTGCCTCCGGGAGTTGAAGGCGTAGTTGTGGATGTGCATGTTTTTCAGCGTAAAGACCGCGGCCGGAAATCCAAAGAAGAAAAATCCAAAGAGCTTGTCAAGATCCGCGAACTAAAAGTTTACTATAAACAGGAAATAGAGTTTATGGAGACGGAAAAGATCGCCCGCTTAGCGCAGGTTTTAGGGGTAGATAAGAAAAAAGTTGAGAAGCTGGATATAAGTGATAATGAAGAGGCGCGCATTGTGGCGGCTTCTTTTGATGAGCAGATCCAGGAATTAATATTAGAGCAGCAGCAGGAAATTGAAAAAGTCCGTCGCGGCGATGAGCTGCCTCCGGGAGTTTTAAAAAGGGTGGTAGTTTATATCGCTACCAAGCGCAAGGTTTCCGAAGGCGATAAGCTTGCCGGACGCCACGGAAATAAAGGTGTCGTGGCAAGGATACTGCCTGAAGAGGATATGCCTTTTATGCCGGATGGCACCCCTGTGGAAGTAGTGCTTAATCCACTGGGCGTTCCTTCGCGTATGAACGTGGGGCAGATATTAGAAACACATTTAGGCTGGGCCGCTAAGATGTTAGGCCTTAATATTGAAAGCCACGTTTTTGATGGGGCAAGCGAGGAAGAAATAAAAGAGATGCTCAAAAAAGCCAATCTTCCCGAAGACGGAAAAATTACTCTTACCGATGGTTTTACCGGGAACAAATTTGACCAGAAAGTTACCGTCGGCTACATCTATATAATGAAACTTATCCACCTAGTTGACGAGAAGATACACGCCCGTTCCATCGGGCCGTATTCATTGGTCACTCAGCAGCCGCTTGGCGGCAAGGCGCAATTCGGCGGACAGCGCTTAGGGGAAATGGAAGTTTGGGCATTAGAAGCCTACGGAGCGGCTTTCACCCTGCAGGAGATGTTGACTGTAAAAAGCGATGATGTTGCCGGGCGTACGCGTATTTATGAAGCCATAGTAAAAGGCGAACAGCGCTTAACCCACGGCACTCCGGAATCTTTCAATGTTTTGATAAAAGAATTGCAAGGCTTGTGTCTTGATATCAAGACAGAAAAGGGCAAATAAATGGATGATATTAATTTCTTTGATAGTATTTCCGTTAAGATAGCTTCTCCCCAGACGATTAAATCCTGGACTAAGGGCGAGGTAAAAAAAGCCGAGACGATCAATTACCGCACGCTTAAGCCGGAAAAAGACGGGCTTTTCTGCGAAAAGATCTTTGGGCCTGTGCGCGACTGGGAATGTAACTGCGGCAGGTATAAAGGCATTAAATTTAAGGGTATCGCCTGTGACCGTTGCGCAGTTACAGTGGATCGTTCTTCAGTAAGAAGGGAACGCATGGGCCACATCGATCTGGCCGCTCCTGTCACGCATATTTGGTTTTTTAAGGCAGTGCCATCGCGCTTATCCGCCTTGACCGATATCGGATTAAGGGATCTGGAGAAGGTTATTTACTATGAAGAATACGTCGTGGTTGACCCCGGAACAAGCCCTTTAAAGAAAAATGAGCTTTTGACTGAAGAAGAATATCAAGAAGCGCTTGTTAAATACGGCGCGAATTTCAAAGCTAAAATAGGCGCTGAAGCCATCCGCGATATATTAAAAGACCTGGACATTGAAGCGCTCTGCCGTAATATCCGCCGTTCACTTGAGAAATCTAAAGAGGCGCTTTCCAATCGCAAGGGTTTAAAAACTTTAAGGATCTTAGAGGATTTTAAGAAATCCGGCAACCGTCCGGAATGGATGATCTTAGAGATCCTGCCGGTTATCCCGCCGGATCTTCGCCCGTTGGTTCCGTTAGACGGCGGAAGGTTTGCCACATCAGATTTGAATGATTTATACAGAAGGGTTATTAACCGTAATAACCGTTTGAAGAAACTTATAGAATTAAACGCTCCAGAGATCATTATCCGCAATGAGAAGCGCATGCTTCAGGAAGCGGTAGACGCGCTCTTGGATAACGGCAGGCACGGAAGGGCGGTAATGGGGGCGAATAACCGCCCGTTAAAGTCTTTGTCGGATATGTTAAAGGGCAAACAAGGCCGTTTCCGCCAGAACCTTTTAGGTAAGCGCGTGGATTATTCCGGTCGTTCAGTTATCGTCGTGGGCCCGGATTTGAAATTGCATCAGTGCGGGCTTCCCAAGCAGATGGCCTTGGAATTGTTTGAACCGTTTATTATCAAGAAATTAAGAGAAAAAGGGTTTGTTCATACTATTAAAGGCGCGCGCCGCATGGTTGAGCGCGGGAAGATTGAGGTTTGGGATATTTTAGATGAAGTTATCCGCGACCATCCGGTGCTTTTAAACCGTGCGCCTACACTGCACCGTTTGGGCATTCAGGCGTTTCAGCCGGTTTTAATTGAGGGAAAATCCATTAAGATACATCCCTTAGTTTGCACTGCTTTTAACGCGGACTTTGACGGCGACCAGATGGCGGTACACGTGCCGTTGTCTTTAGAATCGCAGATCGAGGCTAAGATCTTAATGCTTTCCATGAACAATATTTTCTCTCCTGCCGACGGCAGGCCTATTTTAAGCCCCACGCAGGATATCATCTTAGGGGTTGCGTATTTATCCAAGGAGAAGCCCGGAGCAAAAGGCGAAGGAAAGGTCTTTTCTAATCAGGATGAAGTCATTGTGGCTTACGATGATGCCGTAATCGAACTGCACGCTAGAATTAAATTAAGGGTTGAGTCTATATTTGATTTTGACGAAAAAACAGTTAAACACGCAAGGCAAATCGTTGAAACTACAACCGGCAAGGTGCTTTTTAACCAGATCATGCCCGAAGGTTTTGGTTTTATCAACCGCGAATTAAATAAAAAAAGAGTCGGAGAGATAGTGGCTTCCTGCTATAAGCGTTTCGGCCATGCCCGCACCATTCAGCTGCTGGACGATATCAAGAAAATGGGTTTTGATTATGCTACCGTCGGAGGAATTTCCATCGGGGTTGATGATATGACTATCCCGCTGGAGAAAAAAGAGGTCTTAAAAGAGGCGCGCGCGGAAGTCTCCAAGGTAGAGGATCAATATCGAAAAGGCATTATCACTGACAACGAAAGAAAAAGTAAGGTTATAGATATCTGGACGCATACCACCGATAAGATCTCGGATCTTTTATTCAAGGGCATGCATCCGTTTAACCCGATATTTATGATGGCCGATTCCGGGGCGCGCGGATCACGCCTTCAGGTCAGGCAGCTTGCCGGCATGCGCGGGCTTATGGCAAAGCCGTCAGGCGAGATTATTGAAAGCCCGATCACCGCTAATTTTCGTGAAGGCCTAACCGTGCTGGAATATTTTATTTCTACCCACGGCGCCAGAAAAGGCCTTGCCGATACCGCTTTGAAAACTGCTGATGCCGGTTACTTGACAAGAAGGCTTGTGGATGTGGCGCAGGAAGTTATTACCGTTGAAAAAGACTGCGGCACATTAAACGGGATTACTGTAGCGGCGATCATTGAAGGCGATGAAGTGGTGGTAAGCCTCAAAGACAGGATTGTTGGGCGCGTGGCGCTTGATAACGTGGTGGATATTATTACCGACCGGGTTATCGTGGAGCAGGGCGAAGAGATCACCGAAGAAAAAGCCGAGATGATCGAACAGCTGGGTATTGAAAAAATACGCATCAGAAGCGTTTTGACTTGTGAATCCGGACGCGGGGTTTGCACCAAGTGTTACGGCAGAAACCTTGCCACAGGAAGAATTGTGGAGTTAGGCGAGGCGGTTGGGGTTATTGCCGCGCAGAGTATCGGTGAACCCGGCACGCAGCTTACCATGAGGACCTTCCATATCGGGGGAACTGCTTCCAGGACCGTTGCCCAGTCATTTATTAAAAGCAAAAACGCAGGTGTGATTAAATACCATAGCTTAAGAGTCGCCAAGAAAGATAAAGACTACGTTGTCTTAAACAGGAACGGTTCAGTCAGCATTAATGATAAGCAGGGTAGAGAGCTGGAGCGTTATCCTGTTTTACAGGGCGCATTTTTGGCCTTTAATGAGGGCGATGAAATCAAGGAAGGCATTATTTTGGTGCGTTGGGATCCTTACACCTCTCCTATCTTGACTGAAGTCGCCGGTAAAGTTAAATACGAGGATATAAAGGAAAACGTTACTATCCGCGAGGAGTTAAATCCGGTAACTAAATTAAGCGAGCGCGTGGTTGTTGAGCATAAGCAGGAATTTCACCCGCAGATCATCATTACCGACGATAAACATGAAGTTTTAGGTATTTATCCTGTTCCGATAGGCGCGCATATTATTGTCAAAGACGGCCATCATGTGGCAGCCGGTGAGTTAATCGCTAAGATCCCCAGAAACGTGGTAAAGACCCGCGATATTACCGGCGGCCTTCCGCGCGTGGCGGAATTATTTGAAGCCCGCCGCCCCAAGGATCCGGCGATCATAAGCGAAATAGACGGTTTTGTGGAATTCGGAGAGACCAAAAAAGCGCAGCGGCTGATCATTGTGCGTTCCCAGACCGGAATGCAAAGAGAATATATTATCCCGCACGGGAAACATCCCAACGTTTATAAGGGGGACCGCGTTACCGCCGGGCAGCAGCTCACCGACGGTCCGGTAGTCTTGCAGGATATCTTAAAGGTCTGCGGTGATAAGGTGCTTCAGGAATATCTGGTCAACGAGGTCCAGGAAGTTTATCGTTTGCAAGGGGTCAATATCAACGATAAGCACATTGAAGTTATTATCCGCCAGATGTTGAAAAAGGTAAGAATTGAAGATTCCGGGGATACTGAATTCTTAGGCACCCAACAGGTAGATAAGTGGAAATTCCATAAGGAAAATGCCAGGGTGATAAAAAAGGATGGCAAGCCTGCTTTAGCCACACCGTTATTGCTTGGCATTACCAAAGCATCTTTGACTACCGAAAGCTTTATTTCCGCGGCAAGCTTCCAAGAGACCACTCGCGTTCTTACAGAAGCCGCCTCTTCAGGCAAGACAGATGAGTTGTTCGGCCTTAAAGAGAATGTTATCGTAGGCCACTTGATTCCGTCAGGCACCGGCTTTAAAGCCCATCGGGAAATTGAAATCTTGAAACTTGCTCAAGCTAAGGCGCAAGAAGAAAACACAAAAGAAACAGAAAAATCAAAGGAATAATGGCATGCCCACAATCTCGCAATTAATCAGGACTGGAAGGATTTCCAAGCGCAAGAAAACTAAATCACCGGCATTAAAGGCCTGTCCGCAGAGGCGGGGGGTTTGTCTTCAGGTGCGCACCATGACACCCAAGAAGCCTAACTCCGCGCTGCGTAAGATCGCCAGGGTGCGGCTTACTACCGGCATTGAAGTGACTTCTTATATTCCCGGTGAAGGGCACAATCTTCAGGAGCATTCTATCGTGCTTGTAAGAGGCGGCAGGGTAAAAGATCTGCCTGGGGTAAGGTATCATATTGTCCGCGGGACATTGGATTCAGTTGGTGTCAACCAAAGAAGGCAGTCGCGTTCAAAGTACGGTGCTAAAAGGCCTAAAGAAGCTGCTGCGCCACAAGCGAAAAAATAATAAGGAGTAATAAAAAGACATGAGAAGAAGAAAGGCACAAGAAAAACAGATCCTGGCGGACCCCAAATACAACAGCAAGATCATAGGTAAATTCATTAACATGATGATGCTCGACGGTAAGAAATCAACTGCTGAAAATATCATCTATGAGGCCTTTGAGATTGTGCAAAAACAGCTTAATGATACCGACGCGGTAAAGATTTTTTACAAGGCTATAGAGAATGCACGTCCCCGCCTTGAAGTTAAGCCCCGCCGAGTAGGGGGGGCTACTTATCAGGTGCCTATTGAAGTTAAGCAGGAAAGGGGCACTTCCATCGCCCTTCGTTGGATCAGGGATTTTGCCCGCAATAAAAAAGGCAAACCCATGCAGGAAAAATTAGCCGAAGAGATCATCGCTGCTTACAAGAACGAAGGCTCCTCAATCAAGAAGCGCGACGATACTCATAAAATGGCTGAATCCAACAAGGCCTTCGCGCATTTTAGATGGTAATTAATTTCTAATTAATATACGATTTTACTGGACAAATCGATATTTTTGTGTATAATATTTGTCTCTGCCATATAGGGCAGAGACACGGAGAAAAAATGGCACGCAAGGTCGCATTAGAAAAAATAAGGAACATCGGCATCATCGCCCATATTGACGCTGGTAAGACCACGACTACCGAGCGCATCCTTTTTTACACAGGGAAAAATTATAAGTTAGGCGAGGTTCACGACGGCACTGCTACTATGGACTGGATGGTTCAGGAGCAGGAGCGCGGTATTACTATTACCGCGGCGGCTACTACCTGCCAATGGAAAGATTGTTCTATTAATATTATAGATACTCCCGGCCACGTTGATTTTACGGTTGAGGTTGAGCGCTCTTTAAAGGTCTTAGACGGGGCGGTAGTTGTTTTCTGCGGCGTCGGCGGAGTTGAGCCGCAGTCCGAAACTGTTTGGAGACAAGCGGACCGTTATGGCGTTCCCAGGATTGCCTATGTAAATAAAATGGACAGGACCGGAAGCAATTTTTTTGAGGTTATTGATCAGATGCATAAGCGTTTAGGCGCTAACGCTGCGGCCATTCAGGTCCCGTATGGCGACCAGGAAAATTTTAAAGGCATTATTGATATTGTGGATGATAAATTGCATTTTTATAAAGATGATCTAGGCAAAGAGGTAGAAACCAAGCAGATCCCCGAAGAATTTAAAGCCGAAGTAGCAAAATACCGCGCGATTTTAATCGAGCGGCTTGCTGAAGCGGATGATGAGATACTTGATAAATTTCTGCACAATAAAGAAGTAACCAGAGAGGACCTGCATAAAAAAATCCGTGAAACCGTTGTTGCCAATAAATTTGTCCCGGTTCTATGCGGCTCATCTTTTAAGAATAAAGGCATTCAGTTTGTATTGGATGCGGTTTGCGATTATTTACCTTCCCCCAGCGATGTCCCCTCAATAAAAGGCACTAATCCCGAAACAGGCGAATTTGAAGAAATAGATACTTCTGACAAGGCTCCGTTTTGCGCGCTTTGTTTTAAGGTTGCTACCGACCCGTATGTGGGAAGGCTTAATTATGTCAGAGTTTATTCCGGGACCTTGAATCAGGGAATTTATATCCATAACGCCACTAAGCATGTGCGCGAAAGAGTGACTAAGCTGGTGCGGATGCACGCTAATCGCCAGGAAATCGTGGAGAGTATCTCTACCGGAGATATCGCTGCGGTAGTAGGTTTAAAAGAAACCAAAACCGGGGATACCATCTGCTCTGAAAATACCCATATCGTAATTGAAGCCATGCGTTTTCCGGAACCAGTTATCCAGCAGGCCATTGAAACCGCGAATAAAGATGACCAGGAAAAACTGGGGTTAGCGCTTCATAAGTTAGGCGATGAAGATCCATCCTTTAAGATCCATTACAATCATGAAACAGGCCAAACTATTATTTCCGGCATGGGCCAGCTTCATCTTGAAATTATTGTCGATAGGCTTTTAAGAGAATTTAATGTTCCGGTGCAGGTTGGTTTTCCTCAGGTTGCTTATCGGGAGACGATCACTAAGGCGGTTAACGCCACCGGCAAATTTATCCAGCAGTCCGGCGGCCGCGGCCAATACGGCCATGTAGTTATTGAGCTTGGCCCCCAAGAAACTCCCGGCACAGGGATTACTTTTGAAAATAAGATTAAGGGAGGGGCAATACCTCAAGAATTTATCCCCGCAGTTAAACAAGGCATTATGGAAACTTCTAAGAGCGGTGTTTTAGCAGGGTATCCGGTTACAGATATAAAAGTAGTTTTGGTGGACGGGTCATTCCACGATGTAGATTCTTCAGAAATGGCCTTTAAAATGGCCGCAGGGATAGCTCTTACTGACGGCATGCGAAAAGCTGGCGCGGTCCTGATGGAGCCGATCATGGATATGGAAGTTGTTACTCCAGAAGAATTCATGGGAGCGGTTATCGGAGACTTAAGCTCGCGCAGGGCGAAAATAAACGCGATCAATTCCCGCGCTAATGTGCGCGCGATAAGGGCGTTTATTCCGTTGGCGGAAATCTTTAATTACGCCACGGTTGTCCGTTCTATTACTCAAGGCAGAGCTTCCTATACAATGGAGCCCTCATATTATACCGAGGTGCCTTCACATATAGCGGAAAAGATTATCGCTGGGTTTGCTTCAGCAGGGACAAGAAAATAAAGGTTTTTAAAACAGGAATAATAAATTAAATAGGGAGGTGTACTAATGGCTAAGGAAAAATTTGTAAGGTCAAAGCCACACGTTAACATCGGCACCATCGGGCACATCGATCATGGTAAGACCACTTTGACGGCAGCGATCACGCACGTTTTAGCAAAGATGGGAAAAGCCCAGGAACGCCAGTATGCCGATATTGCCAAGGGCGGCACCGTAAGAGATGAAACAAAGGTTGTTACTATCTCTGTTGCCCACGTTGAATATGAAACTGACAACCGTCATTACGCGCATATTGACTGCCCCGGCCACGCTGATTACATCAAGAACATGATTACCGGCGCAGCCCAAATGGATGGCGCAATCTTAGTAGTTTCTGCTTCTGACGGCCCCATGCCTCAGACAAGAGAGCATATTCTTTTAGCGCGCCAGGTTAACGTTCCCAATATCGTAGTATTTTTAAATAAGGTTGACACGGTTTCCGATAAAGAATTAATTGATTTGGTTGAAATGGAAGTAAGAGACCTTTTGACCAAATATGGTTTCCCCGGGGATAAAACTCCCATCATCAAGGGAAGCGCCCTTAAGGCATTACAGGTAGCTGATGCCAACGCTCCGGAAGCTTCCTGTATCCATGAGCTGATGAAGGCATGCGATGAGTTTATTACGCTGCCTCCGCGCGAACTTGACAAGCCATTATTGATGGCGGTTGAGGACGTTTTCACTATTGAAGGCCGCGGGACAGTGGGAACTGGGAGGATTGAAAGAGGAAAAGTAAAAGTCAACGAGGAAGTTGAAATAGTGGGCTTGCGCCCGGAAGTAAAAAAGACAGTTGTTACCGGTATTGAAATGTTCCGCAAGCTTTTGGATGAGGGGCAAGCTGGAGACAACGTCGGGCTTTTATTAAGAGGCGTGGATAAAAATGATATTGAGCGCGGTATGGTCATCGCCGCTCCAAAATCAATTACTCCGCACACAAAGTTTAAAGCGCAGATATATATCTTAAGCAAAGAAGAGGGCGGAAGGCATACCCCATTCTTCGCGGGTTATCGTCCGCAGTTCTATTTCAGGACTACCGACGTTACCGGTTCAGTAAAATTACCTACGGGCACAGAAATGGTTATGCCCGGAGATAACGCGAATTTAGAAGTTGAATTAATCACGCCCATCGCCATGGAAAAAGAATCGCGTTTCGCTATCCGCGAAGGCGGCCATACAGTAGGCGCAGGGGTAGTCACCGAGATAATTGCATAAAAATATGTCACAGAAAATAAGAATCAAATTAAAAGCTTATGACCACCGCCTGTTAGACCAGGCAGTAACAGAGATTGTGGAAACCGTGAAAAGGAACGGGGCTATAATTTCCGGCCCCGTGCCTCTTCCCACAAAAAAGGAGATCTATACGGTATTACGCTCTCCGGTGATTGATAAGAAATCCCGGGAGCAGTTTGATTTGTCCGTGCACAAAAGGCTGATAGATATTTTTGAGCCTACCTCAAAAACTATCGATTCCTTGAGGAAACTGAATCTGCCTGCCGGAGTGGATGTAGAAATAAAATAACCCAAAACGATAATGAAAGCCTTGATAGGAAAGAAAATAGGGATGACGCATGTTTTTGACGCTAAAGGAGCGTTTGCCGCAGTTACCGCTTTAGAGGTGGGGCCGTGCTTTGTTTTAGCAGTCGGCGATAAAAATGTCCAGCTGGGTTTTGGGCAGGTTAAACAGAAGCACTTAAAGAAGCCGCAAGCAGGGATGTTCAAGAAGATAAATGTCAGCCCTTGTAAATTTATCCGCGAAGTGGAAAAAGAAGCGGGGCAGGAATATAAAATCGGCGATCAGGCTAAGGTGGATCTTTTTAAGGAAGGCGACTTTGTGGATGTGGCAGGGATTTCACTGGGCAAAGGTTTTCAGGGCGGCATGAAAAGATGGCATTGGCAAGGCGGCCCTAAGACGCACGGTTCAACATCGCATCGGCGTATCGGTTCAATTGGTTCAAGCACTACTCCCGGCAGAGTCTGGAAAGGGCATCATTTGCCCGGCCACATGGGAGCGGTCAGGGTTACTTCTGAGAATTTGAAGATTATCAAGGTGGACGCGGAAAAAAATATTATGCTGGTTAATGGTTCTGTGCCCGGCCACAAAGACAGCCTTATTGTGATAAGAAAAGCGAAAAAGAAAGTTCAAAAGGTTAAATAATGGAAGCTTTAAGTTTGCTTAATATTGAAGGAAAAGAAATAGATTCCATCAAGCTTGATAAAAGTGTCTTTGATGGCGTGGTTAATAAGGATGTCATTTATCAGGCAATGGTTGCCTATAGGGCTAATCAAAGAACAGGATTAGCCGCTACTAAAACCCGCGGTGAAGTTTCCGGAGGCGGTAAAAAGCCCTGGAAACAAAAGGGCACCGGGCGCGCCCGTCACGGTTCTACTCGTTCTCCGATATGGAGGCACGGCGGAGTTACTTTTGGGCCGCATCCGCGCGATTACAGCTATGTCTTGCCGCAGAAAATAAAAACCGCGGCTCTTAAATCCGCGCTTAATCTTAAGGTTCAGGAAAATAGCATTATTCTGTTAGACCAGGCCAAGCTGGCTAATCCTAAGACAAAACAGCTTTGCGGGATATTTGATAAACTAAAATTTGTGGATAAGAAAAATAAGAACCGTTTGTTTTTGATTGAGAAGATGGATAAAGATATTAAAGTTGCTTCCCGTAATATTCAGGGCCTGAACTTGTCTTTATCTTCAGATACGAATGCGTATGAAGTTTTAACTGCCCGTAAAATATTAATTACTAAGGCCGCGCTTGACGCGTTAGTGAAAAGATTGAAAAAATGAACTCATTTACCGTCATAAAAAGCTTAATCAGGACCGAGAAATCAACTTATCTTAACGAACCCCAAGGCAAGTACTTGTTTTTGGTGGATAAAACCGCCAACAAGATTCAGGTGAAACGCGCCGTGGAAGAGATTTATAAGGTAAAAGTAGTTTCGGTTAATACATCTATTGTTCCCGGCAAACAGAAACGCGTAAGATCTCAAATCGGCAAAACCCCGGATACGAAAAAGGCGATAGTCAGCCTTAAAGAGGGGCAAAAAATAGAAGAGAAGGCATAAAATGGGTATAAAAAAATTCAGGCCCACAAGTCCGTCACGGCGCTGGATCACTGGTCCGGATTTTACTGAGATTACTAAGGATTATCCCGAGAAGTCGCTTGTAACTGTTTTAAAGAGGACAGGCGGCAGAAATTCAAGCGGCCGTTTGACTGTCAGGCACCAGGGTGGCGGGCACAAACGTAAATTGCGCTTGATTGATTTTAAGCGCGATCTTTTGGATAAGCCGGCAAAAGTCCTTGCTATTGAGTACGATCCGAATCGTTCGGCAAGGCTGGCTTTAGTTGAATACCAGCCAAACCAGAAAAGATATATCATCGCTCCTCTAGGATTAAATGTGGGAGATCAGATTGTTTCTTCAAATGACAAAGAAACAGAAATCAAGGTTGGCAATTGTTTGGTTTTGCGTTATATCCCTTCAGGCACGCTCATTCATAATATTGAAATCCGCCCGGGCAAAGGCGCGCAGATTGTAAGAAGCGCTGGTTCAAGCGCGCAGATTATGGCCAAAGAAGGCGATTACGCGCATGTGCGTTTGCCTTCAGGCGAAGTGCGCTTAATAAGTTTAGACTGCCATGCGGTTATTGGGCAGGTGGGCAATGTTGAGCATGAAGCCATTTCTGTTGGCAAGGCCGGCCGTTCCCGTTGGATGGGTATTCGCCCGACAGTAAGAGGATTAGCCATGAATCCGGTTGACCATCCGCATGGCGGAGGCGAAGGAAAATCAGGGCAGGGTAATCCTCATCCAGTGTCCCCATGGGGCCAGCCGACTAAGGGTTACAAAACCAGGAAACCAAAGCGATATTCTAATAAATTTATAGTTAAAAGAAGAAAGTAATTTAAAATTAAAAATGAAAAATCTAAAATTAAAATCTTTAGGAAATGGTTTTAAGGTAAATTTTGAATTTTTACTTTTTAATTTTGAATTTCAACGAGCGTCTTTTAGTTTAATAAGTGTAAAAGCGAGGAAGACATGCCGCGTTCATTAAAGAAGGGCCCGTATATTGACGAGAAATTATTAAAGAAAGTTGACCGCGCGCGCCGCTCGGGGCAGCGCACCGCGATAAAGACCTGGGCAAGGCGTTGCACGATCACCCCGGATTTTGTGGGCCTGACTTTTGCTGTGCATGACGGCCACAGGCATTTACCGGTTTTTGTCACCGAGAATATGGTAGGGCATAAATTAGGGGAATTCGCTCCCACCCGCGTATTTCGTAAGCATGGCGGGGTTAAAGCCAAAAAAGCAGCGGAAAAGACTTAAAAATAATATAAAAGGATAAAAACGTGTTAGCTAAAGCAGAATTAAAATTCATCAGGATGTCGCCGCGCAAAATCCGGCAGGTGATTGACTTGATCCGCCGTAAGGATGTCCTTGAGGCCCAGGCGATACTTGTCAATATTGATAAGCGCTCAAAGGAATTTTTAAGCAAGCTTTTAAAATCCGCTATTGCCAATGCCAAGGTCAAAGGTTTTAGCGCTAATCAACTTTACGTATCGCGTATTACCTGTAACGCGGGGCCGATGTGGAAGAGATTTAAGGCGGCAGCGTTTGGCAGGGCGGCACCGATTGTCAGAAGAACCTCGCATATTAGAATAGAATTAGATTTAAAATCAGGAGTGTAGATTAATGGGACAAAAGGTAAATCCGTTTGTAATGAGAATTGGGATTTCGCGCACTTGGCATTCCCGTTGGTTTGCCAAGAATAAGGATTACAAAGTCCTCATCGCGCAGGATTACAAGATCCGCAAACACATAGCTAGTAAATTTAAGCACGCGGCAATCGCGGATGTGATCATTGAGAGGCTGACCCAGTCGGTAAGAATAAAGATCCTGACCGCCAAGCCGGGTATCATTATCGGCCGCCACGGAGCGGATATTGAAAAACTGCGTGAAGATTTAAACGCGATCATCAAGCAGGAAGTTTCCATAGATATCGTTGAGGTAAAGAATCCAAGCACAAACGCCAATCTTTTAGCCCAGAATGTCGCCGGACAAATCGAAAAACGCGTTGCCTTCAGAAGAGCGGTAAAGCGTTCCATGGAGCAGGCGTTTAATGCTGGAGCCAAGGGGGTTAAGATTATCTGTTCGGGCCGTTTAAACGGAGCGGAAATCGCGCGTACCGAAAGTTACCGCCAGGGCAAAATTCCGCTTCATACTTTAAGAGCGGACATCGATTACGGTTTCGCGGAAAGTTTTACTACCTACGGCTTGATTGGAATAAAAGTTTGGATCTATAAAGGCGACATCCTTGATAAGATGTTTGCCTATAATACGCATGAAACTGAAGTTGAATCTAAGCAGCAAAAGGAAAACCGGAGTTTTAAGCCGCATAAGGCGCCGGTTCCAGCAGAATAAAGAAGAAAGCTTGAGGATTTAAAGTTATGCCATTGATGCCTAAAAGAGTAAAATACCGCAACCTTCAAAAAGGGCAAAGAAGGGGCGTTGCTACTACCGGAGCAGAACTTGCTTTTGGGGAATTCGGGTTAAAAGTCTTGGATAACGGCTGGATTAAGAATTCCCAGATTGAGGCGGTGCGCGTTATTTTGGCGCGCCAGTTGAATAAGGGCGGCAAGATGTGGATACGCATGTTTCCGGATAAATCTATTACCAAAAAACCCGCGGAAGTGCGTATGGGTAAAGGAAAGGGCGATTTGGACCATTGGGTAGCAGTAGTTAAAAGGGGAAAGGTTTTATTTGAATTGGGAGGCATCCCCGAAGAGTATGCCCGGCATTGTTTCCGTATGGTAGCCTATAAGCTGCCTTTAAGAGTAAAATTCGTAACCCGCATACATAAATAGAAACGGCAGAGATAAGATGAAAATCAAAGAATTGCGCGCTTTATCAAATGAAGAATTGAAGCAAAAGGCGAGAGAGATTTCCCAGCAGCTTTTTAAAGCTAACCAGGGCCGTTATACTTCAAGGGTGGACAAGCCGCACGTATTCTCTATGTATAAAAAAGATATCGCCCGGATCAATACTTTGCTAAATGAAAAGAAAGAGAAGAAAAATGGGAAGTAAGAGAAGGTTTCAAGGGACAGTTGTAAGCGATAAGATGACCAAGACCCGCGTAGTTAAGGTCTTGCAGTCTTTTAAGCATCCCAAATACGGCAAGATCGTGAAGACTTACACTAAATTCAAGGCGCATGATGAAAAGCCAATATCGCATACCGGGGATTTGGTAATAATTGAAGAGACCCGTCCTCTTTCCAAGGATAAACGTTTCCGCGTTGTTTCCGTGGTCAAGAAATCGGCATCGCTTATTCAAATAAAAGATGAAACAGTTGAAATAAAGGTAAAGGATCAGCTAAAATGATACAGATCCGCTCAATTCTAGACGTAGCAGATAATACCGGAGCAAAAAGAGTATCTTTTATCGGTGTTTTAGGCAAGAAAAACTGCTCTTTTGCGGTTATTGGGGATATCATCAATGTTAATGTCAAAGAATCTTCCCCCGATGCAACAGTAAAAAAGGGCGAAGTGGGCAAAGCAGTAGTTGTGCGCACCAGGCATCCGATCAGAAGGGCGGATGGATCCATCCTTCGCTTTGACAAAAACGCGGTGGTTTTTGTTGACGCCCAGCTTAACCCCAAAGGCACGCGCGTGTTCGGGCCGGTAGCCAGAGAATTAAGGGACAGGAATTTCTCAAAAATAATTTCTTTAGCCCCAGAGGTAATATAAATGTTTAAAATAAAAAAAGGCGATATCATTCAGGTTACCAAAGGCAAAGACAAAGGCAAAAAAGGCAAAGTCTTAGAGGTCTTAGCGCAAAACAAGCGCGCCATCGTAGAGGGTATTAATCAGGTTAAGAAGCACAAGCGTAAGACCAAGCAGGAACAGCAGGCCGGCATAGTAAGCGTAGAAGTGCCTATCAGCACAAGCAATATCATGTTAGTTTGCAAGCAATGCGGCAAGGCTTCGCGCGTAGGATTTAAGGCCGCCGAAGGAAAAGAAAAAACGCGTTTTTGTAAATCTTGCAAGGAAACATTCTAAAAAGGTAAAATATAATGGCTAAACCAGCTCCCAGATTATTAGAAAGATACAGAAAAGAAATCATCCCGAAAATGATGGAGAAATTCTCGCTTGATAATTCCATGAGCGTGCCGCGCGTAGAGAAGGTTGTGGTAAATATGGGCGTGGGTGAAGCATTGCAGGATGTCAAGGCCTTAGATAAGGCGATGGAAGAATTAGCTACCATCACCGGGCAGAAGCCTTTAATGAGAAGGGCCAAGAAAGCCATTTCTAATTTCAAGGTAAAAGAAAATGCTCCCGTGGGTTGCAAGGTTACCCTTCGCAGAAGGCATATGTATGAATTTATGGACCGGCTTATTAATGTGGCGATGCCGCGTATCCGCGACTTCAGAGGCGTCAAGATGGACGCTTTTGACCGGGCGGGTAATTATACCCTCGGCTTAAACGAACAACATATATTTCCGGAGCTTGACGTGGACAGGATCACCCGAGCTCAAGGCATGGACATAACATTTGTAATTAAGAACTCCAAGAGCAAAGAGCAATCCAGGGAATTACTGAAACTTTTTGGTATTCCTTTTAAAGAGGCAAAAGACTAATAAACAGGAGTAATAAGGCTTATGGCCAAGAAATCGCAAATCAACAGATGGAAAAAACTGCCGAAATTCTCTACGCGTAAATATAACCGTTGTTCTATCTGCGGGCGTTCTGGCGGATATTTGAGAAGGTTCGGTTTATGCAGGATTTGTTTCCGGGAATTGGCCTGGAAGGGCATGATCCCAGGAATAAGAAAAGCAAGCTGGTAAGGAGATAGATAAATATGTCAAGGACGGATTTAATTTCTGACGCGCTTACGATCATAAGAAATGCCACTATGGCGCATAAAGAAAATGTGGATGTGCCTGCTTCAAATATCCTTAAAAAGATGTTTGATATCATGGTAGCAAATAAATATCTTGATGCCGTAAAGCCCATTGAAGACAAGAAGCAGGGCATTTTACGTGTTTATATTAGATACACCGGCGGCAAGTGCGCTATCCGCAAGATCCGCCGCATTTCACGTCCAGGCATGAGGATTTATGTGGACAAAACCAAGATTCCGCTAGTTTTAAGAGGAAAAGGTATGGCCATTCTTTCAACCCCCAAAGGAATTTTAACTGACAGCCAGGCCCGCAAAGAAGCAGTTGGCGGGGAAGTTTTGGCTTACGTCTGGTAAGAGGAAAAATATGTCAAGGATAGGCAAGAAACCCATAAGCATCCCTAATCAAGTAAAAGTAGAAGTTAAAGACAGCTGTGTTTTTGTGGAAGGGCCTAAGGGGAAATTAAACCGCAAGATCTCTGACCGCATCAAAGCGGATTTAAAAGATAATACCCTGATTTTAACGCGCGCCACCGACAGCAAGATTGATAAATCGCTGCACGGGCTTTACCGCGCGCTTATCTTAGGCATGATCAAAGGCGTTACTGAGGGTTATAAGAAAGAAATGGAGATTATCGGAGTTGGTTTCAAGGCCCAGGTACAGGGAAAAGTTCTAAATATGAGTCTGGGTTTTTCCCATCCGGTTAATATCGCTATTCCCGAGGGCATAAAAATAGAGGCTCCCAAGCCGACTAATTTAGTGGTAACCGGGATTGACAAGGAATTAGTGGGGAGGATCTCAACTGAAATAAGAAAGGTCTATCCTCCGGAACCCTATAAAGGCAAAGGTATCCGTTTCGTCGGGCAATACGTGAAAAAGAAGGTTGGCAAAGCGCAAGCAACGGGTAAATAATCCATAAAGGTAAACATATGAATAAAAAAGAAGTCTTAAGGTTAAAAAGGCACAAACGCATCCGTCAGAGAGTTTCCGGCACCAAAGAAATGCCAAGGCTGGTGGTGCGCCGCAGTTTAAATAATTTATCGGCGCAGGCCATCGACGACGTGAATAACCGGGTGTTGGCGGCATGTTCCACTTCAGATAAAGATTTGAAAGCCAAGATCCCTTCCGGGGGCAATATTAAAGCTTCCAATGTATTGGGCGAAACCTTATCGGCTGAATTAAAAAGCAAAGGCATTGAGAGAATAGTTTTTGACCGCGCCGGTTATTTGTATCACGGCAGGATCAAGGCGTTCGCCGATAGTTTAAGAAAAGGGGGAATAAAGTTCTAATGCGCCAGATAAATATTGAACAGCAGTCAGAATTCATAGAAAAAGTCATTGCCATAAACCGCGTCACTAAGGTTACCAAAGGCGGCAAGAAAATGCATTTTAGCGCCCTTGTGGTTGTCGGCGATACAAAAGGAAGAGTAGGGTTTGCCCTGGAAAAAGCCAATGAAGTAGCCGATGCCATAAGAAAGAGCCTGTCCAAGGCCAAGAAAAGCTTGATTAGAATCCCCATGGAAGGCACAAGTATTCCCCATGAGATTATCGGAGAATTCGGCGCGGCAAAAGTTTTATTGATGCCTGCTTCTGAAGGAACCGGCGTTATCGCGTCGGGCGCGGTGCGCGCGGTCTGTGAATCAGCCGGCATAAAAGATATCCTGACTAAATCATTAAGATCAAACAATCCTATTAACGTTATTAAAGCCACTGTAAAAGGCTTAACTCAATTAAAGGCAGAAAGTAATGGACAAGAAAACACCGATTAAGAAAAAACAAATGATTCCTGCGCAGGAGAAAAAAGCGGCTAAGCAAGTCAAAAAGCCTGCAGTGAGAAAGCCAAAGGCCAAAGCCAAAGCTGCTGCGGCAGTTTTAACTTTTGGTTTGCATAATCTAAAAGCCCCCTTTGGGTCTAATCACAGAAAAAAAATCTTAGGGCGCGGCCCCAGTTCCGGCCATGGTAAGACTTCTACCCGCGGCAGCAAAGGGCAGACTTCCAGGACAGGCCGTGATTTTTATTTGGGGTTTGAAGGCGGGCAGACGCCTTTGATCCGCAGGTTCCCTAAACGCGGATTTACCAATATTTTCAAAAAAGAATTCCAGATCGTGAATCTGGAATCTTTAGCCAAGATTAATCAGGATATTATCACCCCTGAACTCTTAGAAGAAAAGGGTTTGATCAAGAATAAAGAAAAATTAGTTAAGATACTAGGCTTAGGAGAGCTGAAAAAAGCCATGACCGTCAAGGCCAGCGCTTTTTCCAAGCAGGCAGCAGACAAGATTATAGCCGCAGGCGGCAAAGCGCAAGTTATCCCGGTTCCTTAATAGATTAATAAACGCTACATTAAATAATGATAGCTAATACCTTTAACTTCAGCCCATTAATCAACAGCTTTCGCATTCCGGATCTAAAAAAGCGCCTTTGGGTTACTCTGGGCCTTTTGGCTGTTTATCGCATGGGTTGTTATTTGCCTATTCCCGGGATTGACGGGATAGCGTTAGCGGAATTTATCAGTCAAATCTCCAAGTCTTCTGGTGGAGCGCTCTTTGGCATTATTAATATGTTTTCCGGCGGCGCCATGGAGAGGCTGACCATTTTTGCTTTGGGGATCATGCCGTATATCTCCAGCTCCATTATTTTGCAGCTTTTGACTGCGGTTATCCCGGCATTAGAAAAGCTGGCCAAAGAAGGAAAAGCCGGTTATCAAAAAATAAATCAGTTTACCCGTTATGGAACGGTAGTCTTGGCAGTTATACAATCATTTTTTATCGCCAAGTGGCTTGAGGGTTTGGGCAGGACCATGCAGGATATGCCCAAGATTGTTTTAGCTCCGGGCTTGGGTTTTGAACTTTTAACAGTTTTAACTCTTACTACCGGAACGATTTTCTTGATGTGGCTGGGCGAGCAGATACAGGAGCGCGGCATCGGTAACGGCATATCGCTTGTTATTACAGCCGGTATTGTCTCGCGTATCCCGGCTGCCTTTCATCAGCTTTTTGTTTTATTGTCGCCCTTTAATCCCACTCGGCGGCAGCTGCAGCCGGCGGTATTACTGCTGATGGTTTTTCTTTTAGCGGCGGTAGTTTTCGCGGTTATACTTGTTACCCAGGGGCAGAGAAGGATCCCTGTGCAGTATGCCCGAAGAGTAGTAGGGCGAAAGGTTTTCGGAGGGCAGAGCACCTATATCCCCCTTAAGGTAGACACATCAGGGGTTATCGCGATCATTTTTGCGCAGTCCATAATACTTTTTCCGGCGACTCTGGCATCATTCATACCGAATCCTGCGTTTCAGGGTTTTGCGCATGCTTTAACCCGCGGCAATGTCGGGTATTCTATAGTTTACGCTCTTTTAATTATATTCTTCTGCTATTTTTACACCGCGGTTGTTTTTAATCCGGTGGACTTAGCCGATAACATGAAAAAATACGGCGGGTTTATTCCGGGTATCCGCCCGGGAGTTTCAACCGCGGAATTCTTAGATTACACCATGACCCGTATTACTTTGGCAGGCGCGCTATTTATCGCCTTTGTGGCGATATTCCCTGACGCGTTAATGGCATGGCTAAAGGTGCCGTATCTTGTCGCGTCATTTTTCGGCGGCACAGGCGTTCTTATTATCGTGGGGGTTATGCTGGATACGATCAAACAGCTTGAATCGCATTTGATGATGCATCACTACGAGGGTTTTATCAAAGGCGCAAGGATTAAGGGAAGAAGATAAAAATTAAAAATTCAAAATTAAAAATTAAGAAATAAAAGCAAAAAGATAAAAGCAAAAAGATAAAAGCAAAAAATATAGTAGTAAAAAAATTTAGTTATTTGCTCATTGGTAAATCAAATTTTCTTTTAAAGCTCAATAATTATTTATTTTTTATATTCTTAGGTTTTTAAATTTGAGATTTTAGGTTTTTGTTTTAATTTTTTATTTTAAATTTTAAATTAACAACAGTGTTTTTTTTGATTTTAATGTTTTCTAATTTTGTTTTTATGTTTTTAATTTTGCATTTTTCATTTTAAACTTTAAATTAAAGAGGGTTTCTTGTGAGAATGATATTGATGGGGCCCCCCGGAGCCGGCAAAGGCACTCAAGCTAAAGTCTTAGCTAAGCAGTTATCTTTGGCGCATATTTCAACAGGGGATCTTTTACGCCAGAATGTCGCCGATGGCAGCGAATTAGGCAAGAAGGCCAAGGAATATATGGATGCCGGAGCCCTTGTTCCGGATGAGCTTGTAACCGAAATGCTTATTTCGCGTTTTTCAAGATCTGATATAGCAAAAGGTTTTATTTTAGACGGTTATCCGCGCACCATTAATCAGGCGCAAAGCTTGGATGAAGTTTTGAAATCCAAGAATATGCCGATAGATTTAGTTGTGGATTTAAATACCAGCGAAAGAATGATCGTGCAGAGGCTTTCCGGCAGGCTTGTATGCAGGAAATGCGCAGCTAATTTTCACAAGACGAATATGCCTCCAAAGAAACCGATGATCTGTGACAATTGCAATGGAGAACTTTATCAGCGCCCGGATGATAACGAGGCAACCATTATGAACCGCTTGGCGGTATACCGCAAAGATAGCGCGCCTCTTATAAAATATTACGCCGATAAAGGCAAGCTGCAGAGCGTCCCCGCTGACGGAGCGGCAAATGATGTTTTAAACATTGTGGTTGGAGTAGTCAAGAAATACAATGATTCCCATAAAGTCTGAAGCCCAGTTAGAGGCCTTAAGGCAGGCGGGAAAGATTTTAGCGCAGATCATAGAAGTTTTACGGCACGAAACACGCGTCGGGGTCACAACCGCGCAACTTGATAGATTAGCAGAAGACTTGGTCCTTGAAAAAAAAGCGCTTCCGGCATTTAAGGGGTATAAAGGTTTCCCCTGTGTTATCTGCGCTTCGGTAAACGAAGAAATAGTGCATGGCATTCCTTCAGAGCGGGTACTTCAGGAAGGCGATATCTTAAGCCTTGATATAGGGCTTCAATACCGCGGGTATTTTTCTGATTCGGCAATTACCATCGGCATTGGTAAAATCTCCGCCAGCAGGAAAAAGCTTATTCAGATAACCCGCAATGCCTTGTCTGAAGGGATAAAAAAGGCTAAAGTCGGAGCGTATTTATTTGATATTTCTTATGCCATTCAGAATTACGTAGAGCGTAATGGATTTTCCGTGGTCAGGCAATTTGTGGGTCACGGGATCGGCAAGGATTTACACGAAGACCCGGAGGTGCCGAATTTCGGGCTGCCAAAAAGAGGGCCGGTTTTGAAAAACGGAATGGTCTTGGCGATTGAGCCGATGGTAAACGCAGGAACTTGGGAATGCCGGATATTGGATAACGGATGGACGGCGGTGACCAAAGACGGAAAAGATTCAGCGCATTTTGAGCACACCGTGGCGATTACCGAAAACGGACCGCAGATTCTAACAATATAAAAATATGGCCAAAGAAGAACTTATTGAGACAGAAGGCACCGTAGTTGAGACGCTTCCCAACGCGATGTTCAGAGTCAAGCTTGAGAACGGCCACATAGTTTTGGCGCATGTGTCCGGAAAAATGAGGATGCATTTTATCAGGATACTGCCCGGAGATAAAGTAAAGCTTGAGCTTACTCCCTATGATTTATCCAGGGGAAGAATCACTTTTAGGTCAAAATAACCTTTTAGAACGAAAGAAGAATAAAATGAAAGTCAAAGCTTCAGTAAAAAAGATTTGCGATAAATGTAAAATTATTAAACGAAGAGGCGTGGTCAGGGTCATCTGTTTTAATACCAAGCACAAGCAAAGACAGGGATAAGCCTGTAATATCAAGAGGAGTAAAAATAAAATGCCGAGAATTTTAGGTGTAGACCTTCCAAAAGAAAAAAGGATTGATGTGTCGCTGACTTATTTATACGGCGTGGGCAAATATGTGGCAGGTCTTTTGCTGAAAGATGCCAATATCCCCCCTGAGAAAAGGGCCAAAGATTTGACTGAAGAAGAGGTTGGCCGTTTATTAAACGCCATTCAGAAAAGTAAATACAAGGTGGAAGGTGATTTACGCCGGGATATTTCACAGGACATCAAACGCTTAATGGATATCGGTTCGTGGAGAGGTTTAAGGCACAAAAGAGGGCTTCCGGTGCGCGGGCAAAGAACCCGCACTAATGCCCGCACAAGAAAAGGCCCGCGCAAAGGCGGATTGGCAGTAATCAAGAAGCCAGACGCGGCGCCAGCTAAGAAATAATTTTAGAGGAGGATAGTTTTAATGGCCAATAAAGAAAAGGTCAAGAAGAAGAAACTTGCCAAAGGCATCACAACCGGTACCGCGCACATTCAGGCAAGTTTTAACAATACCATAATTTCCATTACCGATAAACAGGGTAATGTTTTGGTTTGGTCAACCCCCGGCATCGTCGGTTACGGCGGGTCAAAAAAGGCTACTCCTTTTGCCGCTCAAGTTGCCGCCGCTGACGCGGCCAAAAAGGCCAAAGAAATCGGCCTTAAGGAAGTTGACGTTTGCGTCAAGGGTCCGGGATTCGGAAGGGAATCAGCCATCCGCGCTATTCAGGCTTCGGGATTGGTTGTTACTTGTATTAAGGATACAACTCCTATTCCGCACAACGGATGCCGTCCGAAAAAGAAAAGGAGAATATAAACAATGGCTCGTTATACAGAGGCAGTCTGCCGTTTATGCCGTAGAAGTTCCGAGAAGCTTTTCTTAAAAGGCAATAAGTGTTTTTCAGAAAAATGCACGCTTACTAAAAGGGCTTTTCCCCCGGGAGACCACGGGCAGAATAGGCTGAAGCTTTCCAATTACGGCACACAGATGAAGGAAAAGCAAAAAGTCAAATGGATGTATGGGATGATGGAAGGGCAGTTCCGCCGTTATTTCCAGATTGCCTCGCATACTAAAGGCGTTACCGGCCGCGTTCTTTTGCAATTGCTGGAGAGAAGGCTGGATAATGTTATTTTTCGTTTAGGCCTTGCTTCATCAAGGCCCCAGGCCCGTCAGGTCGTGCGTCATAACGCGGTATATGTGAATTCCAAAAGAGTGAATATTCCGTCTTATCTGGTGGAACAGGATGATGTGATTGAAATTAAGGTTAAGGAAGGTTTCCAGAAAGGCATCAAAGATACCCTTGAGCTTAATAAAAACAGAAGCGTCCCCACATGGCTTGATTTTGATGCCAGCAGTCTTAAGGCAAAAGTTAACCGGCTTCCGGAGAAAAACGATATTCCAGCAACAATACAGGAACAGTTGATCGTAGAATTATATTCCAAATAAGAAGGAGTCAAATACATGGGAATTAAATGGAGAGATTTTCAACTACCAAACCGTTTAGAGTGTGATGAAGCCACTTACACAAATACCTACGGAAAGTTTTCTGCCGCTCCTTTTGAAAGAGGATACGGAGTAACTCTTGGTAATTCTTTAAGAAGGGTGCTTTTGTCTTCCATAGAAGGAAGCGCGGTTACTTCTATAAGGATCAATGGGGTACAGCATGAATTTTCAACTATCCCGTCAGTAATGGAGGATACTACTGAAATAGTGCTGAACCTGAAGAACCTGATCATTAATTCTCATTCCAAGATACCGAAAACCATCTATATCCGCAAAGATTCCAAGGGCGTGATCAAGGCAAGGGATATTGAGTCGGATGAAACCGTGGAGATCATCAATCCGGAATTGCATATCGCCACCCTTACTAAAGACGCGAAATTCCAGATGGAGATGGAAGTTGCCCGCGGCAGGGGTTATATGCCGGCAGAGATGAACAAAAAGGAAGATCATCCCGTAGGGACAATCGCGATTGATTCTATTTTCAGCCCGGTCAGGAAAGTAAACTATTCCATTGAGAATACCCGCGTGGGGCAGAGGACGGATTACGATAAACTGATCATCGAGATTTTTACCAACGGATCAATTACTCCAAAAGATGCGCTTCTCTACGCCTCTAATATTTTACAGCGGCACATGGACATCTTTGTTAATTTCGGCCAGCTTCCCGAAGAGGATGATGAGCCAGAGGTAGAGATGAGCAAAGAGGAAACCGCCATTTATGAGAAACTGCGCCTTCCCATATCCGAGCTTGAATTGTCAGTAAGAAGCTCAAACTGCCTGCGTGAGGCCAATATCAAGATTATCGCGGACTTGGTCAAGCGCGGCGAAGATGAGATGTTAGGTTTTAAGAACTTCGGTAAAAAATCATTAACCGAGATCAAGGAACTTCTTGCAGGGATGGGCTTGAGTTTAGGTATGCAGATTGATTCCAAAAAATTAAAGAAGGCGTAAACACACATGAGACATAAGAAAGCAAAAAATAGGTTGAACCGTTTTACCAGCTGGAGAAAAGCCACTTTAAAAAGCATGGCGCGTAACCTTTTTATCTATCAGACCATGACTACAACTTTAGCCAAGGCAAAGGCAGCCCGGCCGGTCGTGGAAAAGCTGATCACGCTTGCTAAAGAAGATACTCTATCCGCAAGAAGAAAAGCTTACGCGGTACTTTGTGATCACGCGTTAGTGAAAGTGCTTTTTGATGATATCGGCAAGCGTTTTGCCGATAGGACCGGAGGATACATCCGTATTCTGCACCTTGGCAAGCGCCGCGGGGATAATGCCCAGATGGCCATCTTTGAGCTTACCGAAATCAAGAAGAAAGAAGTAAAAAAAGTCAAGAAAGAGAAAGAGCAAAAAGCTGTTGAAGCCGATAAGAAGCATGAACAAGGCCAGGTAATTGATACTGTTGCTGTTCAGCCACCCGTTAAGCCCAAACATGAGGAAAAGCCGGTATTGGAAAAGAAACCTCAAAAGAAATTCCTGGGCGGGATAAAGAATATATTTAAAAAAGAGCGCGATTCGCTATAAATTATATAGTATGCGCATAGACACAAGATTAGCCGCTCGCATGGAGAAGATTAATCCTTCTTCAACCTTGGCGATCACTTCGGCTGCTAAGAAACTTAAAAGCCAGGGGGCTGATGTTGTGACATTGGCCGCTGGAGAACCGGATTTTGACACGCCGGATTTTATCAAGCAGGAGGCAATCCGCGCGATAGAATCCGGCTTTACCAAATATACTCCCACCACAGGCATCCCGGAATTAAAGTCCGCCATCTGCGATAAATTCAAAAAAGACAATAATCTAGAATATGCCCCTGAGCAAATAGTTGTTTCCTGCGGGGCAAAGCACAGTATCTTTAACGCTATTTTTGTTTTAGCCGAAGAAAAAGATGAAGTTCTAATACCTGTTCCTTATTGGGTCAGCTACCCGGAAATGGCCAGATTAGCTGGCGGCTCTGTGCGGTTTATTCCATCCTTACCGGAGAATGATTTTAAACTTAAGCCCAAGGAAATAGAAAAATATATTACTTCTAAGGCCAAGGTTTTGATTTTAAACAGCCCCTCTAATCCTTCGGGCTGCGTCTATACCAAAGAAGAGTTAAAAGATATCGCCCGCGTTTGCGTGGAGAATAAAATATTTGTTATCTCTGATGAAATATATGAAAAGATAATTTTTGACGGGGCCAGCCACTCTTCTATTGGTTCTTTTGGAGCTGATATATATAATCTTACCATCACCGTGAATGGATTTTCCAAAAGCCATTCCATGACCGGATGGCGCGTAGGGTATTTAGGAGCGCCCCTTGATGTGGCAAATGCCATTTCCAAACTGCAGGATCACACCACCTCCAATGTAAGTTCCATAAGCCAAAAAGCCGCCCTTGCCGCGGTTAAGGCCGACGATAAATTCTCAAAAGAAATGTGCGCTCAATATCAACAGCGCAGGGATTATTGTATGTCGCGTTTATCCGGCATGAAAAAAATAAGTTTTGTTAAGCCCCAGGGCGCCTTTTACATTTTCTGCAATATCTCTAAAAGCAAAATGGATTCTGTAACTTTTGCCCAGAAGATCCTTAACGAAGAAAAAGTAGCTTTGATCCCCGGAGACGGTTTTGGCAAAGACGACTGCATCCGCATTAGTTTTGCCACAAGTATTGAACAACTAACCAAAGGGCTTAACCGGCTTGAGGCTTTCTTAAACCGAATATAAAATATGCCGAAGACTGTCGCCGAGAAAATATTATCCAGCCATTGCGGTAAAGACGTTAAGGCGGGTGATTTCGCGCTTTGCAATATTGATTTTACCTTTGGGCAGGATGGCACCTCTTCTATTATTATTGACCGGGTCAGGCAGATGGGTTTGTCTGAGTTAAAAACAAAGTTTTGCATGGTCATTGATCATAGCGCGCCATCTCCCAGCGAAGGGGTATCGCGCGTGCATAAAAAGATGCGCGAATTTTCCTCAGAATTTAAGGCCTTTCTTTATGATATAGGATGCGGTGTCTGCCATCAGGTGATTCCCGAATCAGGCGAAATTCTCCCCGGAGACCTGGTTTTCGGAGCGGATTCGCATACCTGCACCTATGGCGCTCTGGGGGCCTTTGCTACGGGTGTCGGTTCCACAGATTTGGCCATTGCCTTAGCTACGGGGAAAAACTGGCTTAAGGTTCCCCAAACCATAAAAATATCCGTAAAAGGGAAATTTCCAAAAGGCGTATTTGCAAAAGACCTGATTTTGCGTATAATAACAGATATAGGAGCTGACGGGGCTACTTATCGCGCGGTTGAATTCTGCGGCAGCGCCATTGACAGCTTAAGCATGGACGCCAGGTTTACCATTTGCAATATGGCAGTAGAGATGGGGGCTAAAGCAGGCTTTATGCCTGTGGATGAGAAAACTGTTTCCTGGCTTAAGGCAAGATTAAAAGGCAAAAGAAAAATCCAGAAGATTGCCGCCGACCCAGGGGCAATCTACGAAAAAGTTTTGGAATATGATGTTTCAAGATTGAAACCCCAAGTATCGCGTCCGCACACCGTGGACACGGCTTTAGATATCACTAAATTCAAGAACGTTAAAATTAACCAGGCATTTTTAGGCACATGCACAAACGGAAGATTAGAAGATTTAACAGTTGCCGCTAAGATTTTAAAAGGAAGAAAAGTTTCCAGCGGCGTGCGTTTGATAATCGCGCCAAGCTCAAGAGATGTTTTAGAAAAAGCTTTAAAAGAAAAAGTAGTGGATGTTTTTGTTAAATCAGGCGCGATCATCGTGGCGCCCGGTTGCGGGCCTTGCGTGGGTACTCACAATGGCGTGCCCGCAGACGGGGAAGTAGTCATCTCAACGGCAAACAGGAATTTTAAAGGGCGCATGGGAAATCCAGCTGCCTTTATTTATCTGGGGTCAGCGGCAACGGTAGCAGCTTCGGCGGTTGAAGGCAAGATCGCTGATTGCCGAAAATATTTATAGACACCCGGCGCAATTTGATGCGCCGGTGCGCAATTATCAGGCAACACCCGGCGCAATTTGATGCGCCGGTGTGCCCTTTCTGGGCAAGGAGGACTAATGGAAATTAGGGATCTTTTATTGCAGTGTATTGAAACCAAATCATCAGATCTGCACTTGACTGAAAATGAGCCTCCGCTTTTACGTATTGACGGACGCATCAATCGCACCAAAAGTAGTATTCTGGGCAGAGACGATCTTAAGAAAATGATCTATAGTATTTTGACCAGCGCCCAGAAAGAAGTGTTTGAGCGCGACCTGGAGCTGGATTTATCATTGGCGCTTCCCGGATTAGACAGGTTCCGGGTGAATGTGCATTTGCAGAAGGGTTCTGTGGAAGCAGCCTTTCGCCGTGTGCCTCTGGATATCCCCAGTATTCAGGATTTGGGCCTGCCGCCAATAGTTTTTGATCTGGCGCGCAAACCCAACGGTTTATTTTTAGTTACCGGGCCAACCGGAGTAGGTAAGACCACAACTTTAGCCGCGATAATTGATTTGATCAATTCCGAGCGCGAATGTTTGATGATGACCATAGAAGACCCGATAGAATTTATCCACGCGAATAAGAAAAGCGTGATCAAGCAGAGGGAAGTTTACGCGGATACGCGTTCTTTTGCCGAAGCGCTTAAGCATACATTGCGCCAGGACCCTAATGTTATTGTGGTTGGCGAAATGCGCGATCTGGAAACTATCTCTACAACTTTGACTGCCGCGGAAACAGGGCACTTGGTATTGGCAACTTTACATACCCCTGATGCTCCGCAGACCATTCAAAGAATTATAGACGTATTCCCTCCGCATCAACAGCAACAGGTTAAATTACAGCTTGCCGACTGTTTGCAAGGAGTTGTCTCGCAGTTATTGCTGCCCAAAGCTGACGGGCACGGAAGAGTGCTTGCCACAGAGATAATGGTTGCCACCGCTGGTATCCGTAATCTTATCCGCGAGCAGGAAGTTGAGCAGGTCCCGACACTTATTCAGACCGGGAGCCAATTCGGGATGAAGACCATGGATAAATGTCTGAAAGAATTATTCCAGCAGGGGCTTATTTCTTTGGACACTGCCATGTCTAAAGTCAAGAACGTGGAAGAATTCAAGCATCTTTAAAAAGGAGAGTTTCTTTGCGTTTAGAAGGAAAGGCCATAAAGTTAGGCGATGATATCAACACGGATTTTATTATTTCCGGCCGCTACAAATTCGCCATTACCGATATGAAAGAATTGGCCAAGCATATTATGGAAGATATCGACCCAGCATTCCCATCCAAGATTACGCCCGGTCAATCTATCCTGGTTGCTGGAAGAAATTTCGGCATGGGCTCATCGCGCGAGCAGGCGCCATTGGTAATAAAAGAATCCGGAATAATTGCTGTGGTTGCTAAATCTTTTGCCAGGATATTTTATCGTAACGCTTTTAATATAGGATTAGCCCTGGTGGAATTGGATACTGATAAAATAAAAGAAGGCGACGCCTTAGATATTGATTTAGATAAAGGCGCTGCCAGGAATGTTTCATCCGGCGTTGATTTTAAAATCTCCCCCTTGCCGGAATTCATGCAAGCTCTTTTACGCGAAGGCGGAGTGGTAAATTACGTTAAAAAGTATGGCGAGTTAGAAATTTAGAATTAAAAAATAAAAATTCAAAATTAAAATACAAAATGCTGGTATAATTGCTAATGGAAAATAAAGGGGCAAGTTTTCAGAGTAATTATGATATAAAAAACAGGACCTACGCTTTCTCGGTTAGTATTGTTAATTTTGTTTCTGATTTACCAAAAGATAACGCAACTCACATTATTTCTAATCAATTGTTGGCTAGTGCTACAAGTGTAGGTGCTAATGTTATTGAAGCGCAAGCATCAAGTTCACGCAAAGATTTTACAAATTTCTTGAATCATTCTTTGAAATCAGGAAATGAGACAAAATATTGGCTATGTTTGTTACGGGATACTGGCAGAGCCGAATATCCTAAAGTCAGCAAGCTTATTAATGAAGTAACTGAAATTAATAATATACTTGGAAAAAGCATTATTACTTTACGTAATAAGTAGCATTTATGTTTTTAATTTCTAATTTTTAATTTTTCATTTTTAATTCCTATGCCCTACACCATTACTCTTATCCCAGGCGACGGAATTGGCCCGGAAGTAGCCAGGGCCGCGCAAGCTTGTATTGACGCAACCGGTGTTAAGATAAGCTGGGATCAGGCGCAAGCCGGCCAAGACGCCTTAGAGCAATGCGGGGAACTTCTTCCTGAAGCCACCCTTTCATCTATCAAAAAAAATAAAATTGCATTAAAAGGTCCGATCACCACTCCTATTGGAAAAGGTTTCCGCTCGGTGAATGTGGCTATTCGTCAGGCTTTGGATCTTTACGCCTGCGTGCGTCCGGCAAAATCGTATCCGGGGGTAAAAAGCCTGTATAAAGATATCAATCTGGTGATTGTGCGCGAGAACAGCGAAGACCTTTACGCCGGTATTGAATTTGAGCAGGGCAAGCCCGAGACCGAAGAGCTTATCAAAAAAATAGATTCCTATAGTGTTAAGAAAATCCGCCCTGATTCAGGCATTTCCATTAAACCCATTTCGCTTTATGCCGCCGAAAGGATCGTAAAGTTTGCTTTTGAATACGCCTTGGCAAATAACCGCAAGAAAGTCACCTGTGTGACTAAAGCCAATATCATGAAATATACCGACGGGCTTTTTCTGGCGGCGGCAAAGGGGGTTGCTCAAAGCTATGAAGGCAGGGTATTATTTGAAGAGGCCCTGGTGGATAATATGGCAATGCAGCTTGTGCAAAGGCCGCACTATTATGATGTGCTGGTGCTTCCTAATCTTTATGGGGATATTCTTTCGGATCTTTGCGCTGGATTAATCGGAGGTTTAGGAATTGCTCCGGGAGCCAATATCGGAGAAAAGATAGCGGTATTTGAGGCAGTGCACGGCTCTGCTCCTAAATACGCTGGTTTGAATAAAGTCAACCCTAGCGCGATGATCTTGTCCGGGGTTTTGATGTTGCGCCATCTTGGAGAAAATGAAGCTGCCAACCGCTTGGAACACGCCTTAAGCGCAGTACTTAAAGAAGGCAGATTTGTTACCTATGATTTAAAACCGCATCGCGATGACCCTTCGGCAGTGGGCACAAAACAAATGGCAGAAGCGGTAATAAGAAAGTTACATGAGGTTACGTGAGGTTAAGTGATGTTACATCAGGTTGCTAAAAGCACAGTATCAAAAACAGCGCCTTATGAAAAACTCAAGTTTTATCAGGATATTTGCCAGATTCGCAAGTTAACCTATCAAATAACAGAGAATATTGTTCGTTCACATATGCGTTTAGCTTCTCAGATGAGAGATGCCGCGCGTTCTGCTAAGCAAAATCTAAGAGAAGGATATCGCAAAGGCACATTAGGAGAATTTATACATAGCATAAAGATAAGTCAGGGGTCTTTAGCAGAGTTAAGTGGCGACATGGAAGATTGCTTGGAAGACGGTATTATTCAGAAAACTGATTTTGATATTTTTATGAAGCTTTATCGTAGTGCAGACTATATGTCAAATAGGTATTTAATTTCGTTATATAAGATAGAAAAAGAAGGCACATGGCGCACTTTCGCTAAGCGTAGTGCTAAATAGTCTTCCTGATTGTTGAATATTGTTTTTGCTCTTTGTTTCTAAGCAACCTCATTTAACATTATGTAACTTTATGCAACCTCATTTAACCTGATTGTTGAATATTGTTTTTGCTCTTTGTTTCTAAGCAACCTCATTTAACATCATGTAACTTTATGCAACCTCATTTAACCTGATTTTCTATGAAGATCTCTATTATCGGCGCTGGTAACGTTGGCGGCACCGCAGCTCTTCGCTTAGCGCAAGAAAATATCGGCGATATTTTCTTGTTTGATATCGCCGAGAACTTAGCCCGCGCCAAGGCCTATGATTTAGCTGACGCGCGGCAGGCCTTGGGCATGGATTATCATGTTACCGGCACATCTGATTTTGAACAGCTTAAGAATTCTGATATCGTGGTTATTACTGCAGGCCTTGCGCGCAAACCCGGGATGACCCGTGAGGACCTAGCCAGTAAAAACGCTTCTATTTTAAAACAAGTTTGCCATAATATCCGTCAGTATTGCCAGCGCGCGGTTGTTGTAGTGGTGACTAATCCATTGGATTTAATGACCCGTGTTTGCATAAATTCGCTTAATTTTAAAAAAACAAGTGTGTTAGGCATGGGGTTAACTTTGGATGCTTCGCGTTTTGCAAATCTAATCGCCGAGCAATTTAATGTCCCGGTGTCCAAGGTTGTGCCTTGTGTTATCGGAAGCCACGGTGAGGGCATGATGCCGTTAGCAAGATTTACTTTTGTTAACGGCACCTGCCTGAAGCAACTGCTTCCTGAAGAGGAAGTAAACCAGCTTATCAGCCGTACCATTGGCCGCGGGGCAGAGATTGTTTCTTTGTATGGTACGGGAAGCGCTTATTACGCTCCCTCGGCGGCGATAGCAGAGTTGGTCAAGGCTATAGCGCAGGATAAAAGATGCGTTTTGGGAGTATCTTGTTATCTTAACGGGCAGTATGGGGTAAAGGATGTTTGCGCAGGGCTGCCTTGTGTTATCGGCAAGAATGGCATTGAAGAGATTGTTCAGCTTGATCTTGATCAGAATGAAAAAGAATCTTTCCTTAAGGCTTGTCAGGGCATAAAAGAGCAGTTTTCTAGAATTCAATAATTCTCTATGGACTATGATTTAATTATTATCGGCGCCGGTTGGGCGGGATTGACCGCTGCTAAAAAGGCTGTCAAGTCCGGGATGAAAGTCTGCCTGATTGAGAAGGATAAAACAGGCGGTGTCTGCCTTAACCGCGGGTGTATTCCTACCAAGGCTTTAATACATTGGGCTAAAATAAATTCTCTTAATTCTAAACCCGTAGATTTTTCCCTTGCCCAGGCGAAAAAGAATAAAATTGTTTCTCAGCTTGCCGCGGGAGTGCAATTTTCTTTAAAAGGCGTAGACGTTTTAGCTGCTACGGCAAAATTAACCGGCCCCAATAAAGTCCTAGCCGGCGATAAAGAAATTAGCGCTAAATTCATTCTTGTTTCAACCGGTTCGCTGCCTTTTGAATTGCCGGATTTAAAATTTGCTGCGCCTAAGATTATTTCCAGTGATCAACTATTGCAATTGGAGAAGCTGCCCCCGGAAATACTAATTGTGGGAGCCGGGGTGATCGGATGCGAGTTTGCTTCGTTATTCAATCAATTAGGGGTAAAAGTCACCCTCGCGGAGAAAATGCCGTTTATCTTGCCTGGGCAGGACGCGCAGATCCAGAAGAAAATAGAAACAACTTTTAAGAAAAAAGGGATCAATGTTTTGATTGATGCTGATGTAAAAAGTATGAATTTGGACGGCTATTCTTTGATAGCTGTCTGCGTGGGTAGAGTTGCTAATGTTTCCCTCCAGGGCGCTCAAGAGGTCGGATTAAAGATCCAGAAGCAGGGATTCGCAGTGGATGAATATTTACGCACGACTGTGCCCAATATTTTTGCCGCTGGAGACTGCACCGGAAAGATTATGCTTGCGCATTATGCTTCTTATCAGGCAGAAGTGGCAGTGGATAATATGCTGGGGGCTAATAGAAAAGCCGATAATCCTTATGTGCCCAATTGCATTTTTACCGATCCTTTGATTGCGAGCGTTGGCTTAACTGAAGAAGAGGCGATGAAGCGGGCAGTGGATACGGTTATGCACAAGTTTGATTTTATGGCTTCGGGCATGGCCAGAGTGATGGATGCCGCCGAAGGTTTTATAAAGATTATTTCTGATAAAGCAAGTGGCAAGATCTTAGGCGCCAGCATGATCGGGCCGGAAGTTACCGAGCTTATATCTGTTATTACTGTGGCAGCTTCCAACGGTTTGACCGTAAAACAGCTTAAGGAAACTATTTTTGCTCATCCGACTTTGAGTGAATCTATCCGCGAGGCGTTAGAATAAGAGAGAGAGGACTTGTTATGATTGAAGTTAAACTTCCAGAGTTGGGCGAGGGGATCAAGCAGGCTACAGTTTCTTACTGGTTTTTTCAGGAAGGGCAAGCTGTAAAAGAAAAAGAAGAATTAGTTGAACTTACTACCGACAAAGCCACTTTTAATCTTCCCAGTCCGGCAAGCGGAGTATTAAAACAGGTGCTTATTAAGGAAGGCGAAACCATCGCCATCGGCACCGTCTTGGCAATAATATCGTAGACGCTTTAGCTAACCCCATGTAGCACAATAACTTATGAAACAAATACGCCATAGAAAAGGGGCACTTTGCCTTTCTGCCCCGAAAGGGCGCACTTGGCATTCATTTTTGCCAAGGTGCAATAGGCAAAGGTGCGTCCCAGTAATTAGCGTACTTTGCCTTCCTGTGATTTTAGTTTTTTAAACCCTACCCATATTTGTTTTGTAATCTTTTGTGTGGCATAGTATTAGCTAAAGCGTCTACAATGAATTATTTTACTTGACAAGGGATTATTTGTTTGGTATATGTAGGATTAGTTAAGATATGTTAAAAGAGGTGTGGATATGAAAGAGAAGAAAAGCAAAGAAATTATGACCGCAAAAGATGTGGCAGATTATCTGGGATTGCATCCTTTGACTGTGCACCGTTACGCCCGCCAGGGTAAAATTCCCGCGTTTAAGATCGGCACTGATTGGAGATTTCACCGTAAGTATATTGAGCGCTGGATCAAGGAAAAGTTGACTTGTCAGGCTAGGGCCCAAGTTGTACTCAACACAGAAAAACCGCAATCATAATTATATTTTTTAAGGAGGCTTATGCATGGCAAAAAACATTGAAGAAATAAAGAAGGAAACGAGGAAGCTGGTAGCTGAAATAACCGAGCGGCCGGAGGATGAGCTTAAAGACGAAAGCCGCTTTGTGGAAGATTTAGGCATAGACAGTATGATGGCCCTTGAGATTGTGGCAAGCCTTGAGAAAAAATATAAAATCGTTATCCCCGAAGAAGAAATCCCAAACGTGCGTTCCCTTGTCAACGTCTTTGCCATGCTGGAGAAGTTAATCAAAGCGTGATGAAGAAAAAAGTTTTCCTTACCGGCGCAACCGGGCTTGTCGGCTCATACCTTGCCAAAATTCTTCTTTCCGAAGGCCATAAAATCATCGCTTTGGCCCGCTTCGCTTCAAATAAAAATCCCCCACAGAGAGTAAAAGAAGCTTTAAATTTATGGGGACAAATTGCCCTTGATAATCTTGAAGTTTTAGAAGGGGATATCTGCCTTGCGGATTTAGGATTAGACAAAAAATCCCGCGCGCGTTTAGATAAAATTCAGGAAATCTTCCACTGTGCGGCAATTACCGATTTAAATCTTCCCATAGAGAAACTGCGTCAAACCAATGTCACCGGCACAAAAAACATTCTGGAGTTGTCTTTATCGCTTAAGAAAAAATCCAAGCTTGAAAGAACCAGCCACATAAGTACCGCCTATGTCTATGGAAATTATGCTGGCACCTTTACCGAGAAAGATTTAGATAAAGGCCAAAGTTTTCCCACCAATTACGAAAAATCCAAATTTGAAGCTGAGATTTTAGCCTATGATTACCGCAGGCAGGGCCTTTGGGTTGATATTTACCGGCCATCCATGGTTATCGGAGATTCCACAACCGGCCGCATTTTTGAATCCAAACATATGTATCAGCTCTTGAAACTTTGTTCGCTTGAGATTTTTCCAGAGTTTCCCCTGAAAAATTCCTGGGCAAGCCTTGTCCCGGTAGATCTAACCTGTCAGGCGATTTATATTTTATGGTCGCGCCACCAAAAACCAAATTGCACATTTCACCCGTTTCCGGCGCGCTTGGTGTCAATAGAGCAGATGCTTGATATCGCGGGAGAGATCATGGGTTTTAAGCCTCCTAAAGTTGTAAGTTTAGAGCAATTTAAGCCGGTTAATCTTACTCCGGCACAGCGCAAAATATTGCAGGAAACCATCTTTAACATAAATTTCCACACCGGCCTGGATTCAACTTACACCAATAATCTTCTTCAAGGTTACGGTTTTACCATGCCGGAAGTGGATGAAAAGATGCTTCGCGTGATCTTAGCGAAGAGCGCTTGACAAAATAACAGCAGGAATATATAATTAACATTAATGTTAACAATGTATCCCCAGCTATATTATGCATTATTTACAGCTTAGCAAGTTAAATAAGAAGCCTTATTTTGATATAGGCCAAATAGCCGATACCTTAGGGATTACGAAGCCTTCGGCGCGGGTTATTGCCAGCCGTTATGTAAAACAAGGGATACTAATTAGGCTCAAAAACAATTGTTATGTTACTTCCGAGCGCTGGCAGGCGCTTGATTCAATGGCTTTGTTTTCTCTTGCCAATATCCTGCAGGTGCCTTCGTATATATCATTTCTTTCTGCTTTAGGCTTTCATGAAATATCTACCCAGGTTGCGCGTGGCGTTATTGAAAGTGTTTCTCTTAAGCGTTCCCGTTCTATCCGTGTAAAAGAGCAAGAATTTGTTTATTATAAACTTAGGAAAAAACATTATTTCGGTTTTCATAAGAAAGATGGTATTTTTATGGCAACTGCCGAAAAGGCGCTTGCCGACGCTTGTTATCTTTATTCATTAAACCGTTATGCGCTTGATTTTTCCGCGCTTAACCTTTCCCGTTTAAATAAGCGCGAATTATCAGGTGTCATCAGGCATTACCCAAAACGTACGCAGCAGATAGTGAAAAAAATATGCAAGATTTAATTAAGCAGGAACAATTTGAGTTAGAGGTATTGGATAAGTTAAATACCGCGCGCCTGTTGAATAAACTTATTTTCTGCGGCGGCACGATGCTTAGGCTTTGTTATGGGCTCCAGAGATTTTCTGTAGATCTTGATTTTTGGCTGGCGCGCAAGGTCTCCCACGCGAAACTTTTTAAAGAATTAAAAGATATTCTATCCGCTTCCTATACAATAAGAGATAGTGCTAATAAATTTCACACTATTCTTTTTGAAATTAAATCAAGCCGTTATCCGCGCGCGCTAAAGATCGAAGTGCGAAAACAGGCAAGAAAGGTAAAAGCCGATACTGCCATTGCCTATAGCCAATATTCTAATACTCAAGTATTTCTTAAAGTTCTGTCTTTGCAAGATATGATGCGCAATAAGGCAGAAGCTTTCCTAAGCCGTAAAGAAGCCCGGGATATCTTTGATATGGAGTTTTTGTTTAAGAAGGGGATTTTGTTGGGGATCCCTAAGAAGGATATCGGCAAGATACTTTCTACCCTTGATGCGTTGACAAAGAAAGATTATCAGGTAAAATTAGGTGCGCTACTTTTGCCCGAACAGCGCGCCTATTACACAAAAGAAAATTTTAAGATTTTAAGAATGGCGTTAGAGGAGCGTATTTCTTCCATATAATATGCAAAATACATTTTCCGAACAGCTTCTAGATTTGATTAAACAGCGCGCCAGTATCCGCCGCTACCAAGATAAGCCTGTGCCTAAGGAGATTTTGGATAAAATTATTGAGGCAGGCATTTGGGGGCCGTCTTTGATGGCTCCGGGATTTCAGCCGTGGAAATTTGTAGTTATACAGGATGCCGGCAAGATCAAGAAATTATCCGAGATTATGTTTGTCAAATCCAAACAATTAGGCGCTGGAGCAAATGTTATTACACGAATAAGCGCAGAAACAATTGCAAGTGCTAAAGTATTGGTGGTAATTTATAATTGTTCTGCAGTTGTTTCTTTTGTTAAAAGAATTAACGAGGATTATATGAAAATGGCTAGACAAGCTGAAATTGCAGCTATTTCAGCAGTTATACAAAATATGATTCTAGTCGCAGAAGGATTTGGCTTGGGTTCTTGTTGGCTTGATACGCCTTTATTTTGTAAAGATGGAATAAATGAATTTGTTAAGCCTGAGGGTGAACTTGTGGCAATGCTTACTTTGGGTTATCCGGCAGAAAAAGGTAAAAGATGCAAAAGAAAGCCGCTAAGTGAGTCAGTCATCTATGAGTAAGAAAGAGAGTCTTTTGAAATGAACGAAAAATATGATGTAGTGATTATTGGGGCTGGGATTGGGGGGCTTGTCTGCGGATGCTATCTGGCTAAAGCAGGGTTAAAGGTTATGATTGTAGAGCAGCATGATAAGCCGGGGGGCTATTGTACTTCTTTCCAGAGAAAAGGCTACACTTTTGATGCTGGAGGACATTATTTGGGTGGCATTAGAAATGGCATGCTTGGGAAAGTATTAACTGAAATAGGTGTTATGGACGTTATGAAGTTTAATCAGTTTAATCCGGTTGACACAATTATTTTTCCCGATTCCTCTGTTCATATTTATGCTGATATTGAAGATACAATAATGGATATGCAAAAAGTTTTTCCAAAAGAAAAGAATAATATTACTAATTTTTTTAAGTTTATACTCGACAAAGATTTTCTTTCGATTTACAAAAAGATTAAGAGGTTAAGTTTTCAATTAGTTTTAGATGAATACTTTGAAGATAATAGATTAAAAGCTAAGTTTGAAGTTTTGCTAGGGGGGCTAGGCTTACCTTCTGATAAAGTGTCTGCTGTTAGTGCGACACTTCTTTTCAGGGAAACAGTATGTGATCCAGGTTGGTATCCTAAGAAAGGATTGCAATCATTTCCTGATTTGCTATCCGATATCATAAGAAGCAATGGTGGTAAGATTATTTTCGGTAAGAAAGTTGCTAAAATATTATGTGAGAACAATGAGGCAAAAGGAGTTGTCTTAAATGATGGCGTTAAATTCTTATCCAATGCTGTTATTTCAAACGCTGATGCGATACAAACTTTTACTAAGCTTATTGATTTGGAGAGTAAAGAAAAACAACTAGGAATAGATTACATTATTTCTCCTTCTGCTTTTTTTGTTTATCTGGGCTTAAAAGATGGGGTTGAGAAAATAATAAAATCTCCTTCTAATATGCTGATTTTCTCGGATTATGACTTAAAGAAGTATTACTGTAATTTTGATCATTTTGCAATAGATAATGAATTAATAAAATATGTTGTTTGTATTTTCTCATCTTTGCATTCGGGAGATAATAAAATAAAACGTGCTATGGAATTGTTCACAATAGTTCCGTTTAAGAGTGATGATTTCTGGAAAAGACACAGAGTATCTTTTATGGATGGCATGCTTGATTTTACTATTCGCAACATAGCTGGTTTAAGAGATTATATAGATATTAAGTTTAATGCCACACCAAGCACTTTTCATAAATATACTTTAAATAGTGATGGAGCTGCTTATGGTTGGGCTTCTACTCCTAATTTGATTACAAAGCCAATTTTTATGAGTCGTAGTTCTATAAGGAAACTATATTTAGCTGGACATTGGTGTAATGGTGGCTTGTGTCAAGGTGGAGTTCCGCAAGTAGCTGTTATGGGAAGGACAACAGCGCGCTCTGTAATTGAGGATGCTGGATTAAAATGGCAGTATAAATATAATTTACTAATCTAATATGAATATTTTCGGTATATCCGGTTTATTAGTCTTTATATCCGCCTTTTTAATAGGAGTTATCGCTTTTTCTAAAAGCAAGAGAACTAATGTCATTCTTGTTTTCAGTTCTTATGCTTTTTCTGTAGCTATTTGGGGGTTAGGTGCATATAAAATATCTACAATTAAGAATCCCGAAGATGCTTTTTGGTGGTGGAGATTAGTTTATATCATTGTCATCCTTATCCCCGTAGTGCATTATCATTTTATTTATGCTTTTTTAAAACTTCAAAATAAGGTCCACAAATATTTGTTACGTTTGTCATATATAACAGGCATTATTTTTATTGCTATAAACTTATGTTCTAGACCTCTATTTTTAGGTGGGGTGCGGTATGTTTTTAATTCGTTCTATTACGTTGACTGGTTTATTTCTAAAAGTTGGATTTATTTAGCCTTTTATATTGGGTTTTATTGGATTCTTTTGGGGTATGTTTTTTGGCTTGTTTTGAGAAGTTATTGGCATTCTACCGGAGTTTTTAAGAATCAGTTAAAATATATAATTATTGCTTCTATTATATCTTGGCCAGGAGCTGAAGGAGTATTTTTACCTATATTTAGATTAGATATTTTCTCATTTTCCAATCTTTTGCTGGTATTGTATCCGTTAATAATAGTCTATGTTATTATTAAATACCGCCTTATGGACATTAGGGTGGCGATTACGAGGGTTGGCGTATTTATTTTTGTTTATACTTTTGTCTTAGGCCTGCCGTTTGTAGTGGCTACAACTTATAAAACTCATCTAATTGAAATATTAGGTCCGGAATGGTGGTTAATGCCATTAGGGCTTATGGCTGTTTTAGCCACGGTTGGGCCGTTTATCTATATATATGTCCAGCGTAAAGCCGAGGAAACGCTTCTTCGCGAGCAGAGGCAGTATCAGCAAACCCTCAAGCATGCTTCCGTGGGCATGACCCGTATCCGCAGTTTAAAAAGATTGTTGGATCTGATTGTGCATATTATTACCAAGACCGTCAAGATTTCCTACGCCGGAATTTACCTTTATGATTCGCAGAACAATGAGTTTATTTTGCATGTGGCGCGCAACAAAGGCACAGAGCATTTGCGCGCGGTTTCCTATGACAATCCGCTTGTGGCATGGGTGATGGTTAAGCGCGAGCCGCTTGTGTATGAAGAAATCAAGCGCTATATGGAAGATACCCATGACCAGACCTACAAGCATCTGGAAGAAAATATGCGCGTTTTGCAGGCGATAGTGGTGGTGCCGATTTTCCTGGAGAACCGTTTTATGGGGTTTGTGGTTTTGGGCGAGAAAAATTCCGGCCAGATCTATACCATTGAGGATTTAAACGTCTTCCAGATTTTGGCAAGCCAGGCGGCGCTTGCTATTGAGAACGCCCAGTTTTACGAGGATGCCAAAGAAATGCAGGCGCAGATCGCCCAGGCAGAGAAGATGGCCACCATCGGCACCATGGCCGACGGATTATCTCATCAGATCAACAACCGTTTTTACGCCTTGTCTTTGATTGCCGGAGACACCATTGACACCATTAAGACTACCGATACCGCGAATTGCTCAAGCGACATTAAAGAGATGATCAAGAATATTTCTTACGCCCTTGAGCGCATTCAGAATAATGTTATGCAGGGCGGAGAAGTGGTAAAGGGCATCCTTAAATACAGCCGCCGCGGAGATGAGAATTTTGGCGCGCTTGCCCTTGATGATATTTTGGATGGGACAATTGATATGGTGCAGTTTAAGATTAAGCTGAAGGAAATTGATATTGTGCGCGATTACCCCAAGGATATCCCCAAGATTTACGGCAACCTGGTCCAGCTTCAGGAAGTGTTTTTCAATTTTATTGATAACGCCTATGACGCCATTGTAGAGCGGCGCACGACTTTGAACGAAAAGGATTATCGCGGCAAGATTGTGATTACGGCTATCCCCAGAGAAAAGACAATTGAAATTATTGTTGAGGATAACGGTATGGGCATTAAGGATAATAATAATGCTAAGATTTTCACCCCGTTTTTCACCACCAAGATTTCCGCCAGAAAAGGCACCGGCTTAGGCCTGTATGTTATCCGCAAGATCATCACCGAGGCGCATAACGGCAGGATCATGTTCCACTCCGTGCACGCCCAAGGCACCCGCTTCACCCTGATCTTACCCATCATCTCCTAGACCCCTGTAGACGCTTTAGCTAAAATCCTGCAGCACAGAGAATTACAAAACAAATATGGGTAAGGTAAATTTAAGTGTATCTATTTTTGTAAGACGCGCGCAGTTGTTTCGTCTAATAGAATAAAAGGAGGATGACATGCCGTCTTGCGCCCGCAAGTATCAGTTAACCGGATCTTTGTTGTATCACATTTACAGCCGCAGCGCCTCGGGCAGGGAAATTTTCCGCTTGCCTCAGGATTACGCGCATTTCGCGCGCCTGGCCAGCAGGTACACCGAGCTTTTTCATGCCAAGCTTTATCACTGGGCGATTATGCCCAATCATTATCATTTATTGCTTGAAATTGAACAGCCCGAGCAAATTTCGAGCATGATGGCCGGGATAAGCCGCGCCTACACGCATTATCATCACAAAGTTTACGAGACTTTCGGATTTCTGTGGCAGGGCAGGTTCAAGATGCAGCCCGTTGAGAAAGAAAGTTATATTTTTGCCTGCGCGCGGTATATTGAGCGCAATCCGGTTCGCGCCAAGATGGTTTCTTGCGCAGAGCAATATCCGTATAGCAGCGCCGCGTTTTATTGCACGGGCCGGCCCGACGCGGTGACTTGCGAGGACCCGATGTTCCACGAATTCGGCGCCGACGCGCGCTCGCGGCAGGCTGCCTATAAAAAATACCTGCGCGAATTTGATTATGAAGAGGAAAAGTATTATTCCCGCTTAAGCGATCCCGTAGGAGGGGCAAAGTTTATTAATCTGTTGCGCAAAGAGGGCGGCAGGCCTGTGTCATACCGGCGGGGCAGGGCGCCTGTGCGCAATCGGCGCAAGGTTATACAATTGGGAAAAACATAATTATTTTTTACTTTCATATTTATCCTACCCGGAATTGTTTTGTAATTCATTGCCCCGCAGGAGGTTAGCTAAAGCGTCTACGGGTATAAAAAAGATTTGATTATTTTTTAATTTTGTTGTAATATACTTGCATACTTAACCAAGCGAGGCGACAGTTGAGGGTGATTATCCAAGATAAATCCGTAGGCAATTCCTTGTGAAAGGGGTTGCCTTTTTTTATAACCTTATATACCCGGCGCTTAATCGGTATTGCGCCGGTACGCCCTTTCTGGGCAGGGAGGTTGATATGGATAAACCAATACCGCAAGAGGCCCGCGAAGCCTTAAGAAAATTCGCGGAACAGACTACAGGCTGGCAGGTTCAGGACACGCACATTAAAAGGATCCACGTGCATAAATTCAGCAGCCGCATCAGAAAGCTTGTGGAGTCAGAGATACGCGTGGGAGAAGAAATGGACCTGAATCTGGCTAATGTCCCCCATGAGTCTGTTTTTGCTATTTTTGAATCCAAGGATTACCTGGTTGTTACCCCTGACTATCACAGCAAAACCGGCGCCACAGTTTATTTGTTTGAGCCTAACGAAGTCACTGAGGTAGAAAAAGAATAATGAATGATGAAAGAAGGTCTTTTCCGCGCTTGCATTTTAGCGTTGAAGTTATCTGCCAGAAGTTAGATATAAACGCGCCTGAATTCCCAGTTTTAAATTCCCATAGTAAAAATATAAGCGCTACCGGAATTTGTATTGTCACAAAAGAGCGTTTTGAATCCGGGACTAATCTGGGGATGAATTTCTTCCTGCCGGATTATGATGAGCCTATTTACGCCATAGGGAAAGTGGTCTGGATTAAAGAAATAAAACTAAGCGATTCTTCCGCGGGCACAGCTTTTGACGCGGGGGTAAGGTTTTTGAAAATAAAACCTGATGACAGGGACAAGATCAACCAGTATGTGGTGGCGCGGATTAAATAGTGTGAGTATCTGCATAAATATGTAACATTCTGCAATACTATTCTTCTATATGTCAATGTATGCCGACAGATGTAAAGATTTTCCTTGACAGAAAATATTCTTTTTGTTAAAATCCCAATTATGGTAACAAGTGGTTTAATGACTATTGATGATCTGGCCGGGTATCTTAAAGTCAGCCGCCGCACTATTTACGAGTGGCTGAAAACTCATAAGATACCGGCGGTGAAACTGATCGGGCAGTGGCGTTTTAAGAGAGATAAAATTGACGCTTGGCTTGATAGTTCAAGCGCTTTTAGTACGCCCAATACGCGCCGTAGAAAATAAATTAAAATGGAGATGGACAATGTATTTTAAAAGACTGGAGCTTGTAGGGTTTAAATCATTTTCAGAAAAGACAGTTTTGAATTTTGAGCCCGGGGTCACCGCTGTGGTTGGTCCAAACGGATGCGGCAAATCTAACATCTTTGATTCTATCCGCTGGGTATTAGGAGAGCAGTCGGTAAAGGCGATGCGCGGAGCGGATATGCAGGATGTTATTTTTAACGGCACAGACAACAAAGAGCCGCTAAGTATGGCAGAGGTAAGCGTGGTTTTTGACAACGCCAATCGTTTCTTTAGCGTTGATCACGACGAGGTAATGATCACCCGCCGCCTGTTTCGTTCTGGAGACAGCGAATACCTTTTGAATAAAACCCAGGTGCGGCTTAAAGATATCATGGATATACTTCTGGGCACCGGTATCGGAGCGGAAAGCTATTCCCTGATTCAGCAGGGGAAAATCGACCTTGTTTTAAGTTCCCGGCCTGAAGACCGCCGTTTAGTTTTTGATGAAGCAAGCGGCATTACCAAATATAAGGCCCAGAAAAAAGAGGCGATCAGAAAACTTGATGAGACCCAGCAGAACCTTCTTCGCGTAAATGATATTGTTATTGAGGTGAAGCGGCAGATCGGCTCTCTTGAGCGGCAGGCAAGCAAAGCCCGCCGGTACAAGGAAGTCTTCGAGGAGTTAAAAGAAAAAGAAATAAAAATATCCTGTTTGCAAAAAGATACGCTTCTTAAGAAGCGTGAAGAGCTGGGCCTGTCTTTGGCTGATAACGAGGCGCGTGAAAAAGAAGTAGCCGCCTCTGTGCAGCAGTTAGAGTCAGAGATATCGCTTCACAAAGATAAGATAAATCAGTGCCAGCAGCAGATAAGCCTCATAAAAGATCAGATCATGCAGGAAGAAAACAAAAGGTCAGCTGATAGCCAACACATCCTGTTTAATAAGGAAAGAATAGCCGAGCTTGTAGAGCAGGTGGCCTATTTGAATTCGCAGTCCGCGCAGTTGTCCGCGCGCATAGAGCACGACCAGCAGGAATTTGATAAGTTAAATCAGGAATTTGCAAGTTTAAGCAAAAATATAGAAGAAAAGAAGAATCTTCTTTCTGAAAATGAAAGGCAGCTTGAAGAAATAAATAATAAGACCCGCGTATCGCTTGAGCTTATTGCGCAGTCCAAGAAAGACATACTTGATGTTGCTGCCGGTATTGCGCATCTTAAAAACAGCGTGCACGAATTAACCTCCAAGCAGCATGTGTTTTTGGCCCGCAAAAAAAGGCTGGATATCGAGAATGCCAAGGTCACCGAAGAAAAGAATACTGCTTTAGCGCAGATGGAAAATACGCGTGTTCAGGTAGAACAGCTCCAGCAGGAATTTGCTTTACTAAGCGAAAAGATCTCCGCAGTTAAAAAGCAGATGGATGAGGAATCCTGTTCCATCAAGAATATGGACGCGGAGATCGAGGATTTAGAGAAGCAGAGCCTTTCGCTGTTTTCACATAAGGAATTTCTTGAGAAATTACGCAGCGAATATGACGTAATCGGCGAGTCTATGAACGCGACCATTTACCTTGATAAGCTGCCGCAGGATAAATTGGGGGGCCTTGTCATTAAACTTAACGCTTACCCGCAGCTTAACCCGGAAAATAATTACATCAGCGAATCAAACGGGACATTCAAGCTTTTGGGAGAGGCAAAGCCGGTGGATCTAAACACCGAGAAGATCAAAGAAAAGATTGAGCAAATCCAGCATAAGCTTGATTCTTTACAGATGATCAAGCGCATGAAAGAGGCGCATATTTCTGATCTGGGCAGAGACGCGGACCTTTGGCAGGAAAGTTTGCGTTCATCAGAGATCTCTCTTGCCAATAAAAAAGCGCTTTTTGATAATATAGCATCACAGGTGGATAAAATAAGGTCTGAAGAAGAGGTTATTCTTCTTGAATTAAGCGATGTCCAGCAGCAGCTTAGCGGTTTTGACGCGGGCATCGTTAAGCTTCAACAGGATTTGGCTTGCGCGGAAAACAAGCAAAAAGAATGTGAAGAGCTTATAACCACAGAGCAGAATAATATAAGTTTACGCTCTAAGGCAAGGGAGGATTTTCTTGTTGTTATCGCCCAGACCAAAACAGAATTAACCGCCCTGGAAAAACGTTTAAACACGGATCAGGATACTTTAAGGCTTCTGGATGAGAATTGCCAAAAAAACAAAAACGCCTTGCTGGGGCTTGAAAAGCAGGTTTTAGACAACCAGGCGCGTAAACAAAACCTTGAGAAAGAAGTTATTGACCTGCAGCAGGCGGTTAGCATAGCCGTGGAAAACATAACATTAAAACAAGCTGATTTTACCCAGGCCCAGGAAAAATATGATCTTTGCCTTAAAGACGCGGACGTTTTAACCAACCGCCTCGGAGAAGCCCGTAAATGCATGGAAGACCTGCGGGGTGTTTTGTATGACCTGCAGATGAGGAATAAGGATCTGGAATTTAAATATCTAAATATCAAGGAAAGAGTCCTTCAGGCGTATAAAGTAGACCTAGAAGCGCTGAGTATGCCTGCGCAAGAAGATTCGCCTGAAGCCGAAGAAACGCTTTCCGCCTGCATTGATCAGTTAAAAAAGAAAGTTGATTCTTACGGCACCGTTAATTTGGTGGCGATTGAAGAATACGATGAATTAAAAAAGCGTTACGATTTTCTTGCCCAGCAGCAGCTTGACCTTGATACCGCAAGGCAAGCCTTGCACGATGCCATCAATAAGATCAACCGCACCACCAAGAAGATGTTTGTGGAGACCTTTGAGCTTGTGAAGGTGCAGTTTAGGAATTATTTCCGCCTGTTGTTTAACGGAGGCGATGCCCAGCTTTTCCTGGTTGATGAAAATGATCCTCTGGAATCCGGCATTGAGATTATCTGCCGGCCTCCGGGCAAGAAACTGCAGAATGTGCTTCTTCTTTCTGGTGGCGAAAAGTCCATGGCCGCGATAGCTTTAATATTCGCTATCTTTAAAGTCAAGCCCGCGCCGTTTTGCATCCTTGATGAGATTGACGCTGCCCTTGATGAAGCCAATGTGGATAGGTTTGGCAGGATGCTTCAGGAATTTGCCAAGGGTTCGCAGTTTATTATCATCACCCACAATAAAAAGACTATTGCCAATGCCAATGTGATGTACGGCATTACCATGGAGCAGTCCGGGGTTTCTAAGATTGTTTCCGTGAAATTCTCCCAGCAAGCAAATAGCGATGGCTCGGGTATGTCTTCGGTAAAAACATCTGTCCAGCCGGAACCTGTTTAACAGGTGGTGTTTTTGCCTTTGTGCTTTGCCTGATAAAGCATTTTATCGGAGTGCAGGATAAGCTCTGATGGGTTTTGGGCGTCTTGCGGGAATGTGGCAATACCGATACTGACAGTAAGTTTTTTATTAGGAAGTATCTCTTCGTTAATAAACGGATGCTTGAAAATATCCTGCCTTAGCCTTTCGGCGATTGCATAAGCAGTGTCCTTATCCGTTTGAGGCAAGATCAAAGTAAATTCTTCTCCGCCATAACGGCAGACATAATCCATTTTCCGGGAATGATTTTTCAATATACAGCTTAGCTGTTTTAAGATTCCGTCTCCTGCCTGATGCCCGAGTTTATCGTTATAAACCTTAAAATCGTCTATATCGATCATAACCAGACTAAGAAGTGTTTTTGTGGCTTTGGCCTTTTCCATTTCCGACTGAAGAAGGTATTGGAAGTGGCCGTGGTTGCACAGGTCGGTTAAGTAATCTGTGTGCGCGCGCATCACGGTTTTTTCATACAGCTGTGAGTTTTCAATTGCCAGGCCGGCCTGGTTGGCAAGCATGATTAACAGGCGGATATCGTCTTTAGTTATAGGTTTTCTGGTGATAAAATTGTCCGCAAGGATGATCCCGTTTACCTTATCTTTGGCTTTTAGCGGCACAACCACGATTTCATTGCTGTGTAAAGCTTTAATGATTTGGTCGTCTTTATAATTGACAATAGTTTCTTCATTCAGATGCAGCGGCATGCCTTCAGAAACGCTTAACGCCAAAATCCCTCCCGAATGCTCCCTGAGAGGGACCTTGATCCTTCTTATTTGCTGGTTGAAACTGGATTCTACTATCACCGGCTGGGCGAATTTATAGGCGCTTATTAAGTCTTCAAGGTCCATCTGCTCCTGTTCAATCCTTTTCCAGACAGTGTGCGCTTCTTCGCCATTCTCCGGGCCGATAGCCATTTTCCCTTCAATTATGCCTTCGGCGTCATTGACCAGAAAAAGTATGGCGCGGTTAAACCCCAAACCTGTATGCGCGGTGACCCCGGTTAAGATGATGTAGAGGATCTCCTCCAGTTTTAAGGTCGTGCGCATGGCGTTGGATATCTCGTAAAGGATCGCCAGCTCATTCTTGGTGCGCTCAAGTTCCAGTTTTGCTTTTGTAAGTTCTTCTATCATAATTAGCTAATTTAACATATTTTGGCTGTAAAGTCAACATAAGAAGATTGACATAAGTTAAAAAGAATGATATATTAACAAAAAATATACCATTGGAAGGGGTGTGATTACTTTGTCACAGGTAGAAGTCAGGAAAGATGAGCCGTTCGAAGCCGCTCTTAGGCGTTTCAAAAGGCAGATTGAGCAAGAGGGCATCTTAAGGGAAGTGCGCGACCGCAAGCATTACGAGAAGCCAAGCGAGAAAAAAAGAAAGAAGCAGAGAAGAAGGTAGTTTCAAATGTCCAGCCCCAATTTGAGGCAGGCAAAGTTCTCCGGAAGATTCTATCCTGCCGACCGGGAAGGCTTAAAAGATCAGATAAACGGTTTTTTAGACGGTTTCTTGGCGGATAAAAAAGAGGCGCTTGCCTGCATGCTTCCCCACGCGGGATACGCTTATTCAGGTAAGGTTTGCGCTCAGACTCTGGCAAGCATAGATTTAAGCCGGGTAAAAACCGTTGTTTTGCTGGGGCCAAACCATACCGGCAGAGGCGTTGCTTGGAGCATAATGCCTAAGGGTGCCTGGCAGACTGCGTTAGGGCAGGCCGAAATAGACGAAGAGTTTTCTGGCCGGCTTATAAAAGAAGCGGATTTCTTGCAGCCGGATTGCTTAGCGCACGAATCAGAGCATTCCATAGAAGTACAGCTTCCTATGCTGCAGTATTTTAAAAGTGATTTTAGCATTGTTCCTATTTGTATCGGAATTCAGGATATAACTAATTTATTATGTTTGGGTGAAGCCATTGCCCATGCGGCAGAAGAAAGCAAGCCGCCCGGGTCATTGCTTTTAGCGGTTAGTTCCGACATGACCCATTATGAGCCTCAGGCCCGGGCCAAGGAAAAAGACAAGGCCGCGATAAAAGCAATACTTAATATGGATATTGAGGGCCTGATCCAGGCTGTAACCACTCTTGATATTTCTATGTGCGGTTTTGGCCCGGCAGTAGCAATGCTTTCTTACGCTAAGGCCTCTGGCGCAAAAAGCGCCCAATTGATCAAATATCAGACATCAGGGGATGTTTCCGGCGATAAAGACGCGGTAGTCGGTTATGCCGGCATAACAATTTCTTAAAATAAGGCAAAATAATATGGATAACAATCCGCAAGAAAAAAAAGTGGACGATTCATGGAAAGAAAAGGTAGATAAGGAAAAAGAAGAAACAGCAAGCAAGCAGGAAGAATTTGCGCCGATTAACCCCGATTTTAAATTTTTTATCACTACCCTGGCTTTACAAGCGGCGATTTCTTTGGGAGATATCCCGAATCCCGCAACTAATAAGAAAGAGCAGGATCTGGTGCAATCAAAGTTTATGATCGATACCTTGACTATGCTGCAAGAAAAAACAAAAGGCAACCTTAACGAAGAGGAGAGCAAGCTTTTAGAAAATGTTTTGTATGAATTAAGGATGCAATACGTTTCTAAGGCCAAAAAGGAGTAGAAATGCTTGATAAGGAATTGCTGGATATCTTGGCTTGTCCGGCCTGCAAGGGCGATGTGGAATATGACCAGAAAGACAGTAAGATTATCTGTAAATCCTGTGGGAGGAAATATCCGGTGCGCGAAGGCGTGCCTGTCATGTTGATCGATGAAGCAGAAAAATAAAATGAAAAAAATCTTGGTCATCCACGGTCCCAATCTGGATCTTCTGGGCAAAAGAGAGCCGCAGGTTTACGGCCGGGTTACTCTGGATCAAATTAACAAAAGCCTGAAGAAAACAGCTAAATCTCTGGGCTTAAGCCTTTCTATTTTCCAGTCTAACCACGAGGGTAAGCTGGTGGATTTAATCGGCAAGTCAAAAGGAAAATTTAGCGGTATTTTGATAAACCCGGCCGCTTACACGCATACAAGCGTTGCCATCCGTGATGCTATCGCCGCCTGTGGCGTTGTGACGGTAGAAGTGCATCTTTCCAATATCCATTGCCGCGAAGAATTCCGCCGTAATTGCCTTATCACCCCTGTTGTCAAGGGCACGATTTTAGGTTTTGGCGCGGCAAGCTACATTTTAGGCTTAAAAGCTTTAAAACAATGCCTTGATGATACAGCTAATCCATAGACTAAAAGAAAAGAAGCTTGACGCTATTCTTGTTTCCTGCCAGCAGAATATTTCTTACCTATTAAATTATCCTAGCAGGGATTCTTATTTGATTTTCTCCGGATCAGGGAATTTCTATTTTACTGATTCGCGTTATACCCACCAAGCGCGAAAAGCGCTTGGCGGTTCATGCATGGTAATTGAATTCAACGGTTCTTTTGCCCAGACGATATCCTCTTGGATTAAGAAATTAAAGTTCAAAAGCATTGCTTTTGAGGAAAGAAAGCTTTCTTATGCCGAATATCAGCTTATAAGAAAAGGCCTTGATTATTACCAGGAGATGATCCCTACTTTCGGGATAGTAGAGTCTTTGCGGGCAATAAAGACAGCTTTTGAAATAGCAAAAATACGCCGTGCTGTGGATATCGCAATCGAAGCCTTTGGTTTTGCCGCGGAAGTGATCAAGCCGGAAGTCAAAGAGATAGAAGTATGTTCTAAACTGGAGTCGTTTATCCGTTGCCGGGGGGCAACTGGCGCCAGTTTCCAGATTATTGTGGCTTCTGGAGAGAATTCCAGCTTCCCGCACCATATAAGCTCAAGCCGAAAGATAAAGAATAACGAGCCGGTGCTTTTGGATATGGGGGCGGATTATCAAGGCTATAAATCCGACTTGACAAGGGTCTTTTTTTTAGGTAAAATTAAAAATTCATTCTCTAATATATATAATGTAGTATTAGAGGCGCAAAAGAAGGCGATTCAGGCGCTGCAAAATGGGCAGAGGAGGCCTGACAAGATAGATGAAGTTGCCCGGGATCATATCAAAAATAAGGGGTTTGGCCGTTTTTTCAAGCATAGCCTTGGGCATGGCGTGGGCCTAGAAGTCCATGAATCTCCAAACCTATCCAAATATGAAACTTCTTGCCTTAAGCCGGGCATGGTTTTTACCGTTGAGCCGGCAATTTATCTTCCGGGCAAGTTCGGGGTAAGAATAGAAGACATGTGTTTAATAACTAAGAATAAAGTGGAGGTTCTAAGTGGCGCTCTCAATAAATGAAGTCAAAGTCGGAGTAACTATATTTGTGGACAGCCAAGTATGGCTTGTAGTAGATACCCAGCATGTAAAGCCGGGCAAGGGAGCGGCATTTGTGCGCGCGAAACTGCGCAATCTTAAGAATTCCAGTATTCAGGATATGACCTTTCGGGGCGATGAAAAAGTTGAAGAGGCATTTGTGGAGGAGCGCAAGCTTCAATATCAATATTCAAGCGGCGATACCTTCCATTTTATGGACCAGGAGACATTTGAAGATATCTCTATTCCCGAGGAGGCGTTAGCAGAGAGAAAGAAATTCCTCAAGGATAACATTGATGTGAGCGCCTATTTCTATAAGGACGATCTTTTAAACGTTAATCTGCCTAATTTCATTGAATGTGTGGTTAAAAGTTCTGAGCCGGGTATCCGCGGAGATACCGCCAAAAGCGGCACAAAGCCGGCGATGCTGGAAACTGGAGCGGTAATACAGGTGCCGCTTTTTATCAATGAGGGAGACAAGATCAAAGTTGATACGCGCACTGGCTCATACGTAGAACGGGTACCTTAAGCCATAAGGGGGGACCAGATATGAATTTAAAAGAAATCAAGGAAATGCTTAATTTGATGAGTGAGAATGACCTGGTTGAGCTTGAGATTGAAAAAGAAGGCATGCGCGTGCGCCTGAAGAAGATGGGCTCTGGCAGTCTTGAACATCACGCGCCGATTATGATTGAAAGGCAGAATACCGCGCAGCTTTCTTCAAGCGGCCAGCCTGTTGTTAAGCCTCAAGAGCAGGCGGATTCCTCCCGCTCTGTAGAAATTAAATCTCCCATGGTGGGGACTTTTTATCGCGCTCCTTCTCCGGAGGCGCCTCCTTATATTGAGGTGGGGCAGATAGTTGAACCGGGCCAGGTTATTTGCATTATTGAAGCCATGAAATTAATGAACGAAATAAAATCAGAGATCAAAGGCCGGGTTGCGGAAGTCTTGGCGGATAATGCCGAACCGGTTGAATACGGGCAGTCGTTGTTTCTGGTGGAGCCGGTATAAATTAAGGTTAAATGAGGTTGCATGAAGTTACATGAGGTTAAATGAGGTTGCAAAAAGCAAAATCAAATAAATATTTTTGAGCAGGTTAAATGAGGTTGCAAAAAGCAAAATCAAATAAATATTTTTGAGCAGGTTAAATGAGGTTACATGAAGTTAAATAAGGTTAATTGAAGTTGCAGAAAAAAGCGTTAAGATTATAAAAGTAACCTCATGTAACCTCATGTAACGTTATATAACCTCATGTAACTTTGTAACTTTATTGAGGGAGTTTTTATTATGTTTTCTAAGATTTTGATTGCTAATCGTGGCGAGATCGCCTTAAGAATTATCCGCGCCTGCCATGAAATGGGCATCCGCACTGTCGCGGTATATTCTGAAGCTGACCGTGAATCGCTGCATGTGCGTTTTGCCGACGAAGCGATTTGCATCGGACAGGCCGCCTCAAGCACAAGCTACCTTAATATTCCTTCCATCATAAGCGCTGCAGAGATTACCGATGTTGATGCCATACATCCGGGTTACGGGTTTTTAGCCGAGAATCCGCATTTTGCCGAAGTCTGCCAGTCTTGTAATATTGCTTTTATTGGGCCTACTGCGGAGAATATACGTTTGATGGGCGATAAGATGACCGCGCGTACTACCATGCAAAAAGCCGGACTTCCGATTATTCCGGGAAGCCCCGCGGTTATCCGCGACAAGGAAGATGCCTTAAAAATCGCCAAAAAGATCGGTTACCCGGTAATTATTAAAGCTGCCGCAGGCGGCGGCGGCAAAGGCATGCGTATTTGCCATAATGATATTCGTTTAGTGGCAAGTTTAATGACCGCTAAAAAAGAGGCAGAGGCCAATTTCGGCAACGCCAATGTGTATATAGAAAAATATCTTGAAAAGCCCCGGCATATCGAGATTCAGCTTTTAGCGGATAAATATGGGCATATTGTGCATCTGGGCGAGCGTGACTGCAGTATTCAAAGACGCCATCAAAAATTAGTAGAAGAATCTCCTTCGCCGGCCTTGGATGCAAAATCACGCAAGCGCCTGGGAGAAATGGCCGCGAAAGCAGCCAAGTCCGTGGGGTATTCTAATGTCGGGACAATGGAATTCCTCATGGATGATAAGCAGAATTTCTACTTCATGGAGATGAATACCCGTATTCAGGTTGAGCACCCGGTTACAGAAATGGTCACCGGAATTGATCTGATTAAAGAGCAGATTAAGTCTGCCGCAGGCGAAAAATTACGCTTACAGCAGGACGATATAAAAATAACCGGCGCTTGCATCGAGTGCCGCATTAACGCTGAAGATTACAGCAATAATTTCATGCCTTCTCCCGGGAAGATTGAATTCTTAAACCTTCCCGGAGGCCCGGGGGTGCGCGTGGACACGCACGTGTATTCCGGGTATCAGATTTCTCCTTATTACGATTCTTTGGCAGCAAAACTTATTTGCTATGGGAAAAACAGGCAGGAGGCGTTAAAGACGATGCGCCGCGCCCTGGGAGAGTTTATAATTTCCCCAATTAAAACTACTGTAGATTTTCATCAGGCGCTTCTTGATAACGAGCTTTTTGTCAAGGGTGACATCTCCACGCATTTTGTGCAGGATAAAATGCTCAAAGAAGAAAAGCAAGAGGAGTAATCTATGAAACAGGAAGAACGCTCAGATTTAGGGATGGTCAAGATCCATCGTAATGTTGTGGCGTCCATTGCTTCTTTGGCCGCCCAAGACATAGAGGGGGTAAAGCGGGTGGGGTTTATCCGCATGGGTTTTATGGAATTTCTTACTTCTAAGGCGGCATCTTGCATAAAAGTGGAATTTGAGAAAAATGAAGACGTCAAAGTGCAGATACCATTAGTAGTCAAATATGATTACAATATCGCTGATGTATCGTCTAAGGTGCAGGAAAACGTGCGCTCCAGCTTAGAAAGAATGACCAGTCTTTTTATAAAAGAAATAAGCATAAATGTCCAGGGTGTGGAGAGGGGGTAAGATATGCGCATATTAAGCACTATAGGTATAATCTTTTACGCGGTGGTGTTGATATTTATTGGGTTGGCTTTAATTATCTTTTCCCTTAATGTTTTCCTGCCGCAGGACATAAACGGGATTTTTACCTCTTTGCAGGAAAATGTTAACAGCCGGGTTATTATCGGCACAGCCGGAGTGGTCCTTATTGTAGTTAGCTTCTCGCTGGCCCAGCTTATTTTGGGCAGGTATCAAAGAGAGAAGACAATCGCCTTTGACACTGCATCAGGAGAGGTGACGGTGGCTCTGGGGGCAGTGGAAGATTTAATCAAGAGACTTGTGGTTTTCTTGCCAGAGATAAAAGAATTAAGGCCGGATGTAGTAGCTAGTAAAAAAGGCATATCCGTTGATTTAAGGGTGGTGCTTAAATCCGAAACCAATATCCCGGATATGACTATGCGGCTTCAGGAAATTACCAAAAGTAAGATTCAGGAAGTGTTAGGCCTTGATGAGCCGGTTACCATACGCATACATATAGCCAAGATAAGTTCTATTGAAGATAAAGATAAAGATAGAAGAAAACACGATGCACAGCAAATGCCCTCGATACCTTTTAGCGGGTATAACAGGGTTTAAAAGGAGGAAGTAGAAAATGCACAGGATAGGTATTCTTACCGGAGGAGGAGATTGTCCGGGTTTAAATCCGGTAATAAGGGCGGTAGTCAGAAAGGCTTTATTAGAGGGCTATGAAATTGTCGGAATCAAAAACGGGTGGAAAGGCATAATTGAGGCTGATATCATGCCGTTAAATTTAGATGCGGTTTCCGGGATCCTGCCCAAGGGCGGGACAATCTTAGGGACAAGCCGTACCAACCCTTATAAAAAACCCGAGGACGTGCAGAAGGTAAAAGATAATTTCAAGAAACTGCAATTAGACGCTTTGGTCGCTATTGGCGGAGAAGATACATTAGGGGTGGCTTCAAAGCTTTTTAAGGAAGGCTTAAACATCGTGGGCGTTCCTAAGACAATAGATAATGATTTGTCTGCCACAGACTATACCTTTGGTTTTGATACCGCGATCAATATCGCTACGGAATGCATTGATCGTTTACACTCAACCGCGGAAAGCCATCATCGTATTATTGTCGCCGAGGTAATGGGCAGGCACGCAGGGTGGATCGCCCTTGAGTCGGGTATTGCCGGAGGAGCGGATGTGATCCTTATCCCTGAAATCCCTATTGATATGGAGCAGGTTTGCCAGATTATTAAAAAACGCCACGCCCGGGGCAAGACTTTTAGTATTGTGGTTGTAGCTGAAGGCGCGCATTTTAAGCAGTCAGATATGGTTTTGCAGGAGCAGAAACTGGATTCTTTTGGCCATGTGCGTTTAGGCGGGATAGGCGAGATCTTAGCCGGCGAGATCGAAAAGAGGACCGGCTTCGAAACCCGGGTAAGCGTGTTCGGGCATATCCAGCGCGGCGGCAGCCCCACAGCGTTTGACCGTGTTTTAGGCACCCGTTTTGGAGTAAAAGCAGTACAGCTTATTCAGGAAAAGAAATTTGGCAGGATGGTAGCTTTGTCCGGGATTAAAATAATCGATGTCGCGCTTGAGGACGCGGTAAAGGCCTTAAAGACTGTGGATATGGAACTTTACGATATCGCTAAAGTATTCTTTGGATAAGAAAACGCAAAAGAAAGAAGATTAAGATGAGAGATAGAATACAGGACGTGTTATTGGAAAGTATTCATGTAAAAGAAACTATTTTGCGTAATCAGATAAGTGAGATCAAGGCCATGGCTGAGATTATGATTGAAGCCCTAAGGAAAGGTGGCAAGGTTATTCTTTTTGGCAACGGGGGTTCTGCTGGGGATTGTCAGCATATTGCCGCGGAGCTAGTAGGCAGGTTTAAAAAAGATAGAGGGGCTTTAGCCGGGATCGCGCTTACCACTAATACCTCTATTATAACTTCTTTGGCTAATGATTACGGATATGATGTTGTTTTCGCCAAGCAGGTTGAGGCCTTAGGCCAGAAAAACGATATTGCCTTGGGCATATCCACAAGCGGCAAAGCCAAGAATGTGGCGTTGGGTTTAAAACAGGCCAAGAAAATGGGCTTAAAAACCATTGCCTGGAGCGGAGGCGACGGAGGAGAGATCTGCCGTATTGCTGATGTATCCTTTGTGGTCCCGTCCAGCATTACCGCGCGCGTGCAGGAAGCGCACATTACCGTGGGCCATATCATATGCGAACTGATAGAGCAGGAACTTTGTCAGGCCTGAAGATAAAAACTCTCTCTGGGCTAAAAAAGAAAATCCTTTTTCTAAAGAGAAAAGGCAAGAGGATAGTATTTACCAATGGCTGTTTTGACATATTGCATTACGGGCATGTGATGTACCTTCAAAAGGCTAGAAGCTACGGGGATATTTTAGTGGTTGGCTTGAACAGCGACCTTTCTGTCCGTAAGCTAAAAGGTGAAAACCGGCCCATCGTCGGTGAAAAAGACCGCGCGCGCGTATTAGCAGCTTTGGCTTGCGTGGATTATGTGGTTTTATTTCAAGAAGATACGCCTATTAAATTAATTCGTTCTCTTAAGCCTGATGTGCTTGTCAAGGGAGCGGATTGGGAAAATAAATATATCGCCGGCAGCTGCGAAGTGAAAGAGTCAGGCGGCAGGGTTGTTACTGTTAATCTGGCGGCTGGCCGCTCAACAACAAACATTATTCAAAAGATCCTTGAGAAAAGCAAAAGCTGATTGCATTAACCGGATACTGGACGCTAACGCTAACCGTTTAAAAGAGGGCTGGCGGGTGTGTGAAGAAGTGTCCCGGTTTATCCTGAATGACCGTCTTTTAAGCGCCGGTTTTAAAAGGATGCGCCACAAGACAGATATCCTTTTAAAAGAGCTTTTAAGCTGCGCTTTCTTAGAGTCGCGGGACAGCCTGAAAGACGTGGGCCTAAAATGCAAGCAGCCTTCGGAATTTGCGCGCAAGAATTGGCAGGATATATTTTTTGCCAATATGCAAAGGGTCAAAGAGTCGTTGCGGGTATTAGAAGAGTTTTCTAAATTAAAAAGCGGCCCGGTTTCATTGCAATTTAAGCGTATCCGTTATGGCGCCTACGAGTTGGAGAAAAGAACGGTTAAAAAAATCCTTAGTCTGCGTGATATTAGACACAGGGGTGCTGAAAAATAAGGATTTGTTTATGGCATCCCGCAGGCTTGCCGGGGGGGCAGCCTGCATGGTCCAGTTCAGGGCCAAAGATAAAACCCCGGATGAGATTTATAGTTTAGCATCAGAATTAAAAAAGATCTTTGAAGAAAAAGGCGTTATTTTTATTATTAATGATCATCTTGAAATAGCGCATTTGCTGGATGTTGACGGGCTTCACGTCGGACAAAGCGATACGCACGCGCGTTTGGCAAGAAGTATTTTGGGGCAAGATAAAATAATCGGTGTTTCCTGTTCTAATTTAAAAGAAGCGATTCTTGCCCAAGAAGCTGGCGCGGATTATTTAGGCGTTGGCGCGGTGTTTGCCACGCCCACCAAATCCGACGCGCAAACGACAAGCCTTAAAACAATAACCGATATTTCAAGGAAAATAAAGCTGCCATTTTTTGCTATAGGCGGGGTAACCAGGGATAATATATCAAGGGTGGTTTCCTGCGGAGTAAGAAAAGTGGCGGTCTGCAGAGACGTTCTTGAAGCCAAAGATATGGCAAAAGCAGTAGCCGTTCTAAAGGAAAAACTAAGATGACTCAATTAGAAGCTGCCAAGAAAAATATCATCACTGCATTAGTGGAAGAAATAGCCAAGAGTGAATCCATACCCGCAGAAGTTTTATCCTGCCTGATTAAAAAATCCAAAGCCGTAATTCCGCTTAATAAAAACCATAGGGTTGCCCGTCCGTTTGCGGTTGGGATGGGCCTTAGGACTAAGGTCAATGCCAATATCGGCACCTCTACAGATCATCCTGACATAGAAGAAGAATTAAAAAAGCTTGACGCGGCCTGCAGCGCAGGGGCAGACGCGGTTATGGATTTAAGCGTGGGGGCAGATATTGCGCTTATACGAAAAAAAATAATTGATTCTTCTCCTGTTCCCGTGGGCACCGTGCCGATTTATGAAATCGCGGTAAATTCCGCCAGCAGAAAAAATAAGCCACTTGGTTTTGATATTGAGGACATCCTTGAGGTCTTGCAGCTTCAGGCAAAACAAGGGGTGGATTTCTTTACGATACACGCGGGAGTTACCATAAAAAGCGTGGAAGCCTTAAACAGATCAAAAAGGATCATGGGAGTCGTTTCTCGTGGAGGGGCGATTTTAGCGGCATGGATTAAAACCCATAAGAAAGAAAACCCCTTTTATGAGCATTTTGATAAGATTCTGGATATAGCCTATGAGCATGATGTTTGTTTAAGCTTAGGGGATGCCTTAAGGCCGGGTTCGATATTTGACGCTACGGACAAAGCCCAAATCGCGGAATTAAAAATTCTAGGAGAGCTTGCCGCAAGGGCAAACAAGAAAAACGTGCAGGTGATGATTGAGGGGCCGGGGCATGTGCCTTTAAATCAGGTGAAGAAGAATATTCTTTTAGAGAAAAAGATTTGTAAGGGCGCGCCGTTTTATGTCTTGGGCCCTTTGGTCACTGATGTTGCTGCCGGATACGACCATATAAGCGCCAGTATCGGAGGGGCGCTGGCGGCAAGTTACGGGGCGGATTTCCTCTGTTATGTGACCCCGTCGGAACACCTGCGCCATCCGGATATCAATGATGTAAAAGAGGGGGTAATCGCTTCGCGTATTGCCGCTCATGCCGCAGACTTGGTAAAAGGGGTAAAATCAGCCTGGGAGTGGGATAAAAAGATGTCCCTGGCCCGAAGAGCCCGTGATTGGAATAAGCAGATAGAGTTATCCATTGACCCTGTTAAAGCAAAAGAATACAGAATGTCATCGCGCCCTGCCGACGAGAAAGTTTGCACTATGTGCGGGAAATATTGTTCTATAAAATTAACTGAAGAATGCATAGAAGCTTGATCGCATGCGAGCGTAGTTCAGTGGTAGAACACCAGCTTCCCAAGCTGGATATGTGGGTTCGATTCCCATCGCTCGCTTTTAAGCTTAAGCGCGCGTTTTTGTTTTTTGTGATTATTTATTTTGCGGCAGGATGTGCCAGCCTGCCGCAGCAGCAGGACCAGCCTGAAACGCGCAAGGCAGATATTATTATAGGAGGCTTTATCTGGCCGCTTAAGGGCCAGGTTGTTTCACAGGACAGGGGATTAAATATCCGCGCATCTGCGGCAGGGCAGAATGTAGTTTCTTCGCGCTCAGGCAGGGTAGTTTATTTAGATAATGACTTCAGGGGTTATGGCAAGACCATTATTATTGAGCATCCGGAAGATTTCTTAACAGTCTATTCCGGCAATTCAGAGATCTTAATTAAGAATGGCGACGAAGTTAAAGCGGGGGACTTGATCGCTAAAAGCGGCAAGCTGTTGCATTTTCAGATAAGAAAAGGTTACACCGCCGAAGACCCGTTTGTTTATTTACAATAAAATATATGTTAGACGCTAAATTCTTTGGACGTGAAAGTTACCTGCTTAATTTGCATAAAAGGGTAAGTGACCTTAAGAATGGGTATCGCCATAACATGGCAATTATCGGCGATGAGCTTTTAGGCAAGACTTCGCTTATATGCAGGCTTCTCTCCAGCTATTATGACAATAATATAATACCTGTTTATATGCAGGTAAGGCCCGAGAGCTTTTCCGTCTTCGCCCGGAGATTTATCGGAGCGCTTTTATATAATTTTCTTTCCTGCGGGAATCTTAATCTTAAGGAAGACTTGGATTTCTTGATTAATAAGTCTTCCGGGTACGCCCCCGCCACAACAGTTAAAATCCGCGAACTTCTCCTCTCTATCCAGAAAAGGAAAAAGATTAATCTTTTCGGCGAATTGATTGCTTTATGCGAGCATCTGCATAAAGAAACAGGCAAGTACTGTTTGGTTATTTTTGATGAGTTTCATAACCTTGAATCGCTGGGGGTTAATAAAATATATCCTCAGTGGTCCAAGGCGTTGATGTCCCAGAAGAGCACAATGTTTATTATCACCAGTTCCTTCAAGTTCAGGGCAAAACAGATATTGGCTAAAGACTTGTCTTTGCTTTTCGGGAATTTTGAAGTCTTGGAAATCGAGCCGTTTGATACCCGCTTAAGCGCCTTTTATCTTAAGAAGTATTTACCGCAGGCTTCTTCGGGAGCGCTTAGCTTTTTGGTGCATTTTACCGGAGGGTATCCTTTTTATCTGGATGTAATCTCCGAGGCCCTAAACGCGCGCGCGGATTTAAACGTGGTAGACGCTTTAGAGGAACTTTTATTTGAATCCTCCGGGATGCTTAACCAGAGGTTTTCTAATTATTTAAAGAGGTTCACCGATTCTTCGGCAAGCCAGGATTTTGTTACCATAATGTACCATATCTGCAACGGACATAACCGCGTTAAAGATATCGCGCATCTTATGCATAAGCCGGCCAATGTAATTAATGCACGCGTGAATACCTTAATGGAAATGGACGCGGTGTCTAAGAACGGCGATTTTGTAAGGATCAATGACCGTGTTTTCGGGTTTTGGCTGAAATTTGTTTATCAGGAGAAACTGAATTCCTTTACCTTTGACGCCAGAAACCAGAAAAACTTATTTCGCGCTTATGTCGAAGGGATGCTTGATGAGTTTACGCTTATTAATAACCGCCCGCTTTCCGAGAGGATGCAGGAAATACTTAAGCTTTTTGGCGATGATATTATACAGGTATCAAGCAAGCGCCTGCGCTTGGCAGCCTTTAGGGAGATCAAGCCGCTTGAATTTAACAATAGAAACTTAAAACATGGGCTTTTAGGCCGCTCAAGCGACGCCTTATGGATCATGGCTTTAAAACAAGACCAGGTCAGCGAAGAATTTGTCGCTGAATTTGCCAAGGAATGCCGCAGATACCATCATAAGGCGCAGAAAAAAGTAATTGTAAGCCTTAACGAGGTTGATACTAATGCTCGGCTTAGGGCAATGGAGGAGAAGATCATTACCTGGGATCTAAACAGTCTTAATCAGATCTTTGATTTATTCTATAAGCCCAGGATCGTGCCTTTATATTCGGAGAAAATATGATTAAAATAGGAGTAATCGCGGATACGCATATACCGGACAGGGCAAAAGAGATTCCCGCTAAAATCATGGAAGATTTCAAAAATGCGGATATGGTCATTCACGCCGGGGATATTGTTGAAGAGCAGGTCTTGGTGCAGTTAAGGTCTGTTTGTAAACAGGTTTACGCGGTCGCCGGGAATATGGATTCCGCTAAGCTTCAAGAACAGCTTAAGGCCAAAGAGGTTATTAAGGCCGGTAAATATTCTATCGGCTTATTGCATGGCGCGGGGCATCCGAATCAGATGATAAAATATATTTCAAGCCAATTTAAGCCGGGCGAAGTGGATGTGGTGGTTTTTGGCCATTCGCATATTCCGTTTAACGAAAAGATAGGAAAGACGATTTATTTTAATCCCGGAAGCGCCACTGATCAGATCTTTTCTCCGTATAATTCTTATGGTATCATAGAATTAGATGATAAAAACATATCGGCGCGTATAATAAAGGTTTAAATATGGATAGGCTTTGGGCACCATGGAGAGGTAAATATGTGTCTTGCGCAGGCAAGCATAAAGGTTGTATTTTTTGTAAAGCCTCCAAAAGAAATACCAAAGATTATGTGGTATTTAAAACAAAAAGCAGTTTGTGCATGCTTAATATATTTCCTTATAACAACGGGCATTTGATGGTTTCTCCATTGCGCCATACCAAAGATATGGCCAGTTTAACGCAGAAAGAAATATTGGACCTGTTTTCCTCTTTGAATAAGGCCAAGTCGCTATTGGATAAAATATTAAAGCCGCATGGTTATAATATAGGGATAAACATTTCCCGCGTTGCCGGAGCCGGCGTTGTGGGGCATTTGCATATTCATATTGTGCCTCGTTGGCCGGGCGACACAAATTTTATGCCTGTGACCGGACAGACAAAAGTTATTTCCCAATCCCTGCGGGAATTACACAGAAAGCTTAAACATGCTTACGCAAAAAAAATTTAAAGACTGCGAAGATAATCTTCTTGCCTGTTACGCGATGAAAAGTTATAATACTCGTGGCAGGATGCATAAAGAGAAAGAGCATCTGTATCGGTCTAGTTATCAGCGCGACCGGGACAGGATCGTGCATTCGGCTGCCTTTCGAAGGCTGGAATATAAAACACAGGTCTTTGTCAATATTGAAGGCGATTATTACCGCACGCGGCTGACTCATACTATAGAGGTAGCTCAGATTGCCCGCACCATAGCGTATTCTTTGCGTTTGAACATGGATTTAACCGAGGCAATTGCTTTGGCCCATGATCTGGGGCACACGCCTTTTGGGCATGCCGGAGAGGAAATACTCGATGAGCTGATGCGAAGAGAGGGAGGGTTTAATCACAACATCCATGGCCTAAGGGTAGTCGATTTCTTGGAAGAAAGATACCCGGATTTCCCGGGGCTTAATTTAAGCTGGGAGGTTAGAGAGGGCATTGCCAAGCATTCTTCTTGTTTTGATAAGGCCGGCGCGATTAAGGATTTGGCTATTAATGAATCACCGACTTTGGAAGCTCAGGTAGTGGATATCGCCGATGAGATTGCCTATGATAACCATGATATTGATGACGGTATCACTTCGGGGCTTTTAAAAGATAGTGACCTTGAGGGTGTGGCTATCTGGGATAACCTTTGCAGTAAAATCAGCAAAGAGCATCCCAATATAAAATCAGATTTGCGTAAACACCTGCTGGTGCGTTCTTTGATTGACATGGAAGTAACAGACCTGATCAATTATACTCAAAAACGCCTTGCTGATTTGAAGATCAAGTCTTCCATGGAGGCAAAAAAGCTAAAAGAAAAAGTTGTGTCTTTGAGCCCTCAGATGCTTTCTTTGAGAAAGCCGCTTCGCGCGCTATTAATGCTTAAGTTGTATAAGCATTACCGCGTGGCGCGCATGAGCATTAAGGCCAAAAGATTTATTAGGGAATTATTTAATTTTTATTTAGCATATCCCCAGGCATTGCCGTCTGCTCTGCAGGCAAAAATAAAAGCCCAAGGGGAAAAAAGAGTCATATGCGATTATATCGCCGGGATGACGGACAGGTACGCTTTAGATGAATACAAAAAATTATTTGACCCCTACGAAAAGGTATAAAACCTTAGTATCCGCGATACACAGCGTGTACAGGCTTTTTAATTCTACTTTTGAGCTTACCGAGCTTATCTGCCGGCTGACTAAACTTCTTTGCCAGATTTTCAGCGCTGATTACTGCCAGATCATACTTTTGGATCCCTCCAAGAAGTATTCAACCTTTAAAAGCGAAGTGTCTCATGGCAGGAGGATAAAATATAATAAAAAGCTGCGCATTGTCGGCAGGATGGAGAAGAGGATCATTAAGACCCTTTCTTCGGTAAGGTCTGATAGCGCCATCGGGATGCCTTTAGTCTGTGAGGATATTATCGGTTTAATCGTGATCAGAAGAAATAAGCAGGTAGGCGGATTTGATAAATTTGATTATGAGCTTCTTACTACCCTGGCGGAACAGGCGATTATCGGCATAAGGAACTTTCAGCTTTATGAAGAACAGCAAAAGATAGTCTTTGGAAGCATTAAATCGCTTGTGGAGCTTTTGGATATCCGCGTGCCGCAGGAATACACGCATTCACCGTATTTTAGCCGCCTTGTTACTGCCATAGGCCATCAGATGCACCTTGATGAAAGGCAGATCCAGAGCTTAAAATACGCCAGCCTTCTTCATGATACAGGCAAAGTGGATATTCCTCCCGAGATCTTGACTAAGACTTCAAAGCTTACCCCCGAAGAATATAAGATCATCAAGAACCATCCCATGAAGGGAGCGCAGATCTTAAAGCATCTGCAGATTTTGCGCCCGGTAATACCGATGATTATGCACCACCATGAAAGATACGACGGTACGGGGTATCCCTCAAGGCTTAAGAAGAAGCAGATCCCCCAAGGGGCAAGGATTATGGCGGTGGCTGATGCCTTTGAGGCTATGGTTTACGGAAGGCCTTATCGCGAAAGAATGGATACCCAGTCGGCAATCAAGGAGATTAAGAAAAAAAGCGGCCAACAGTTTGATCCTAAAGTAGTAGATGCCTTCCTTAAGACCATAAAGAAAATAAACACAAAAAATTACTTGAAATCTATCCCCAAATAGTTATATAATAAAGCCCTTTTGCTATGAAAGAAAGCAACCAGCAATTAGAATTATTTTCTCAAAGTTCTCCCCCGCAGGATAATTCCGGCACAATGGCGATGCGTTTCTTAAGTTTTGCTGCCGGATATGAAAAGGCCATTGTGTTTATTATTTCTTTGATAGTCACAGGGGTGGTTTGTTTTTCTTTTGGCATTGAGCAGGGCAAAAAAAGAATACCGCTTGAAGAAGGCATCACTCAGGCAAGCCTTGCCGCAAGATCATCAACTGATCAGGCATCCTCAGGCGTTTACATTATACAAGTAGCTTCTTTCAAGGATAAAACCTTTGCCAAGAAAGAGGCGGATTTTCTTTCCCGCAAAGGATATCCGGCAAGCCTTTGGTCGTCTTCGGGTAAGTTTGTTTTATGCGTGGGCAATTTCAAGAGTGAAGAAAAGGCACGGGCAGTGCTTTCAAAATTAATAAAAGTTTACAATGACAGTTTCATAAGGAGGTTATAAAAATGGCTATACATCCGTCTTTACGCATGTCTGATAAAGGCAAAAAACAAAGGTCTGTGTTAAAGCGCACTGAACGGCTTAAGCACATGATAGATCATGGTACATGGAAACAGGGCGATGATATCTTCGGCCTTCCCAAGATTAAGACCGTGGCCCTAAAGATCAAAAAAGAAAAAGCCGCAGCCGCGCCTGCCGCCGGAACTGAAGTCGCAGCAGCAGCTCCCGGGGCCGCCACCGCAGCAGCAGCCGCGCCAGCAGCTAAGGCCGCTGGTAAGCCGGCAGCAACTAAGGCAGCCGAGAAGAAATAAGAGATGACCAGCATCGGCGATCTGATTCTGTCTTTTGGGTTTCTTATTATCGCCATAACTGTGCATGAATTTTCCCATGGGTTTGTTGCCTATAAATTGGGAGACAATACCGCTAAATATTCCGGCCGGCTAAGCCTTAATCCTTTAGCTCATATTGATCCCTTTGGCACAATAATCTTACCCATTCTTCTGTATTTCACAACCGGCGGAAGGTTTGTTTTTGGCTATGCCAAGCCGGTGCCGGTTAATACCATGGCTTTAGGGCACCCCAAGAGGGACATCGGTTTTGTTTCTTTGGCTGGGCCGCTGTCGAATATAACATTCGCCTTTCTTCTAAGCCTCTTAGTGCGCTTTTTGCATCTTCCCGGGGCGTCCAATTATTTCTTGGTATCTCTAATTAATATCAACGTTATCTTAGGGGTGTTTAATCTATTGCCGATACCGCCTCTGGATGGTTCGGGAATATTGATATCGTTGCTTCCTCAAAGGCTTGCCATAATATACTCTTCTTTAGAGCGTTATGGATTTATCCTGCTTATAGTGCTTATTTTATTTAATATTACAGACTATTTTGTCTGGCCGTTGGTAAGATTAATCCTTAATTTTATGTTAGGCGGAGTATCAATATGAAATCCATAAAAGTAAATTTGGGGAAGAGGTCTTATTCTATTATTGTCGGAAAAGGCGCGGTTGGTTTATTGGGGCAGAAGGTTAAAAGCCTTAAGCTGGGTGATAGCGCCTACATAGTGACCAATCCTGTTATTAAACGTAAATTTGCTCCGCTGTTAGTAAAAACTCTTAAAGCAAAAAAGATAGATACTTATTTTAAGCTTATCCCAGAGGGGGAGAGAAGCAAATCGTTTTCTTATTTCCAGGGCCTGCTTGAAGACTTAGCGTGTTATGATAAAAACAGGAAAGTGTTTGTTGTTGCTTTGGGTGGAGGGGTTATCGGGGATCTGGCGGGGTTTGTTGCTTCGGTTTACAAACGCGGGATCGCTTATCTGCAGGTTCCCACGACTTTATTGGCGCAAGTTGACTCTTCTATCGGGGGGAAAACCGGCATAGATGTCTCAAGGGCAAAGAATTTAGCCGGGGCGATTTATCAGCCCAGGCTAGTTTTAAGTGACCCCTTGTTCTTAAAATCTTTGCATAAGAAGCAGATGGTAAACGCGATGGCGGAAATCGTTAAATATGCTTTAATTTCCGATTCCATGCTTTTTTCCTATTTGGAGAAAAATTACAAGCGCCTCATCAATAAAGACCCCGCTTGTTTGGAGCATGTGGTTTTTGTCACAAGCCGCATAAAATCTAAAATAGTAGAAAAAGACGAAGCTGACAAAAAAGGCATCCGGATTATACTTAATTTCGGCCATACCATTGGGCATGCGATAGAGGCAGCTTCGGATTTTTCTTACAGCCACGGGCAGGCAGTGGCATTGGGCATGATTTGCGCCTGCCGGATAAGCCAGAGATTGGGATTTCTGGACGGTAAAGTTGTTTTAAGAGCAGAGAAACTGATCAAGAATATCGGCCTTCCCCGCAGGATTAAAGGAATTTCCTTAGATAAAATAATCAATGCCTATTATAAAGACAAGAAATTTTCCGGAAAGAAAAACCGCTTTGTGCTTATTCAGGGGATTGGCAGGCCTTTGGTAAAGGAAGAGATCCCTCTGGATTTGGTAAAGCAAGTGTTAGCTTCTATTTAGGTTTACGTATTTTGACCAGCACGCCTTTGTAATCTAATTCTACCCCTTCAAGAGAAATCTTCTGCACTGTCGCCTCATGCACTTTATCTAATTTGCGCACTACTTTATTATCTATGATTGCATAGGCGTCATTATCGGCGATAAATATGCCGGATAAAATAAAAGTGGGGGGTATTATCGGTTCCGGGGCTGCAGCGGGTGTTGGAATAGGCGCAGGCGCTGGTGTTTGTTGCGCCGCAGGCGGTTTTGGGGTGTTTTCAGTTTGCGCGGGCAGAGGTTTTTTTGGAGCAGGAGTTTTTATTGTAGTTTTCCGGCAGACAGGTTTTGTTATTGGGGCAGGATCGTTTTTTTGTTTGCGCACGTAATTGGAAAAGAAATTAAACACGAAATTAGCCAGAATCACCGTGATGATGGCCGCTGAGATATAAATAAGGTATGGGCTTACTTTTTTGTTTTGGCTGCCGCTCATAAAACATATTATAACAAAAAAAATATTATTGTAAAGTGAAGACTCACCGCTTGACAGGAAATATCTTCTATGTTATATTAGGGGCAAATATATGCTGGAAAAATACCTTAATCCAAGCAACAAGAGGTGTTTGAACCGTATCAAGGCGCATCAGGCAGTACGCTATCAGATAAGGGGTAATCAGAGCTTCGATAGCGCGGTTACTGATGATCTAAGCTGCGCAGGACTGTCTTTTACCAACGATAAATTCATCAGTCTTGATACGCTTCTTATGTTTCAGATTAATGTTTTATCCCGCATGATAAGCCCTATCGGCAGGGTTTGCTGGGTTAATAACGTCCCGTTTTCAGATCGTTTCCGCTACGGAGTGCAATTTGTAGAAGTTGATCCCTCCCAGAAACGCTATCTAAGCGATTACGTGGATATGCAAGGCGGTAAATTCTAAAATTTAAGACACGAAAGGAAAAACAATCATGGCAGATGAAGTAAAGAAACAGGAAAAGCAGACTAATTGCCCGGCATGCAATAAGCCGATAAAGAAGATACGCCGTTATTACCGTAACGGGATGTATTATTGCACTAAGAAATGCTGGAAAAAGGCCGTAACCTCCAAGAAGGAAGAGAAAGAATAATGCCTAGTAAAGCGCAAGAACGCCGGCTTCATCCGCGTATTGAGCATGCTTTGCCCCTTAAGATAGCGGCAAACGGCTATGATTTTGCCACTACTACTGAGAATGTCAGTTGCCTTGGCGCTTATTGCAATATCGGCAAGTACGTTCCGCCTTTTACGCGCATATCGGTAAAGCTTAATCTTCCTATCGCCACCAAAAAGGGAGTTAAATCTTCCAAATTGGAATGTAACGGGGTAATCGTGCGTTCCCAGGACGATGCCAAGGGGGGTTTTAACATCGCCATATTTTTTAACCGTATCAACCAGGCCCAGAAAAAGTCACTTTCGCGTTATGTGGGGCAGTTCATAAATCCTCCCGTAGTTTCTTCAAAGAAAGCTTGATGGGGCAAATAAAGAAACCTTATCCTGCAAAATTATTTTTCGGTTTCATCTATCAAGACGCGTCTTTTTACTCCCAGGCAATAAAAATCATTAACCGAGATTTTGGCAGATTTGACTATCAAAGCGTAGAGTTTGGCTTTGATTACACTGATTACTATCAGCCGGAATTCGGGCTTAACTTAAAAAGAAGGTTTGTAAGCTGTCAGGACTTAATCGATCCCGCCAAGCTTTATAAAATCAAAATATTCTCCAATAGATTAGAGGACAAGTTTTCATCTTTAGGCAAAAGAAAGGTCAATATTGACCCCGGCATGCTTGATTTGGCTAAGGTGGTTTTGGCTACTACCAAGGATTTTGCCCATCGGGTTTATCTTAATAAGGGAATTTTTGCTGAAGTAACTTTATTGTTCAAAGGGAAAACCTATCAGCATTTGCCCTGGACATATCCTGATTACCGCACCCAAAAGTATATTGATCTATTTCTTGAAATGAGAAAATTGTATGTGCTTAAGATCAAAGATCTGTAGCTTATTACTGCTTTCTGTTTTATTGGGCGGCTGTGTCACCGTTTATAACCCTGCCACAGGGAAAAACGAGGCCATGTTTATTGACACCCCCCTTGAAGTATCCTTTGGGGAAAATATGGATAAGCAAATCAAGAAAGAGATGAAGCTGTCCAATAATCCCCTAATGGTCAGCCGCCTTGAGAAAATCGGCAACGCTGTAGCTGGCGTTTCTGATAGAAAAGACATAACTTACCGTTTCCGCGTTATTGATGATAAACAGCTCAACGCTTTTACCATTCCCGGCGGATATATTTATGTGAATAGCGGTTTGATGGATGCCGCCAATGATGATGAGTTGGCTTGTGTTATTGCCCATGAGCTTGGACATTTGGCAGCAAGACACCCCGCCAAAAAAATGCAGGCGGCTTTAGGCTATCAGGTAATAGTTGGCATTGCTGCTGGCTTTGATGCCAAAGATTATATGATGCAGGCGATGGACGCGGTTTTTAGTATATCAAGCTTAGGTTATAGCCGCAAAGACGAGCTTGCCGCGGATAAGTTATCGGTAAAATACTCCCGCAGGGCCGGATATAGCCCCTATGGGATGGTGACTATGTTTGCGAAACTTGAGAAAGAAGCTAAGGCTAACGGAAAAAATAATTACCCCGAATTCTTAAGGTCGCATCCTCCCACAGACGCAAGAATAAAAGGCATAGAAAATGAGATTAAAGAAGAGTAATTATATAGAAGCCTATAGCAGCGGCAGCTTAAAAAAGATAGCTGATAATCTGCTAAATAGCCTTAAATCCTGCGCAATTTGCCCGCGCCGCTGCCAGGTAAACCGCCTGGAAGGGGAGAGGGGGTATTGCCGCACAGGCATCCTGCCTAAGATGTATAGTTATTTGTCTCACCATGGCGAAGAGCCGCCTGTTTCCGGGGTAAAAGGTTCAGGGGTGATATTTTTTTCAAGTTGTAATATGTCTTGTGCCTACTGCCAGAATTATCAGTTCAGTCAGTTAGATAGAGGAAATGAAATAACTTTCCGGCAATTGGCTAATATAATGCTGGGCTTGCAGAAACTGGGTTGCCACAATATAAATTTTGTCACGCCCACCCATGTTCTGCCCCAGATTTTACAAGGTTTACTGATTGCTATTCCCGAAGGCCTAAAGATACCGTTAGTTTACAATACCAATGGCTATGAATTGCCGCAGATCATTAAACTATTAGATGGGATTATTGATGTGTATCTGCCTGACATGCGCTACGCGGATAAAGATGCGTCGGTTAAATATTCTGATGCCGCAGATTATCCTTTGTATAATCAGAAAGCAGTAAAAATCATGCATGAGCAGGTAGGCATTGCTAAATTTGATAAAAAGGGATTTATAAGCCGCGGGCTTATTATCCGGCATTTGGTTTTGCCGCAAGGATTATCCGGCACAGAAAAAATCATGCGTTTTATTGCCAAAGAAATAGGACCGGATACTTATATTAGTTTAATGAGCCAGTATTATCCGTATCACAAGGCTTTGCGGGATCCCGGTATCGCGCGAAGAATTACATTAGAAGAATATACCGCAGCGCGAGAAATGATGCACAATGCCGGGCTTGGTAATGGCTGGACACAGGATGATAATGGCTTAGAAAGTTTAGCCGGAGCGCATGTGGAAGAAAAATATGAAGCTTAACAGATTAAGCGCCTTAAGGCTTCTTAAGTTTGTGTATTTAAAATCCCGGAGAATACGCGATAATCCGCACAGGGTGGCCCTGGGATTTGCTTTAGGTATTTTTATCGGGGTTATGCCAGCAGTGGGGCCTTTGGCAGCTTGGTTTATTGCCTCGTTTCTAAGAATCAACCGCATAAGCGCTATTTTGGGCAGTCTTATTTCCAATACTTGGGTAACATTTATTACTTTTATTTTATCCTTAAAGATAGGATCTTGGATTTTCGGCCTTGATTGGCATAGCCTATACGGAGAAGTAAAAGTTTTGCTCAAAGATTTTCACTTTAGATATTTATTGGATTCCATTATAATTAGTAAAATTATGCCTTTGATTTTAGGCTATATTGTTATTTCCTTAATTTTCGCTTTTATAGGATATGTAATTATATTTATTATTTTTAGCCTGCATCGCAAGGGCTCTAAGTTGACAAAATAACCCGCTTGTGTTATAGTGCATTTTAAGAAAGAGGAGGGGATACAATGAAAATAAAGCCCGTTTTAATTTTTGCGGCAATTTTAACTTTTCCTTTAGCAGTTATGGCTTATGAATTCCAGAAAGAATACCCCGAAGTGCAAACTAAGGTTGAATACTCCAAAAAAGCTATTGATCCGGATGCCGGAAATGTGTACAAGACCCCGTTTAATAAAATGTACCGCGGGCTTATTAATATAAGCACTTCTTGGGTAGAAATTCCCGCGGAATGCTTTAAAGTCGGCAGCGAAAAAAACCCGGTTTTGGGCGTGACTTTAGGGGCTATGCAGGGCTGCGTTTTGGCAGTTTGCAGGATTGTCACAGGCGCCTTTGACGCGGTAACTTTTGTTATCCCGCCTTATGATAAACCGATTATGAAGCCTGAATTTGCCTTACAAAGGGCTGACCAGAAATACTGCGAGTATTTTGACCTTTATGATGGCCAACCCAAGCCAGAAAGCCAAAAGTAGGTCCTAATGGCATAGACCTGTGTTAGTCTGGCAATCCCTGTTAAGTTTAACTAATCCAAGTAACTCCCAGTAAGTCTGAAATCATAGAAAATCCCCTAAAAACATATCTTTTGTAACTGCTTTAAGTATAAGGTCTTAGAGGCAGTATTACGTGTATTATGTAGTTAACATAAGATATATTATAGGAAGTACAGGTATAGGGCAAATAGGCCTGGCCGACGCTGTTTGAGTGGGTTTTAATCCTTGGTTTTTTGGGGTTTTGGGCGGGTTTTCCTTACTTTGAGCTTAATACGTAGACTCCGCCTTGGATCTTGATTGTCTTTCCGTTTACTAAACAATCTGCTATTCTTTTGCGCGCTTTCTTAAGTATCCGGCTAAAGGTCTGCTGGGATATATGCATAGACCTGGCAGCTTGTTTCTGGCCTTCTCCTATAAAGTCTGATAATCTAATGGCCTCAAACTCATCCATGCTTAAATCTGCTTCATCCGGCCTTCCGGGCCTGCCCCTGGGGCTGAATTGGTTGATCTTGGGGTCTAATCTTACTATTCGGTATTTTTTAGGGCGTCCGCGGGGTTCCATAATAATATTAAATAAGTTTTAAGGAAATTTCTTAACTAAAGTGTTACCTATTTTTACCTAAGTTTAACCTGCCGGTTATAATGAGTACTTACTCATTATTGATGCCCAAACGCGCGACTGACTCTGGTATTTTATTGCTGTAAATTATTGGTAATAAATGGTTTATTAGATTTCCGCGTCTTTGACCAATTTGCGGTAATAATCAATGCATTCCTGGCAAGCCCCTTTATCTACTTTCCACTTGGGGTGATCCTTCTTAATAAGTTCTAAAATATATTCTTCAGCTTTGATATGGGCAATGCTTACGTAATCGTCTATTTCACGGTTGCAGATCTGGCATTTGTATTTCATCTTATTTGATGCAGTCCTCTCTCCAGCAGCAGCTCATCTGAGCGCATGAATGGTTGGCTGTGCCGAAACAGGATGAAAAACCCTCTTTGGCCTGTATTTGTTTGATCAAATCTTTTTTAGAATGTTTCCAGGTGTCTTTTAATCCCAGTTGCTTTGCCTTTTTTTCTACTTCGGTCAATCTCATTTCTCCCCCCTTTTTTTGTTTTTGCTGATAGCTGAAGGCTGATAGCTGATAGCTGACGATTGATTACTCCGGGCTATAAAACGCTTTTTTCAATTTATCCTTGTGCCTTTGCGCTTGATAGATGTATTCGTAGGTTTCGTCTTGGCTGTAGAGCTTGAATTTCTGGTTTAACGAGCAGGAAGCCAGTTGAATATCTTTTCCTACCTTTCCGTCCTGTGAAGCAGTTTCAAGTATGGCGTAAGTAGCTAGTTCTAAGGCATGTTTTAAGGTAATTTCCTTGGTGTATAAGGTATTTAATAGATAGGTTGCAAAAGGCGTAATTCCTATGGACATAAATCCAAGAAGCGTCCAGCGGTGCGGCGCGAAATTGCGTTCGCTGTAAAGAGTGAATATTTCCGGGCAGTTAATAATATTCGCGCCGTTTATATCCTTGCGGTAGCCGCTTATGATAAAATGCAGCGTTGGCCGTTCATCAAAAGTCATCTTGCCGAACCACTCGTTGTATTTATGTATCGCGCTTTCCCGGCAGACAGAAAGCATTTCATCTATGCTTAAATTGCGGTAGCCGGGGTTTTTGTGCAGTTGATAATATATAAGGTCAATAATGCTTGCCCCTAATCCGCCGTCACCGGCAAGGGTGAGGCCGCAGTAATCGCCCAGCTCAAAGACTTTTTTTACCGTGTCGTTTACGGTTGTGGGGCCGCGCGGGTCGCCGCTTGTAACCCGGCTGTCAGCGGCTAAGGCGATCCCGTCATCGGCGATAATGCTTATGGCAAGGGTCATATTATTTATTTTTATACACTAGATCGTGCTGCCTTACCCGCGAGATGACCTCTAGGCCTATTTCCTGATTCTTTTTAGCGGTTGATATAGGCGCATGGTCCATCTGCATGGAATTTATGTTTTGGGTAAAGTCGGTTGTGTGCCCTTTAAAGCGCACTGAATCTCCGGTTGATAACGGCAGTTTTACCTTTATTACGGCTGCGCTTACTTTGGGGAAATAATGCGTGACAATCCCCACGATAGTGCCTTCTTGCTTTTTCTTTACGATTTTCTTTTTGGCGGCAGACTTTTTCTTGATTGCTTTTTTTGCCGGCTTTTTTTGGGCTATTTTCTTTGCCGGTTTTTTCTTGAGGCGGGTTGTTTTCTTTTTTTTCTTAAGAGGCATAAGAAACCTCCTTTTAAAGGATTATTTTATCTGCGATTTCGGCAACTACCGGTATACGGGTGTATTTTCCAAGCAAAGCCTGCGTACAGCCCCAAAAGACGAACAGCAAATACAAGAATACAACTATCCTTGATACTATCCAGCCTAAAAGCGGGATAATATTAATGATCAACCCGGAAACAAGGAGAATGAGAAGCACCAGGCCTTGTTTGCCGTGGAACACAGCGAATTTATTTTCTTTTTTCAGGATCAAGGGCAGGATGCACAAGAACGGTAAATACCCTGCCATTGCCAGAATTTTAGCTTCCTGAATTTCGTCTTGAGGCATTATTTAATCTGAAGCAATGAATTAGTTTGGCCAAAAGGATTTTCTGCTTTTTCCGGATTAGCCGGGTCGTCTGTCCAGGTGCCGTCAATGACAAAGCGGTAATTATATCTTCCCGGAGAAAGGTTTAATTTTTTCTGCCAGACACCGTTTTCGCGCTGCATAATGCTTGTGTCGTTTAATTCCCAATTGTTGAAATCCCCGACCACATAGACCTCTTTTGCCTGCGGAGCGCTTAATTCAAATACAAATTCAGCCATTTTGGGAAGCGTTTCTTTAATGGTTTTTTGCATGCGAGTTGCGATTTTTTCCATCTTGGTTTCTTTTGCGGAATCTTTAGTAGTTGTCGCGCCTGATAAAAGTTCGCGCGATAAGCTGTAATAGTCTTTTGTGCCGCGGCAGTATTTGTCAAAGGCAACCACGTGCATACCCTGGGATTGGGCTTCCTTAAGTTTGACGTTGACATGGATAATGGTGTCAAAAAGCCCGCCCTTAAAGTCGGTTTTTATCTTTTCAAGTATCCTAAAGGAATGCCTAAGCCTTGAATCAAAATTGGTGACCAGTATTTTATGGGTTATCTTATGCCCTAAACGGTCGCGGATAAGCTCTACAATGTCCATTAACTGCCCTAAGCCTACTAATGAAAAGCGGCTTGCCTCCACCGGTATAATCACCTCATGGCTGGCGCGAAGCGCGTTAATGGTCAAAATACCTAAATTCGGAGGGCAGTCTATTAACATATAATCATAGTTGGATTTAAAATTATTCAGGACTTCCCAAAGGCGCGATTCGCGGCTTATTTCGCCGGCTAATTCCTGTTCCAGTGTGCTTAGGATAATTCCCGACGGAGCAATGTCAAAATTGGCGGAAACGCTTCTTATGATATCGTCAATGCGTACTTTTTTATTAGTTAATTTGGAGAGGACATTATAAATATTATATTGGGTATCTATGTTTAACCCAAAAGTCGCGTGCGCCTGCGGATCAAGATCTATTAAAAGGACTTTTTTGCCGTTTACTGCCAGGTTTGCCGCCAAGTTGATCGCCGTAGTTGTCTTTCCGCATCCTCCTTTTTGATTCGCCACCGCAATTATGCGCATAAAGCTCTCCCCCTTTTTATTTGATAAACCTTACGTTATCCACTAAGACTACGCCTGTTTTAGATTTTGTGTTCCATGCTTCCACGGTAAAATTCAATTTGCTCATTTCTGTCCAGTCGCTTATATTTTTGAATTCCGAAAGGTTGACGTTGTATTCCTGCCATTTGCGCGGGATGTCCTTTAAATAAACCAAAGAATTCTCCTTGAAAGAATTAGACATCTCTACTTTCATGTTCACGGTGTCGGTGTATTCGTTTTTCTTCAAGGCAAAAGCGATACTTTTATATTTTGTAACATTAAGCCGGTTAAGATTTATAGTATAAGTTTCTTTTTCCGCCGGGTCAAAATGGAAATTTATTTTGGCGCTTCCCTCTTGAAGGACCAAGGCAATTTGAGTGTTGTTTTTGGCCTTGCGGCTTCCAAAAGTGAAAAACACCCCCACAATCAATATTATCGCTATGCTAAAGAAAAATATATTCTTTAAGAACGAATAATTCTTTTTCTTCTTGTTTTTCTTCAGCGACGCGTCAAGGTAGATTTTGGCGAGGTGTTCGTAAATATCCTTTTTTTCCATTTCAAGGATTTATAACACAAAAGTCACTGCCTGTCAACAGGTAATAGGTGTTTTTAGGTAATCGGGGGGTTGTTTCCCGATGAGTTTATAGAAGTTAGATAAATGCCTTCTAAAAAGCTCATCAAAGGCCTCCGGGCCCTCTCCGTACCACCAAAACCAGTCGCTTCCTTCGGCAATGTACATTTGCTTCCAGGCCAAATCTGGAATTTTCTCGCCTCTATCTTGCATGTCCTGTAATTCTTTTCTGGCTATTGCCAGGTATTCCCAGGCGCGCGCCTTGGCAGCGTTTCCGATCCATTTGCCAAATTCCGAATAGATCCAGCTTCCTGCGGCAAGCCGTTTGATCTGTTTTTTAGCCGGGAATTTATTCAGGTATTCTTTTACGGTTGTGGTTTGTATATTATCGCTTTCAGAAAGCTTTGTGTAAAGAAGCTCCAAGAAATCATGGCCGTCATTTTTATAATATTCCCAGGCGTTTTCTCCGTCCATGGCGATAGTTACCAGGATATCTGTATTTTTAAAAGCGGCGGCGGTATTTTCCAGGTGCTTCATAAAATCCTCTACCGCGTCTTTGGTGTTCCAGTGGTGGTAAGAAAAGCCGATCATGTCCGAGAGGTTTCGGTCGCGAAATACTACTGCTAACTCCCCTGCCTCTCTTTTAATTAGATGCGGCTGATAAAGCAATTTAGTGTCTCTTTTTTTGGCGCGCAACGATCTAAAGAGCATAGACTCGTCGGTAACGATCCATTTTATGCCCGCGTTCATGATAAAGGGCAAGATATGTTCGCTGACTGCTTCTTCCGAAGGCCACATGCCAACCGGAGAAGCGCCAAATTTATTTTTATATAAAGCTACTGCGCTGTCTATTTGGGTTTGGGCGTCTTGGGGATAGGCGAATGCCGGCTTAGGAAGAATAGTTTTGATGTTAGCTTCCTTGGCAACATTGGTATTGTATAATAATGGCAGTATGGGGTGATAATAGGGATTGGCAGTAATTTCAATTTGGCCGGTTGCTTGAAACTTGCGGCAGACCGGGATGATCTCTTCTAAGATATGGGTTTGAGTGTCCAGACAGATGTGCTTATCTTCTTCTGTAAAATCGCGGGCCTTGGCCACAAGCCTGCTTAATTGCGGCAGGTTTTGCCGGTAATAGGGGTCAATCCAGGCCAGATTAAACCAGACCTGCAGGTCTAGGGTCTCTTGATCGTTGAATTGATGCCCTTGCTTGCGCTTGTAGAAAAGCTCGTAATAGCGCGGGAAACAGAAGATCACCTTCTCCGGGTTAATCATAAAGAAGTTGTCGCGGATAAAATCGCGTTCTTCCCTTGTTAGTTCAGGCACAGCCTTATAAGAAAGTTCTAAGAATTTATCTTTAATGGTTCTATTGGTATAATCATCAATTTGCTCTAATAAAGACGGGACAAAATTAAAGGTTTGGTGGATGCGCGGGAATTTCTCCAGCATCAGGATCATGTCCGCGTAGTCTTTTACCCCATGCAAGCGCACCCAGGGCATGTTGGTTTCCTGTGTCAACAGGTCCTTGTAATAGGGCTGGTGCATGTGGAAGATAAAAGCCAGATATAACATTAGGGGGATCCTTAAGGTTAATAAAAAACCCTCGAGGAGTGGCTTCCCCGAGGGTTTTTTATTACATTTTCCGTAATTAGAATGTTACTTTCATTGAACCAACCAATTGATTGGCGTTTTCGCGATAACCATCAGAAAATGCCTTGCCGGGTTTGAAGAAACCATAGGTAAGCCCTAACTGCACATCTTCAGTGTAATCATAAGCTGCAGTCAAGTCTAAACCATTACCCAGATCTTTACTTTCCATGTTCATTGAAACAGCGCTCAAATATACATCTCCGTTAGTATCAAGCTTCTGGCTTGTTAATGAACCAACTCTTTGCGCTAAACGATAATAAGCATAAACAGCTGATAATTTCAAATCAGCCATAGGCTTAATTGCGCCATTGAGCGAGAATACCTGACAATCCGTAGGAGGTAATATCGCGTTAGCGATATTTGTAGAATTCTGGTCTTCATACATATATGTCCATGTTTTGTATTTGTTGTCGCCAGAATTCTTGTCACCCGAAAGGTAAGTATAAGCAAGTCCGATCATGGGTGTCATTTTTACCTTTGGCATTGCATAATTGGCCATAGCCTGTAATGCCCATGCGCTTATTTTATGCTGTGCAGCATTCGCATTTCCGAATTGATAGGCATATTCCAAAGAAGCAAGTAAATTTTCAATTTTTGAAGTACTTACAAGGCCGCCTAAGGTGTAGATGTTGGTAGGTTTATTCGCAGTAAAAGTGTGAGCCTTGCTGTCCCAGATATAACCTTGAACATTGGTGGTTTTGTCTAAGGCATAGCTAGCGTTGATACCATAAAGATTAGTATCTTGGTTATTTTTAGTTCCTAAAACAGTTTCGTCAATCTTGGAATAAACTGCGTCAATTACCAATGGGTCATAATTCAAAGTTGCGCGGATAGCATCAAAGGCTTTCCTTAAAGACAGGTCTGAAGGCACGCCATTCAATAATGTGCTGCCGGATCCATTTGTATATGTGTTTGATGCGCCGATAATCAGTTTATTGCCAAATGCGATTTCCTGACGTCCGACTTTGACGGTTAAAGGAGAATATAAAAACTCCTTTAAGGTAACAGAAGCTAAGTCAAGGTTGATGTCAGTGGTGTTTGCTGTTTCTGCGTCCCAGTTTCTTTCGTTAATTAACCTGACGGTAGCAGATACCATATCAGTTAGATCAGCATCCACTTTTACGCGGGTCTGGGAAAGAAACATAGATTCAGAAACCTTTGCATTTTCATTTAAATTAAAGTTATTACGGGCCATTGCAGTAACTGCAAGGTCGCCGCTAACTTTAACATTCTGTACTTCTGCGTATGCCGCGAAGCAAAATCCTACGGCAAACACCAGCGCCAGAATTACTATTAAGCGTTTATTCATTTTTTTAAATCCTCCTTATGAGAATATTCGAGTATGCAAAACTTAATGTTGTGTTCTATTATACTAGGTTTTTTTAAAAAATATGTACCTAGAGATTTCCATCTATATGTATATCACTGGTATTTGTATGGCTTCAGGCTGCTTTTTTCTTCACCCCCTTTCCCGTCTGGGATTAAAACCATTACCAATGGTATAGCCTATTTTATCCATTTTTATCACATAACCTCTTTGTTGTCAAGAGTTATTTACCTAGAAAAAGGTACACCTGGCCTTCCGATAGGCCAGGGTGTTAGACTCTAGGGGCACACCGGCGCAATTCAGATAAGCGCGAGGTGCTACACTACCCATATTTGTTTTGTAATTATTTATGCTGGATTGGGTTAGCTAAAGCGTCTACGATTTTTAGATTCAATCCAATTTGATTTAGTTCTTCTGGGGCCAAGATGTCATCCGGATGATGGCAGTCCATGTTAAGCGCAAACTTTGCGCCCAGGGCCAGGCCGCGTTCTGCGACATGGGGGTTGGCTTGATTATGACCTCTTCTGGAAGTGATCTCAAGAAGTACCCCTCTTTTTATGGCCAAAAGAATATCCTCATCGGTGATTAGGCCGGGATGTGCTAAGATATCTACCCCAGCTTCAATTGCCGCGCGGTTAGTGCCCTTCACTACTGGCTCATTGGGAGTTTCTCCGTGTCCAATAATTACCTTTATGCCGGCTTTGCGCGCGTATTTTACCAAAGGTTTAAATTGGCTTGGTGGGATATGGGTTAATTCTACGCCCGGAAGTACGGTTATCCCTCCACTATGAGGCCATTTATTGCTAAATTTAAGGATTGAGCCAACCACAAAATCAATATTGCTTGTGTCAACATGGTCGGTAATGGCCAAGAGTTTATAGCCTTTGGCTTGATGCCGGATGGCTAATTCCGACGGCAAGAGGCATCCGTCGCTTAAAAGTGAGTGCGAATGTAGATTAACCATGGAATTTTTAATTTCTTTAGTTTTGAATTTTGAATTGTAGTTTTGAATTTTTCGCTTTAACTTTTGAATTAATAAGTGCCCCTGGCAGGAATCGAACCTGCCGCACACAGTTTAGGAAACTGTTGCTCTATCCTTATGAGCTACAGGGGCAATTTAGCATAAGAGTGAGTTTTGGGTTGTGGGTAGTGGGTCTGGGGTGGGGGTGGATTATTCATCCCCACTGCTCATTCCTAATATTTTATTATTGAAAATACAGGGTAGCCTTTTAGTTTTTCTTTGCCGTTAAGGCCTAATAATTCTACTAAAAATAATATGCCTACAATTGTGCCTTGGGCATTGGTGACTAATTTAGTAACTGCCTGGGCTGTGCCTCCTGTAGCAAGAAGGTCGTCCACAATAAGGACCCGCTCTTTAGGCAAGATAGCATCTTCGTGCATAAAAAGGGTATCGGTGCCGTATTCCAGGTCATAGGTTACTGAAGCGGTCTTCCAGGGCAGCTTCCCTTTTTTTCTGACCGGCACAAAGCCAGCTCCTATTTTATAGGCTAAGGCCGCTCCAAACATAAATCCGCGCGCTTCCACCGCGATTATTTTATCAATTTTCTTGCCTTTGATCTTTTCCGCCAAGCTGTTGACTGCCTGCCTGAAGGTTTTTTTATCGTTAAGAAGGGTGGTAATGTCGCGGAATAAGATTCCAGGCTTAGGAAAGTCAGGAATATCACGGATAAATTTCTTAAGGTCCATTTTAGACTTTTTCATTTAGAGAAGCTCCTTTTTCTCCTGTTGAATTATATATTTGCGGATTTTCTTAAGCGCGTCTTCCTCAATTTGCCTTACTCTTTCCCGGGAAACTTTCAGTTTCTTGGCAACTTCTGCTAAGGTGTAGGTTTTGCCGTCAGTGAGGCCAAAACGCATCCCTACAACTGTGCGTTCCCGTTCGGGCATATTTTCCATTAGATTTGAAACACGCTCTTTATCCAAAAGTTTCCTTATGCCGGCGTCGGGGCTGGCGGACGCGGTATCTTCCAAAAGATCATGAATTTGCCCTTCTCCTTCTTCTCCGACGGGCGCTTCCAATGATGATGTGGTTGTGGCAAGCCAGAAATTTATCTGTTCAGCTTTTGCTTTGGTCAGGCGAAGTTTCTTGGTTATTTCCTGGTCTGTGGGCTGGCGTTTTAATTTGTGAGCAAGCTGTTCTTTGGCCTTTTTCCATTTAGTGATCAGTTCATTCATATACACCGGAATGCGGATCAGTTTGCCCTGCTCAATGATGGAGCGGGTAATATTCTGCCTTATCCACCATGCGGCATAGGTGGAGAAACGGTACCCTTTGCGGGGATTGAATTTATCAACCGCCCGCATCAGGCCCAAATTCCCCTCTTCAATTAAATCCATAAAGGGAATGCCTAAGTACATATATTTCTTGGCAATGTTAATTACTAACCGCAGGTTGGCGCGGATCATGTTCTTGCGCGCCTGTTCATCTCCAGCGTGGATGCGATTGCTTAGCTGGATTTCTTCCTGCGCGGTCAATAAGGCTATGCCGCGGATCTCTTTTAGGTAAACCTTTAGGGATTCCATAGTTTTATTTTTTCTTTGCTTTCTTTTCCTTTAACGCTGCCTGCGCTGCTGCTAAGGTTGCTATCGGGACCCTGAATGGCGAACAGCTGACATAGTTCATGCCTACCTTATGGCAGAACTCTACGGTCCTAGGGTCTCCCCCATGCTCGCCGCAGATGCCTACTTCAAGGTCTTTGCGTGTCTTGCGGCCGCGCTCAATGCTGATTTTAATTAATTCTCCAATGCCTTCCTGGTCAATGGTCTGGAACGGGTCTTCGGGCAAGATTCCCTTTTTGATGTAATCCGGCAGGAACCCCCCGATATCATCTCTTGAGAAACCAAAACCCATTTGGGTTAAGTCATTGGTTCCGAATGAGAAGAATTGCGCGACCTGCGCAATTTTGCCAGATACGAATGCCGCGCGCGGAATCTCAATCATGGTTCCGAACATATGTTTGATTTTGGAGAGATTGAATTTCTTTAAAACATCCTCGTAAACCTTTTTGGCAAGCGCCAATTGGTCGTCTAATTCTTTGACATCGCAGACAACCGGGATCATGATCTCCGGGTAAGGCTTTTTGCCTTCTTTGAGCAATTCCGCGGATGCCTCAAAGATCGCCTGGATCTGCATCATGCTTACTTCCGGATAGGTCACTCCTAAACGCACTCCGCGGTGGCCCATCATCGGGTTTGACTCATGAAGCGCCTCGGCGCGGCTGGTTAGTTCTTCCATGCTGATATTAAGTTCCTTGGCAAGCGATTCCAGTTTAGCTTGTTCGCGCGGGACAAATTCATGCAATGGCGGATCCAATAAGCGAAAGACAACTGGGAGCGCGTCCATGGCATCAAGGGTTGCCTTAATATCTTTTTTCACAAACGGGAACAACTCTCCCAGGGCTTTTTTGCGCTCATCCAGAGTTTTAGAAACAATCATTTTCCTAAGTAAAAATAGCGGCTGGTCAGAGCCTTTTCCATAGAACATATGTTCGGTGCGGAAAAGCCCTAAACCTTCAGCGCCAAACTGACGCGCCCTCTTGGAATCTTCTGGGGTGTCAGCGTTGGTGCGGATGCCTAATTTTTTGGATTCCTTGCACATTTTCAGGAATTCAGTTAAGAGCATGTTTTCTTCAGAAGAATCCATCATGGGAAGTTCGCCTTCATAGACATTGCCTTTGGTGCCATTTAAGGTAATCCATTCGCCTTCCCTTAAGATCTTGTTGTCAATATGCAGCTCTTTTTTATGGTAGTCTATGTGTATAGAAGAACATCCTACAATGCAGCATTTTCCCCAACCGCGGGCAACTAATGCCGCGTGCGAGGTCATGCCTCCTCTTGCGGTTAAAATCGCCTGTGCCGCGCGCATGCCCTCAACGTCTTCGGGATTGGTTTCTTCGCGCACCAGGATGACTTTTTTATTCAGTTTTGCCCATGCCACAGCTTCTTGGGCGCTAAAGACGATTTGCCCTGTTGCTCCGCCCGGACCAGCGGGAAGGCCTTTGGCTAAAGGTTTGCTGGCAAGCTCTACTTTGGGGTTGATGATCGGATGCAGTAATTCGTCTAACTGGCTGGGGGTTACGCGCATCACCGCTGTTTCTTTGGTGATAAGTTTTTCTTTGGTCATGTCAACTGCCATGCGCACTGCTGCCGGGCCGTTACGTTTCCCGACGCGGCACTGCAGCATAAACAGCCTTCCCTTTTCAATAGTAAATTCAATATCCTGCATATCGCGGTAGTGTTTTTCTAATCTGGCGCGGTATTCAGCTAATTCTTTGTAAAGTTTGGGCATTGCTTTTTCAAGAGTCAACAATGCCTTGTTGTGTTCGGATTTGGAGTATTCATTTATCGGCGCGGGGGTCCTGATGCCAGCGACCACGTCTTCGCCTTGGGCGTTGATGAGGAATTCGCCGTAGAAATTATTTTCTCCGTTTCCGGGATTTCTGCTAAAGGCAACTCCGGTTGCCGAATCATTGCCCATATTCCCAAAGACCATGGTTTGCACGTTTACCGCTGTGCCCCATTCATCTGGAATGCTTTCGATCCTGCGGTAGCTTATCGCGCGTTTTCCGTTCCATGAAGAAAATACCGCGCTTATCCCGCCCCAAAGCTGCTCAATGGGATCATCAGGGAATTCTTTATTTAAAACTTCCTTGATCTTTCCTTTGAATAAAATGCACAGCTGTTTTAAGTCTTCATGGGTAAGGTCAGTATCGGAATTGCAGCCTTTTTCTTTTTTCATCTGGGCCATGATCTTTTCAAGCTGTTTACGGATGCCTTCTTCATCCTTGGGCTCAACACCAGCTGCCTTTTCCATGACTACGTCGGAGTACATCATAATCAGCCTTCTGTAGGCATCATAGACAAAACGCGCGTTGCCGCCGCTTTGCTTGATTAATCCGGGGATCGTCTTCTCGGTTAACCCTACATTAAGCACGGTTTCCATCATCCCGGGCATGGATTTTCTGGCTCCAGAGCGCACAGATACAAGAAGCGGATTGTTGGCGTCTCCAAATTTCCTGCCCATGAGTTTTTCTACCTTTTCCAGCGCCTTTTCCACTTCTTGGCGCAGGCCCTTGGGATAGGTTTTCTTGGCTTTATAATAATAAACACAAACGTCAGTTGTAATAGTGAATCCCGGAGGCACAGGAAGTTTTAGATCTTTGTGGCCTGCCATCTCTGCCAAGTTGGCTCCTTTGCCGCCCAGGAGATTTTTCATGCTTTCATTGCCGTCTGCCTTGCCGCCACCGAAAGAATACACGTTCTTTTTTGTTGCCATTGTCTTTAAAACCCTGCCTTTCTGGTTAAGGTTAAATAAGGTTAAATAATGTTACATGATGTTAAATGAGGTTGCTTAAAATCTTTTTTTGCAACCTCATGTAACGTCATTTAACTTTTCTATTAGGTATTGTTTTAATCTATCCACCTGAATTCTTTCCTGTAACATTGTGTCGCGGTCGCGCACAGTAACTCGGTTGTCTTCCAAAGATTGCACATCAATAGTTACGCAATAAAGAGTGCCTACTTCGTCCTGCCTGCGGTAGAGCTTGCCGATGGCCGCGGTATCATCATAAACGGCAGTAAAACTTTTTTTCAAATCTCCGGAGATCTTTTTGGCCAGTTCTACTATCGCGGGCCGGTTTTTTAAAAGCGGCAAAACCGCTACCTTTACCGCAGAGAGCGCCTTGTTTAATTTCATGACTACGCGGGTATCGTCTTTTACTTTTTCTTCAGCGTAGGCATCAACCATAAAAGCCAGGGTCGCCCTGTCCACCCCGCCAGAGGGTTCGATAATATAAGGCAAAAACCTTTCCTTAGAAGCTTCGTTAAAATAAGAAAAATCCTTGCCGCTTGCCTGCGCGTGCTGGCGCAGGTCAAAATCACTTCTATTGGCGATGCCTTCCAGCTCAGACCAGCCAAACGGGAAGTTGTATTCAATATCCGTGCAGCCTTTAGCGTAGTGGGCTAGTTCGTCCTTGGCGTGCTCTCTTTTGCGCAAGTTTTCCGGTTTGATGCCTAATCCAAGATACCAATTAAAGCGTTCTTCTACCCATGCTTGGTAAGAGTTTTCGGCTTCTTCCGGGCGCACGAAATACTCAATTTCCATCTGCTCAAATTCACGGGTGCGGAAGGTAAAATTTCCCGGAGTGATTTCATTGCGGAAAGATTTGCCGATTTGCGCTATGCCAAAAGGCAGTTTCGGATGCTTGGAGTCCATCACATTGATAAAATTGACAAAGATTCCCTGGGCTGTTTCCGGGCGAAGATAGATAAGATTAGAGTCGTCTTCTACCGGGCCCTGATGGGTCTTAAACATCAAGTTAAACGCCCTGGCATCGGTTAATTGCGAGCCGCATTCCGGGCACTTATTTTTATCTTTCAGGTCCTCGGTCTTAAAACGTTTCTTGCAGGATTTACATTCGCTTTTAAGGTCAAAGAAATTATCTACGTGGCCTGATGCCTGCCAGACCTTAGGGTTCATCAGAATAGCAGCGTCCATCCCGTAAATATCGTATCTTTGGTGGACGTTTGTCTTCCACCAGTTTTGCTTCAGGTTGTTCTTTAATTCTACCCCAAACGGCCCGTAATCCCAGGTATTGCTTAAGCCCCCGTATACTTCAGAAGACTGAAAAATAAACCCGCGGCGCTTGCAAAGTGACGCAATCTTGTCCATCACGCTGTTATCCATAGAACTCTATTTTTAGCGCGAAACAGCTTAAAAGTCAAGTCTTTTCAAAATACCTTAAGGCATCCAAATGCTAGTTTGTTGATTCAATTGTGGATATGATATCCAATGCTTTATTCAGGTCTAAAGTGGGCGGGATGTCCTTGATATAAACACCGAAATAGTCTGCCTTTTCTCCTATAAAATTAAAATTAAAGTATCCGCCTTTTTTGCTCAAATTATAGGTAACAAAGCCCTTTTTGCCTGCAGAAGCAAACTCCATTATCTTCAAGTTTTCCTGTTCTCCTACGTCAGGGGTGAATATTGTTTTAATGATCAGAAAAAAGGCGTCATGCAGGTTTTTAACCTCGCTTATTTTTGCCTGCATAGTGCGCCTGATAAACTGGTAGTCGTTTACTACCGCGTCTTTCTTTACTTCCGGATAAAGCCGGATAAAGAAATCTTTAGGTTGATGCACGACGTAGATGATGGCTTTGTTTTCAGGCTTGTGCCATTTCTTATAATAGCGTTTAGTGGAAGTTTGCTTTACTACGGTAAATTCTTTGGGCACGCTTATTTTTACATTTTCGACCTGAAATTGCTTAAGCTGGTCTATATAGCTTTGGTTGGGGACTGGCGCTTGGATCTTGCCTTCTATGGACATAGAAAAAACCGGTTGATCTTTGCCGTTGCCAAGGCCGGCGCGCACATACATCTGCAATAGCTTTGGCCCGGCGAATATAGCAATAAACCAGCCGCTCAAGCCGATAAAGATAAGTGTGGAAAATATTTTAAGAGGTTTTATTCTCATGATTGTAATTTTTTCAGTTCCTCTTCTTTTATGGTGAAAGTGTGCTCTTTTCCGGGGAATTTTTGCTGGATGACTTCATCTTTATAAAGCTCTACGGCTTTTTGTATTTGCGCGGAGAGATTTACGTATTGTTTGACAAATTTCGGCTTGAACCTGTCGCATAGGCCTAAAAGGTCGTGGATGACCAGGACCTGTCCGTCGCAATTAACCCCGGCGCCAATGCCGATTACCGGGATTTTTAATTTGTCGGTGATGATTTTGGCGATTTGTTCCGGCACACATTCAAGAACTAACGCGAAACAGCCTAACTGTTCAAGCTGTTCGGCTTGCTTAATCAGGTTTTCCGCAGCTTGGGCATCTTTGCCTTGGACTTTAAAGCCGCCGATTTTATCCACGGTTTGGGGGGTCAGCCCAATATGGCCGATAACCGGTATTTTCGCTTTCACGATTTCTTCGGTTGCCTGAAGGCATTTATCAAACCATTCTAGTTTTACCGCGTCGCAATTAGCTTCATCTATAAAACGCCTGGCATTGTCTTTTGCCTTAAGGTAGTCCAATTGGTAAGAATCAAAAGGCATGTCCCCCACCACAAGCGCGTGTTTGACTGCCCGCGTTACTGCTTTAGAGTGGTAGAGCATTTCTGTCATGCCTACTTTTGTCGTAGAGTCAAGCCCTAAAACTACATTGGCCAAGGAATCACCAACCAGGATCATATCTATTCCGGCTTTATCTACAAGCGCGGATGTAGGGTAATCATAGGCAGTCAACATTGTGATTTTGCGAGAGTGTTTTAGATTAAGAATATCTTGGATAGTGAGTTTCATATAAATAAGTAAAAAGTTAAAAGTAAAAAGTCAAAAGTTCAAGTAAAAAGTCAAAAGTGGATCTAAAAAGATCAGAGGTTATGTTTTATATATTTATCGATTTCCTCTGCGGCTTTCTTTCCCGCGCCCATTGCCGAGATAACTGTGTCAGCTCCGGTAGTGATATCCCCCCCGGCAAAAACGCCTTTAATAGAAGTCATGCAATTTTCATCTACAACAATTGTTCCATTTTTATTTATGGCTAGGTCTTTGGTCAAGGCTGGTATAAGCGGGTTAGGATTTTGCCCTATTGCTACAATTAAGGTGTCAGCCTTTATATTAAATTCTGAGCCTTTAACCGGGACAGGCCTTTTTCTTCCGCTTGCGTCAGCATCGCCTAGTTCCATTTTAATACAAGCTATTTCTTTGATAAAGTTTTTTTCATCGGTAATTATTTTTACCGGCTGGGTAAGAAGTTTAAGATTTATTTGCTCTTCTTTGGCATGAGTGACTTCTTCGGCGCGCGCCGGCATTTCATTTTCGCTTCTTCGGTAAACCAAAGTTACATTTTTATTCAGGCGCTTGGCGATACGGGCGCAGTCAATTGCGACATTGCCTGCTCCCACCACCACGACATTTTCTCCTATGTTTATCGGAGTTGCGTATTCAGGGAATTGATAGGCCTTCATCAGGTTTACGCGGGTTAAGAATTCATTTGCCGAATAAACTAAATTAGCATTTTCTCCCGGAATGCCCAATGTTTGCGGCAGGCCTGCCCCGGTTGCGATAAACACAGCCCGAAAGCCTTCTTTAAACAAGCCCTCTATTGTCTGGGTGCGGCCGATAAGCGCGTTAAGTTTTATATTTACGCCCAAACTTTTTATGTATTCCAATTCCCGGTCTAATATTTTTTTCGGTAAACGGAATTCCGGTATGCCGTAACGCAATACTCCGCCAGCTTGATGCAGTGATTCAAAGATAACAACCGCGTATCCGGATTTCGCCAGGTCCGCGGCGCAGGTTAATCCTGCCGGGCCGCTTCCCACGACGGCAACCTTATCTTTTTTGGCTTTGTTTTCGATTATACCCTGTTCCTGGCTTGCATAATCTGAGACATAGCGCTCAAGGGCCCCGATATTAATCGGCATATTCTTTTTCTGCAAAACACAAGCTTTTTCGCATTGATTTTCCTGCGGGCAGACCCTTCCGCAGACTGCCGGAAGGTTATTTTTTTCCAGAATCTTCTTTAATGCCTCTTCAGGCCTGTCTTCTTTAATCATTTTTATGAAATCCGGGATCTGAATGTTGACTGGACAGCCACTTATACAAGGTGAGTTTTTGCATTGCAAACAGCGGCCGGCCTCTTCTTTGGCCTGTTCTTTGGTAAGCCCCAAGGAAACCTCGCTAAAAGAAGAAAGCCGTTTTTGCATTTCTAAAGTAGCAGGATTTTTTCTCATTTTTACAAAACAGTTTTTTCCTGGGTGTTAAATAATCTTAATCTTTGCGACAATTCGTTAAAATCAACTTTGTGCGCGTCAAAATCCGGCCCATCCACGCAGGCATATTTAGTTTTTCCGTCCACACTGCAACGGCAAGAGCCGCACATGCCGGTGGCATCTACCATGATCGGATTAAGGCTGGCGATAGTTTTAATGGAGTATTCTTTGGTCAGATCAGAAACCGCCTTCATCATCACTACCGGCCCGATCACATAAACTAAATCCGGGTATTTGGTGTGGGTGGATTTTTCTATTGATGAAAACAATTCTTTTAATGGCTCGGTAACAAGGGATTTTCTCCCTAAAGACCCATCGTCGGTAGTAATGAATAATTCGTCTGAGAATCTTTTTACTTCTTCCTGGAGAATAAGTAGTTCCTGGGTGCGCGCTCCGATTATAGATAATACGCGGTTTCCCGCTTCTTTAAAAGCCTTTGCCACAGGGTAGATTTCGGCTATTCCTACTCCTCCAGCTACGCAAACAACAGTCCCTATTTTTTCTGTTTCGGTGGGGTGCCCCAAAGGCCCCAAGATATGCGCAATAGAATCGCCTGCTTTAAGTTGTGAAAGTTTTTTGGTAGTTGCGCCGGCTATTTGGGCAATAAGCGTAATTGTCCCTTGCTGTTTATCCCAGTCTGAAAGAGTCAGCGGAATGCGTTCACCTTTATCGTCTATAAGTATAACTACGAATTGACCGGCCTTGGCGCTTGATGCGATTTGCTCTGCCTTAATAATAAGCTTGTTTACCGCGCTATTTAAGGGTTTATTTTCCAATATGGTGAACATCTTTTTCCTCGATGATATTAACCTGCGCGTTTGGGAATTCTTTTAAAAGCTCTGCCGCGGGTTTTTTTCCTAAAACAAAAATCGCTGTAGAAAGCGCGTCTGCCTCAAGGGCGTTTTCAGAAACTACGCTTACTGATAAAATATTGTTTTGCGCCGGGCGTCCTGTCCGGGGATCAAATATGTGCGTATAACGCACACCGTCTAAGATAAAAAACTGCTCGTAATCTCCGGAGGTAGAAATTCCCCGGTCTTTTAATTGCAGCCTCTTGATGTATTTCTTTGAGCGCGGTTTTTGTATGGCTACTTCCCATGGGATACCAGCTTTATCCCCTAAGCCATAGACCTGCCCGCCTAAATTTATTAGGCAGCTTTTTATGCCGGCTTCTTTTAATTTCTCTACCGCGCAATCTATAGCGTATCCTTTGGCGATTCCTCCTAAGTCAACGCTTGCTCCGGGAACAGTTAATTTTACCACATTATCCTTAAGGTTAAAGATTAATTTTTTGCTGCCCACAAGTTTCAGGGCTTGCTTGATTTCTTCGTTTTTGGGCTTGCGGTATTTTTTGTCGCTAAAACCCCAAAGCTTAACGATTGGCCCCACGGTAATATCAAACGCGCCGCGGGTTATTTTAGAAAACCAGACTGATTTTTTAAGAAGGTCAAATGTTTCCTGGGAAACTTTGGCTTGAGAGTTTTTATTAAGCGCGTAGATTTCACTTTGTTCGTCGTATTTACTCATCAGTTTTTCTATGCGCTTTATTTCATCAAAGACAATCTTTGCAGCGCGCGGATCATCAGAAGTTACTTCCGCGAAGGTGCCCATCAGTAGTTGAGTATCTTTATGAAAAGGTTCTCCATAACAGCACTGCATCAAAATTCCAAATCCCAATATCCAAATCCCAAATAAATTCCAAATCCCAATATCCAATCTTCCAAACCATTTTTTAGTTTGGTTATTTGGTGTTTTATGTTTGGTTATCGGTGTTTGATTATCGGTCATTATTTGATCTTTGGTTATTTTCTGATTGTTTTTAGTAATTTCTCTAGTGGTAGCGTATTTAGAACGTCGCTTGTTTCAAGGCATCCTTTGCGCGCAACCCCAATACCAAGTTCCATAAATTTTAAATGTTCTATGCCGTGTGAATCAGTGTCTATTGATACGCGCACGCCATTTTCTTTTGCCAGACGGCAGTGTTCGGGATTTAAGTCAAGACGGTTGGGAAAAGAATTTAGTTCTAAGGTAGTGTTGGTGTCCTTAGCTGTTTTTAATAATTCCTTCATATTAATGTCCGAAGGATTACGCGATCCCGCTAATCTTCCGGTGGGGTGCGCGATAATATGCACATATTTATTTTTGCAAGCCAAGATAACGCGCTTGGTTATTTTCTCTTGTTCCTGCTTAAATCCGCTGTGTATGGCGGCAATGACAATATCAAACTGGGAGAGTATCGCATCGCTATAGTCAAGGCTTCCATCGCCCTTAATATCGGTTTCAGTTCCAAAAAGAACCTGAATGCCTTTAAGCTTTGCGTTTACTTTATCTATTTCCGCGCGTTTCTTTTTAAGTGCTTCCTCATCAAGGCCATTGGCAATTCTTAAACCCTGCGAATGGTCGGTAATGGCAATATAACTATATCCTCTCTCTTTGGCGGCAAGCGCCATTTCTTCTATGGAGCCTGCTCCGTCGGAGAATGTAGAATGCATGTGCAAGTCGCCTTTTATATCTTCAAGCTTGATCAGGTTGGGAAAGTTGCCTTGAGGCTTATAATTTATGCTGTAGAGTTCGGTTAATTGCTTAAGGGTGAGTTTATCAAAGGCCTGTTTTTCTTTGGCTAAAAGAATTCCCTCTTTTATATTAAGAATAGTTTTTTCTTTGAAGCCGGCAACTTCGGAAAGCTTATTTTGCTTGAGCGCTTCTTCTAAAGAAGAAATACTTGTGATATTTAATTTTTGGTATAAGGTTTGCGCGGTTTTGGGGCCAATGGACGGCACAGAGGTTAATTCTAAGATTCCCGGAGGAAGAGATTTTCTTAGTTCTTCGTAGGTTTTGATGGTTCCGGTTGCGATATATTCTTTGATTTTCTCGGAGAGATCCGCTCCAATGCCGGGCAATTCACGCAAGGCGCCTTTGTTTGCGACTTCTTCAATTTCTTCTTCTAAGTTTTCTACTGTGCGGCTGGCGCGTTGATAGGCGCGAATCTTAAAAAAATTCTCACCCTTTATCTCCAATAATTCCGCAATCTGCTGAAATATCTCGGCAATTTCTGAATTTAACATGTTATTAGGATAAGCTGAATTTGCCAATTTTCTCGCTCAGGTCGATTTTGCCCCGCCTTCGGCGTGGCCGGCAAAGGTCTCTCGTATTTTTGGCGGCTGCTGAACTCGTCGCATTTGCTCTAGCAAATGCTCCTCGGACAGCATCGCCGTCCCAAATTGCCGCGCCCGGTCGGTCGCGGCCTTGGGATTCTCAAAAATACTCGAGCTGCTTTGCCTAAAATTTCCATTCGCTCGAAAACTGTCAAATTCAGCTTAGTTTCGAGTTCTGAAACTATTTTTTAATTTCTTAATGCGCCTCCAGCAAAAACCCTTAAGCCACCAATGCTCACTTATATTTAGAACCGTCCCCCTTATTTTAACTTGCTTCAATAGCTTTGACCAAATCTACAAGAAGACTATTTACTGGAACTGGTATACCTAATTCCTGTCCTAAGCGTACAATAGTGCCATTTATAAAATCAATTTCGGTTTTTTTGTGACGTAAGATATCTTGAAGCATGGAGCAGATATTGCAAGCTGTGGTTTCGCAGACCGCCTCTACTTTGGCAAGCGGATCATCATAAATAAGCTTAATTCTTTTTCTCTTGGCTACCTTTACCGCTTCAATAACTGCCGCGCGCATTATTCTTTTGGTATTCTCAAGCTGCACTAATTTTCCATTCGGTAAACGAGTAATTGCCGCCAAAGGATTGATCCCGACATTAATGATAAGTTTAGACCAGAGAAGACCTTTAATGTCCCGGCAAAGTTTAGTTTCTATACCTGCTTTATTAAACGCTTCGCGGATATGGCGCATTTCAACTGGCATTGAGCCGTCCATCAGGCCGATAGTTGTTTCACCAAGCCCGGCATGGCGGATGTAGCCCGGCTTAAGCCAAGTTGCCCCTAAACTGGTTGACCCGGCAATAACTTTTTCTTCGCCAAAGGCTTCGGAAATTATCTCAACATTTCCCAAACCATTCTGTAAGGTCAAGATTTTTGTGCGTTCCCCCACTAACGGGGCTATTTTTTCAATCGCGCTTTTAGTGTCATAGGATTTTACACAGATTATCACCAAGTCTGACGCGCCGATTTCTTTGGCCGATTCATTTACTTGGGCTTTAACCTGCCACTTTCCAGAAATCCCCTCAACATTTATCCCCTCTTTGTTTAAAGCGGCAGCGCGTGAGCTGTTTTTATCTAAGAAGAAAACTTCCTGTTTTGATTTGGCCAGTAACCCACCCAAGAGGCATCCTATTGCACCAGCGCCCACAATAGTGATTTTCATTTTAAACCTCCTCCACAAGAGCAGTTAATTGCGGATCTTCAGTTATTTTTTCCGTTATTTTCTGCGCCTTAAGCTGTTTGTCCAGATGAAAAGTCAAGAAGGCGTTTAATATCGATTCCAGCTCCTTCTTTATTTCCGGGTTCATGCCTAAAGTTAAATTCGCGCGAAAATCATTTTTCTGAATATGCACAATCGACGCAGTTGTGCCGCGGAATATACTGCGCGCCTTTAAGTCTTTTTTAAAACACCTTTCGCATAAAAGCCCGCCCATAACAAGGGAGAATTTTGACTGGTCAAAGATCTTGTTGTTGCAGGAAACGCAGGAGTCAAAATTAGGCTTAAATCCTGACAGGGCAAGCGACTTTATTTTAAAGATGGTCAGGATCTTTTCCGGATTAGGATAGGTTTCCAATTCTTTTAAGCAAATAAACGCCAGATCAAAAAGCGATTCGTTTTTATCTTCTTCCTGCGTCAGGGCATCCAGAAGCTCTACTATGGAGCTGGCCATGGAGATCTTAGAAAGGTTGGAGCGGATATTGGTAAAGTTATCCTTTAAGTCGCAGTGTGACACAAGATGCAAAGTGGAATGCCGGCTTTGATAGAAGATGATCTCGTTTAGGGAGAATATCTCCACCGTGCTGGCGAATTTCTTAGGGTCCTTGCGGATGCCTTTTAACAGCCCGTGCACTTTGCCAAATTCGCGGGTGTAGAAATGCGCGATTAGCGATGTCTCGCGAAAATCAAATTTCCTTAATACGATTGCTTCGTTCTTGAGTATGGCCATTTTAGAGGTTTTGTAGTATTTTTGAAGCTTTGTTTTGCATGAGTTCCCGCTTCATTGCGGTATTGTCATCATAGCCTAAAAGATGTAAGCATCCGTGGGCCACGTATAGGTACAGCTCATCTAAATCTTCTGTTTTGTAAGCTTTGGCGTTTATTTTTGCCTGTTGGGCGGATATGGCGATTTCCCCTGTTTCTTCAATGTTAAATGCCAAGACATCAGTGGGATGGTCAGCCTTCAGGTGTTTTTTGTTAAGCTTTTTTATCTTTTGATTATCCATCAAACAGATATTTATCTTTCGCAATAAGGCATCAGATTGACTTTTAAGCGCCAGTAACACTATCTTCTTGATGTTTTTTATTTCTTTGGCGCCTAAACGGATATTTTTTTGTAGGTTAAGGATGTTTATTTCTGGTTTTTGCACGTGGCTTTTTTAAGCTTTTGGGTAATTCACTCTTCCGTGGTATATTCCGGATAAGATACGCACGAATACTTTAGCGATTACTTCGATTTCCTTGAGAGTAAGTTCGCATTCGTCAAGTTGTCCGTCGATGAATTTATTATTAATGATCTTGTGCACCAGTTCTTCTATTTTTGCGGGGGTGGGTTCTTTGAGACAGCGGCTGGCTGCTTCTACTGAATCCGCCAACATTACTATCGCGGTTTCCTTGGAGCCGGGTTTGGGCCCGGGGTAACGGAATCCGTCTTCTTCTATATTTTTTTCTTCCTCCTGATTTTCAATGGCCCTGCGGTAGAAATAATATACTAAGCTGGAGCCGTGGTGCTGTTGGATAAAATCAATTATCCGCGGGTTGAGATGATACTTTTGGGCCAATTCTACCCCTTCCTTCACATGGTTCATGATCACCAGCTTGCTTATGGAGGGGGCAAGATCATCGTGTTTGTTCACGGTTAAAGCTTGATTTTCGCTAAAATAATCCGGCTTGGAGAGTTTTCCGATGTCATGGTAATAGGCTCCGATGCGCGCTAGAAGCGTGTGCGCTCCCACTGCCTTGGCGGCGGTTTCTGCTAAGTTTCCCACCACAAGGCTGTGGTGGTAAGTGCCGGGGGCTTCCATGATCATTCTTTGAAGAAGCGGATGATTAAAGTCCGCCAATTCCAGGAGGCTTATGTTGGTAAAGGCGTTAAATAAGTATTCAAATACCGGCAAGGTCCCTAATATCAAGAAGCTGTAAACTACGGGGTTTAATGCTATAAATATGTAATCCTTGGCCTGGTAATATCCCGGGCCTTTAATTAAAAAGAGCATCAGCGCCTGCAAGAGCCCTAAGATCACTCCGCTGCGGATGATCACTCCTCTTCTTCTTGCTCCTTTTACAAGCAGCACCGCCAGCAATCCGCTTACCAATGACAACAATCCAAAAGATAGGTTGTTGCCATTTATTGCCGCTATAGCCATGGATGATGCCACCACCAGCAATAGCGCAATTACCAGATTATCAAAGATAAGCATGGATAATATGCCTATGCCAGAAAAAGGGATAAATAACGCCGGCCATCCCTGCTTGGTGATCGTATAGGACAAATAAAAAAACAGGGTAAAAAGAAGCGATAAGTTTAAAATCCGGAAATTTTCGTTTTTAAGGTTAGGAAAATATATGCGCGCGTATAATACTAGCGCAAGAAGCAGAAGCGCAATTAGATTGTTTACCCCTAAGATGTAGCTAAGCGCAAAAAGTATCCCGGAAGCAGATATGAATTTAATGAATATGGAAGTATGCTTGTTTATCATATGTGTTTTGTTTTATCGTAGGCTTCAATTATCTTTTGCACTAAAGCATGCCTTACTACATCCGACCCGCTTAGTTCTATAAATTTAATCCCTTCTATTCCCTGCAGTATTTCTCTTGCCTGCAACAGCCCCATGGGCTTGCCGTTAGGAAGGTCGCTTTGGGTAATATCTCCGGTAATAACCGCCTTGGAATCAAAGCCAAGGCGGGTTAAAAACATCTTCATTTGTTCTATAGTGCAGTTCTGCGCTTCATCAAGCACGATAAACGCGTCGTTTAAGGTCCTCCCGCGCATATAGGCTAAGGGCGCTACCTCCACAATGCCGGTTTCCAGATATTTTTCAATGCGTTCCGCGTCCATCATGTCGTAAATGGCGTCGTAGAGCGGCCGCAGGTATGGAGAAATCTTTTCGTACATATCCCCAGGAAGAAATCCCAATGATTCTCCAGCTTCAATTGCCGGGCGGGTCAGGATTATTCTTCTTACCTCTTGTTTGTCAAGCGCCTCTACCGCTGCTGCCATGGCAAGGTAAGTTTTGCCTGTGCCGGCAGGGCCTAAGCCAAATACGATATCGTGCTGTTTAATCGCCTCAAAGTATTCACGCTGCCCTTGGGTCTTTGGGCCGATGACCCGGTTTTTTCTGTTTGTGTTGCGCAAGATGTTGGCTTCAGGAAGAAAGCTTAAAGCTGTTTTATCCGGGTGGCTGTTTCTTAATAAACGATGTATCTGTGTAGAGTCTACCTGGGTTTTATGGTCACCAGTTTGTTCTAAAAGATAGCCGATTATTTCCTGGGCTTTCTTAAGGCTTTTGGCCGTGCCTTTTATTTTTAAGGTTCCGTCCTGCAGGATGGTTTTTATTTTTAATTCTTTTTCTAAGGCTCGGATATTTTGGTCGCAGGGCCCAAATATTGCTTGGGCCTGCGCCTGATCACGCAATTTAAAAGACTTTTCCATTACTTGATTTTTTTCATCGCCGGCTCTTTTTTAACTTTCTCAGCCGGTAGGTCCGGGATCTTTATGGTCTGTCCGGGACGGATCTTGTCTGGTGACTTTAGCACATCCTGATTGGCCTTATATATTTTATACCAGTTTTTGGTTGTGCCGTATAATTTTTCGGAGATTTTCTGCAATGTGTCACCTTTTTCAACTTTATAGGTACGGAATTGTTCTTCTTTTACAACCGGCTCTGTTATTACCGGGGCAATATTGGTATTAACATAGCCCCTGTTGCCGTAGGTTACATCTTCAGGTTCCGGAATGTTGATTACGGGCTCTGGCGCGTTTTCCTGAATCTTAGGCTTGGTTTCTAAACGGAAAAGCGGGTGCAGCTCTACTTCTACTACTCTTGTGTCGCGGGTAGTTGCGCGGCCCGCAGTTGGTGCCGGAGCATTTCCTTTTAAATATCCGCGGTTACCCATGGATAGATTCTGGTCTACTCTGTCTCGGGTGTTTTTATAAGTTCTTACCACGCATCCAGAGGCCAGAAATGCCGCGGCGATTACAAAAGATAAAAACAATTTTTCTTTTTTCATTTGTTCCTCCCTTGGTTTATTGTTAATAGATGCAGCTCTTTTAGTTGTTTATCGTCTACTGTGGATGGGGCGCTGGTTAACGGACAAAATGCCTTTTGGGTCTTAGGGAAGGCAATTACTTCCCGGATGCTTGACTGGCCAGCTAATATTGCCAAAAGCCGGTCAATCCCAAAGGCAAACCCTCCGTGAGGCGGCGCTCCATATTCAAACGCCTCCAGAAGGAATCCAAAACGTTTTTGGGCCTCCTCTTTATTTATGCCGATGATTTCAAATATTTTTGCTTGCATTTTCGGGTCATGAATCCTGATTGAGCCTGAACCAAGTTCTATGCCGTTAAGCACCAGGTCATAACAGCGGGATTTGATTTTATCGGGGTTTTTGCTTAGCGCTTCAAGCTCGCTTGTATCGGGGCAGGTGAAAGGATGATGCTCACTTTCCCAGCGTTTTTCTTCATCATTATATTTAAAAAGCGGAAAATCCGTGATCCAGCAAAAAGCGTATTCAGCATTAAATTCTTTTCTTAAGTCCGGCTTGTCAGACTGATATTTGCTTTGAGCTTCTTGATAGGTTATTCTTTTAAAGGGGATCTGCAGTTCAATGTTTTTTGTTTCTTTAAAAATAAGATACATCAGTTTTTCTATGACATTATAGATGTCTTCTTCATCGACAAAAGACATCTCCATGTCAAGCTGGGTGAATTCCGGCTGGCGGTCAGCCCTTAAATCCTCATCGCGGAAACACTTGGCGACCTGGAAATAGCGGTCAATGCCGGAAACCATCAGTATCTGTTTGAATAATTGCGGTGATTGCGGAAGCGCGTAGAATTCTGCCGGATTAAGCCTTGAAGGCACCAGATAGTCTCTTGCTCCTTCGGGAGTGGATTTAGTAAGGATCGGGGTTTCCGACTCAATGAAATTTTCTTCGCACAAGGCCTTCCTTATGACCTGGTAAACTTTATGGCGCAGATAGAAATTATTAAATGCCTTCGGCCTTCTTAGGTCCAGATACCGGTATTTAAGCCGCATCTCTTCGGTAACTTCAAGGTTGTCATCAATCTCAAACGGCGGAGTAAGGCTTGAATTCAATATTTCCATGTCTTTGGCGATAAGCTCTATCTGACCGGTAGCGAGATTCGGATTGATGTTGTTTGCCGGCCGCTTATTGACTAACCCGGTTACCTTTAAAACAAATTCGCTTCTTATGCTTTCTGCTTTCTTATAAGATTCTCCGGCGTCTTTAGGCAGGAATGTGACTTGAGTTAAGCCGTAACGGTCGCGCAAGTCAATAAAAATAAGTTTTCCGTGGTCGCGCCGGGTTTGCACCCAGCCGCAGACGGTAACAGTTTGTCCTGCCAGCGAGGCGTTTAATTGTCCGCAAGTATGTGTTCTTAACATTTGAAAGCTCCGTTTAAGCGTAAAACGCAAATCGAAAAAGGTAAAACTATAATTTAAAACTTAGAATTTTTAATTTTGAATTCTGGTTTTACGCTCTACGCTTTTAATTTTACATTGATAAATATGTGGCGATTTCTTTTATGCTGATTTCTTTTTGAGTGCTATCCGACATGTTTTTTACCGTAATGACATTCTTTTCTAATTCATTGTCGCCTAAGATCAAAACATATTTAGCGGCCTGGTCATTGGCTTGGCGCATGGCAGCTTTTAGAGACCTGTCTTCCAGATTAGAAACTACTGGTATGGCGTTGTCCCTTAAATTTTCAGTAATTTTTAGAAGCGCTAATCGCGCCTTTTCTCCCATGCCGATAGCATAAACTAAATCCTCCGCAAGCTTAGGCGGCGTTTTTTGCGCTGCAAGCATTAACCTTTCTACTCCAAAGGCAAAACCTACCGAGTTCTTATCCGGCCCCCCGAGTTGCTTGATCAGGTTATCGTATCTTCCTCCTGCTCCTATAGCATCCTGCGCGCCAAGGCCGGAATGCTTGATTTCAAAGACGGTGCGGGTGTAATAATCAAGCCCGCGCACTAAATACGGTGAAATCTTGAAATTAACCCCGGCATTTTCTAATCCGGCGATGACTTTCTTGAAAAATCCGTCGCATTCAGCACAGAGGTGCTTATTAGCGATGTCTATGCTTCGGATGATTTTCTGGCAGTTTTCCTCTTTGCAGTCAAGGATCCTTAGCGCGTTGGAATTAAAGCGAATGTTGCATTCCGGGCAAAGCTGGTTTAATTTTTCCTGAAGCTTGTCTTTAAGGTTGGCGATTAACTTTTGTTTGTCAGAAGAGCAGCCCAGATTATTAATTATTATTTCATATCCCTCTATGCCGTATGCCTTAAGCAGGCGATTGGCAAGCGCGATGGTTTCAACATCAGCTTCGTAACTTGAGCAGCCGATAATTTCTGTGCCGATATGGTGAAATTGACGCAGTCTTCCTTTTTGCGGCCGCTCCAAGCGAAACATGGGGCCGATGTAAAAGAGTTTAGCCAGGCCGTCTGTCTTATCAAGGTTATTCTCAATGTACGCCCGGGCGATTGAAGCGGTGCCCTCGGGGCGCAGGACGTAAGATTCATCCTTATTATTTATTACAAACATCTGTTTCTGGACGATCTCGGTAAATTCCCCTAAACAGCGGTTAAAAAGCGCTAAATCTTCAATTATGGGAGTGCGGATTTCCTTAAAATTGTATAAGCGGAAAATATCGCGGCTTATTTCTTCTATTCTTTGCCAATAACAAGATTCACCTGGCAGGATGTCCTTTGTGCCTGAAACTTTTTTAAACATGTTTTTCTAAAGAAAGGTGAGCTTTAAATACGGTTATTTTATATCTTGCTTCATTTCTAAGCCGGGCTTGAAGACTACCACTTTGCGGGGCGGGACAGGAACTACTTCTCCCGTGCGGGGATTCCGTCCGGTACGGCTTTTTCTTTGTTTTATTTTAAACACGCCAAAATTCCTTAATTCAATCTTTTCTCCGCGAATTAAGGCTTCGGTAATGCATTCGAATGTTTTTTGCACTACGCGCTTGACGTCTATTTGCTTTAATTCAGTTTGATCGGAAACTTTTAAAATAATATCTTTTTTTGTCATGAAAAGCCCCCTTTTTTAAGGCTTAAATATTTGTAACTATAATATAAGCAAAAACTTACGTTGTCAAGGGCTTTTTAAAGCACAAGCGACAATCTGTCTTCCCCCACCAGGCTAATTGTGTCTTCAATAAGTTTTTCGCTTGGGGAAACGAAAAGGTCTTCTCCTACAAGCATTTGAACCCGGGTCTTGGCAGGAGTATGTATATTAAGGTAAACCGGAATGCTGCCGCGGTTAGCGGCAAGAAGCAGTTTTAAAGAGGAAAACAGGCTGTCCGGCATACCGGCAAGGTTTATATTTATCGAAGAGATTAGCTTATATGCTGTTTCCATAGGCACAAGGTCGTTGACCAGGACTTTGGGGTTTTCTTCTTTCAGGTTAAGCGTGCCTTTGACTAAGACTACTGTTCCGGGGATAAGATAACGCGATACTTTTTGAAATGAGCGCGGGAAAACAAGCGCCTCTACCTGCGCCTGCAGGTCTTCTAATTTAAGGATCGCCATTTTTTCCTGTTTGGCCCTGGTCACAGTTTGTTTTATTTTTGCGATCAATCCCACGAATTTTACCTCTTCCTCGTCTTTGTGCTGGTGCAAAAGGTTTATGGAAGTAGAAGCAAAACGTTTTAACTGATTGGCGTAACGCGCTAAGGGGTGGCCGCTGACGTAAAATCCCAGCATTTCTTTTTCAAAGGCCAAAACCTGCGGCTGCGGCCATTCTTTTACCTCTGTGATCTGGACGTTTCCGGCATCAAAACCAAAAAATGACATCTGTCCGCTTGAGCGGTCTTTTTGCGCCTTGGATGAGGCATCCAGTATTTTTTCCAGGTTGGCCGCCATTTGAGCCCTGGGCATGCCAAAGGAATTCATCGCTCCGCATTTTATCAGGCTTTCCAAAACCTTTTTATTTACCAGGCGCATATCAACTGATGATGTTAATTGCTGCAGCGAAGTAAAGCTGCCGTTATTATTTCTGGAAGCTATAATGGACTCAATCGCCCCTTCTCCTACGTTTTTTACCGCGATCAAACCGTAACGGATAGTTTTATCGTCTATTACCTTGAACAACAGGTCGCTTTCATTTATGTCAGGGGGAAGAATGGTTATTCCCATGCGGTTTGCTTCGGTTACATATTCCACCAGCTTATCGGTATTGTTGCGTTCTGAGGTTAAAAGCGCGGTCATGAATTCAACCGGGTAGTTTGCTTTTAAGTATGCCGTGCGATAGGAAATAAGCGCGTAGGCGGTAGAATGAGATTTATTGAAACCGTAACCGGAAAAATACTCAATCAGGTCAAATATTTTGCTGGCCAAAGATTCCCGGATATTATTTTTAATGCAACCCTGAATAAAGCCAATGCGTTGTTTTTCCATTACCTCCGGGATCTTCTTGCCCATGGCCTTGCGCAAGACATCTGCTTGGGCTAAGCTAAAACCAGCTAAGCTAGATGCAATTTGCATGATCTGTTCCTGATAGACCATGATCCCGTAGGTTTCTTTAAGTATCGGCTCAAGTTTCGGGTGCTCGTATTTTATGGGGATGATATTGTGTTTGCGTTTAATAAAATCATCAAGCATGCCTGAGCCTATGGGGCCGGGCCGGTATAATGCCAGAAGCGCGATTAAGTCTTCAAAACGCTGCGGTTCAAGCTTTTTTAAAAGGTCGCGCATGCCGGAACTTTCAACCTGAAAAACTCCCACGGTGTGCGCGTCGCATAACAATTTATAAGTATTCGGGTCGTTAAGCGGGAGAGTTTCAATATCCACTTTCTTGCCTTTGGTCTGTTCTATTATGCGCAAAGTCTGGTCTATTACCGTAAGCGTGCGAAGGCCCAGGAAATCCATTTTTAGTAAACCGATTTTCTCAAGGGCGGACATGCTGTATCCGGTTGTGACCTGGTCGTCGTTAGTCTTAAAAAGCGGGCTGTAATTATTGAGCGGCTTATCAGCCAGGACTACGCCTGCGGCGTGCACTGAAGCGTGGCGGTTTAGGCCTTCAAGGTCAAGGGCCGTGGTGATAAGTTCTTTGATTTGAGGGTCGTTTTTATACAGATTATTTAATTCCGGCTCAGAGGAAAGCGCGTCTTTTAAGGTCGTTCCTAATTCAGTAGGGATCATCTTGGCGATTTTATCCACATCCGCGTAAGGCATGCCCATTACTCTTCCTACGTCACGCACAACCGCTTTGGCCTGCATAGTCCCGAAGGTGATTATCTGCGCGACATTTTCCCGGCCGTATTTTTCTGTGACGTAATCAATAACCTGTTGCCTGCCTTCATAACAGAAGTCAATGTCAATATCAGGCATACTCATGCGGTCAGGGTTTAAGAATCTTTCAAATATCAAGCCGTAGGCAAGAGGATTAATATCAGTAATGCCTAAAAGATAGCTGACTAAGCTGCCGGCGGCGCTTCCTCTTCCGGGGCCTACCGGGATATTCTTTTCTTTGGCATAGCGTATGAAGTCCCAGACGATAAGGAAATAACTGGTGAATCCCATATTTTTTATGATTCGGGATTCATATTCAAGGCGTTCTTTTATTTCTGGAGTAATTTGTTCGAATCTTTTTTTGATCCCCTCAAGGCACAATTTCTCAAGGTAATTTTCTTTAGTTTGATTTTCCGGAGGTTCGTATCTGGGTAGATGAAGTTGGTTAAAATCTAATTCTAAGTTGCATCTTGAGGCGATTTCAAGGCTATTAGTGATTGCTTCGGGGTAATCGTTAAAGAGTTTTTTCATCTCTTGGGGAGATTTAAAATAAAACTCATTAGTTTGCATGCGCATGCGGTTTTGGTCATCAAGGGTGGTCTGGGTCTGGATGCATAAAAGGGCCTCGTGGCTTTTGGCATGCTCTTTGTTGATATAATGCACATCGTTTGTGGCGATTAACGGCAGGTTTAGTTCTTTAGCGATTTTTAAAAGGCCTTCATTGGCTTTTTTCTGGTCGGGGATCATGTTTTCCTGCAGCTCTATGTAAAAATTATTTTTTCCTAAGATGCAGCTTAAATCATCAGCGGCTTTTATGGCATCATTTAAACGCCTCTGCAGGATCAAAGACGGGATTTCTCCTTTTAAGCAGGCGCTTAAAGCTATGAGGCCTTCAGAGTGGCGGCTTAGGGATTCTTTATCAATTCTTGGGCGGTAATAAAAACCTTCCAGGTAACCCAATGAAACAAGTTTCATCAGGTTTTGGTATCCTTTTTCGTCTCTGGCCAAAAGTATCAGGTGGTTGTTTGTCTCTTCCTGGCTGGTTGCGGTTTTATCAAAGCGGCTTTTGGGGGCCACATACACTTCACATCCGATGATCGGTTTTATTCCTGCTTTTTGCGCTTCAATATAAAAGTCAATCGCCCCGAACATATTACCGTGGTCGGTAATAGCCAGAGAATCCATTTTATAAAGTTTGGCGGTTTGCAAAAGATCATGAATTCTGCAGGCACCGTCCAGAAGCGAGTATTGGGTATGTAAGTGTAAATGAATAAACTCGGAATGAGGCATGGTAAGGATTAAAAATTTAAAATTAAAAATGCAAAATTATAATTCAAAATCCAAGGCAGTAAAAATTACAATTAAAAATCCCAAAAAAACTTAAATGCAGAAATATTAAGAAAATAATAAATTATGTAAATCAAATATAAGATAGAACTAAAACTATAGTACGGTAGTATTTTTTCTCTGCTATTTGCTTCTATTTTTATTCTTTAGCTTATTCATTTTAGGTTTTTGTGGTTAATTTTTAATTTTGCATTTTTATTTTTTAATTTCTTATTCCCATTCAATCGTTGCCGGCGGCTTAGAGCTTATGTCATAAACCACGCGGTTTATGCCTTTTACTTCGTTGATGATACGATTGGAGATTCTGTCCAGCACTTCATAGGGGATCTTTGCCCAGTCCGCGGTCATGCCGTCAAGGCTTGTCACGCAGCGGACCGCTATTGTGTTTTCATAGGTGCGTTCATCTCCCATAACCCCTACGCTTTTTACCGGTAATAACACCGCAAAAGACTGCCAGATCTGTTGGTAGAGGCCGGATTTATGGATTTCTTCAGTGACTCTTTCATCGGCTTCGCGCAGCAAGTCAAGCCTTTCCTGCGTAATTTCACCGATGATGCGTATGGCTAAGCCCGGGCCCGGGAACGGCTGGCGATGGATAATATTCTCCGGCATACCTAAATTCAAGCCGATTTGGCGCACTTCATCTTTAAAAAGTTCTCTCAGGGGTTCAAGCAGTTTTAGTTTCATGTTTATAGGCAGACCCCCTACATTGTGATGGCTTTTGATCTTGCTTGTAGGCGATCCGGTCGCCGATACAGATTCAATTACATCCGGGTATAAAGTGCCCTGGGCAAGGAATTTTACTCCTTTGGTCTTGCGCGCCTCATCTTCAAACACCTTTATAAATTCATCTCCGATAATTTTTCGTTTTTCTTCGGGGTCAGTAACGCCCTTAAGCCGCTCCAGGAAACGCTTGCCGCGGTCAAGATAGCTTAAGTTTAAGTGATACATATCACGGAATACGCTTTTAATCTGCTGGGATTCCCCTTTTCTCATCAGGCCATTGTCTATATAGATACAGCGCAAATTCTTGTTGATAGCCTTATGTATAAGAACCGCCGCCACCGACGAATCTACTCCTCCGCTTAATCCAAGGATTACCCTGTCTTTTTTACCTACGGTTTTCTTGATGTTTTCTGTGCTTTCCTTAATAAACGCCTGGATGGTCCAGCGGCTTAGGCATCCGCAGGATTTGAATAAGAAATTAGCGATGATTTTATTTCCTTTGTCGGTGTGGGTTACTTCTGGATGGAACTGCACGCCGTAAATCTTGCGGCTGTTATGAGAGATCCCTGCGATAGGCGAATTAATAGTGTGGGCACTAATGCTAAAACCCGAAGGAAGTTTGCTGACTAAATCCCCATGGCTTGCCCAGCAGGTTAAGTTTCCGGGAAGCTGTGAGAATATGGTGCGGTTGTCATCAATAAAAAGTTCTGTTTTGCCGAATTCACGGTGCCTTCCGGGCTTTACTTTGCCGCCTAACATTTCAGCAATGACCTGCATGCCGTAACAGATTCCCAATACAGGAACCCCTAATTTAAATATGCCTTTGTCAGGATACGGGCTTTTTAGTTTAGTTACTGATGCCGGGCCTCCGGATAAAATTAAGCCCTTAGGCGCCATAAGAGCGATTTCTTTGGCCGGGGTGTTGTAGGGAATAATTTTTGAAAAAACTTTATTCTCTCTTACGCGCCGGGCGATAAGCTGGGTGTATTGAGAGCCAAAATCAAGGATTAAGATAGTCTGTCTGGTCATAATTATTTTCCCATTCCTACTCTTTGTCCGACTTGGAAGATCTTGCCTTCTGTTTGGATGGAAGGCGCGATAATGATTTCCACATCGTGCATTTCTTTTAGGTTAGCTGCTCCTAATGAGCCCATGGAAGTCTTTAGCGCTCCCATTAAATTTTGTGAACCGTCGTCCACGCGCGCCGGGCCAAACAAAATTTCTTTTAATGTGCCGGTTGTGCCTACGCGGATGCGTGTGCCTCTTGGTAAATTAACGTGAGATGTTGCCATGCCCCAATGATAGCCTCTGCCAGGAGCTTCAAGGGCCCTGGCAAAACTTGAGCCGATCATTACCGCGTCAGCTCCTGAAGCGAACGCCTTGCAGATATCTCCTCCGCGGTTCATCCCGCCGTCGGTGATAATAGGCACGTATCTGCCGGTTTTCTTGTAATAGAAATCGCGCGCGGCTGACGCGTCAACTGTGGCCGTAACCTGCGGCACGCCAATTCCTAAAACTCCTCTTGTGGTGCAGGCGGCTCCGGGGCCGACTCCTATTAACAGGCCTTTTGCTCCGGTGTGCATTAATTCCAAGGTTGTCCCATAGGTAACGCAATTGCCGATAATAACCGGGACTTTTACTTTACTGCAGAATTTATACAGGTCAAGGCTCTTATATTCTTTGGCCACGTGTTTGGTGGAAGTAACCGTAGATTGCAGCACAAAAATATCCACACCTGCTGTCTCTGCGATTTTTGCGAATTTCTCGGCATGCGCGGGAATACAGCTTACTACTGCTGTTCCTTTTTTAGCTTTAATTTCTCTGATGCGCTTGGCAACTAATTTTTCTTTGATGGGAGTTGTGTAAACAGTTTGGGTCAGCCCCGTTGCTTCTTCGGGCGAGGCCTTAGAGATTTCTTCCAGTACTTCTGCCGGATTTTCATAACGCGTTTGCACTCCGTCTAAATTCAGGACCGCGATGCCGCCTAATTTAGACATGGCCAAGGCGAATTTTACGTCCACTACTCCGTCCATGGCCGCGGCCATGATGGGAACCGAGAATTTCTTGCCGTCAATATAAAAAGAAGTGTCTACTTCATTAGGGTTAATGGTTAAATTGCCTGGCGCAAGGGCAATTTCGTCAAAACCATAACATCTGCGGGCGCGCCTTCCAATACCTATCCATTCTGCCATGATTAAATCTCCTTTTGTAACTTATTGTATTTCAATAGGTTACATAATTTATTGCGGGTTTAGGAAAAAATATGGATGTGGTGATTGTATAACAAAACCCCGTCGTTGTCAATGCTTTTTTAAAAACAAAAAAGCGCGGGAAGATTTCTCTCCCCACGCCTTTTTGTTGGTTTCTTAAGCTTTTAGCTTTTAGTTTTTCGCTTTAAGCTTTTCGCTTTTAATACCCTCCCATTCCACCCATGCCGCCCATTCCTCCCGGTGGCATAGCTGGCATCTTATCTTCCTTTTCCGGTTTGTCGGCGATCAATGTTTCTGTGGTCAAAAGAAGCGCAGCAATACTTGAAGCATTCTGTAATGCTGAACGAGTAACTTTGGTTGGGTCAATGACCCCGGCTTCGATCATATCCACATACTCATCTTGATGCACGTCATAACCGATGTTGGTTTTTTCCTGTTTGATCCTTTGGACAACTACTGATCCTTCAAGCCCTGCGTTTTGAGCAATTTGTCTTAAAGGCTCTTCAATGGCTCTTTTGACGATGTTGATACCGATCTTCTCATCTTCATCCGAGGTCTTGATCTTATCCAAAGAATTGATGGTGCGGATCAATGCCACTCCGCCGCCAGGGACAATACCTTCTTGTGCCGCAGCGCGAGTGGCGTGTAATGCGTCTTCCACACGGGCTTTCTTTTCTTTCATTTCAGTTTCAGTTGCTGCCCCGACATTGATAACTGCGACCCCTCCGGAAAGCTTAGCTAATCTTTCCTGAAGTTTCTCTTTATCATAGTCAGAGTCGGTTTCGTCAATTTGTCTTTTGATCTGGGCTACGCGCGCGTTAATGGCGGCAGATTTTCCAGCGCCCTCAACGATGGTAGTGTTTTCTTTATCAACCTTGATTTTTTTGGCGCGGCCTAAATCATCCACGTCCACATTTTCAAGTTTGATACCTAGATCTTCGGTTAAGGCTTTTCCGCCGGTTAATACCGCGATATCCTCAAGCATGGCTTTTCTTCTGTCGCCATAGCCGGGGGCTTTGACCGCGCAGGCCACAAATGTCCCGCGGATCTTATTTACTACCAGCGTCGCTAATGCTTCGCCTTCAACTTCTTCGGCGAGGATCAAAAGCGGCTTGCCGGTGCGCGCGATTTTTTCCAATAGCGGCAGGATATCCTTAATCGAAGAAATTTTCTTCTCATAGATTAAAATATAAGGATCATCTAAAAGCACTTCCATTCTTTCCGCGTCAGTAACAAAATAAGGCGAAAGATAACCTTGGTCAAACTGCATGCCTTCCACTACCTCTAAGGTTGTGGCAGTGGATTTGGCTTCTTCAACAGTGATAACGCCGTCTTTTCCTACTTTATCCATAGCTTCGGCAATCAATTCGCCAATAGCCGCATCGGAGTTAGCGGCAATAGAAGCTACCTGTGCTATTTCTTTCTTGTCTTTGATCGGGGTGGAAAGCTTGCTTAATTCTTCCACGATTTTCTCTACCGCTTTCTCAATCCCGCGTTTTAACGCCATGGGATTTGATCCGGCAGTAACATTCTTTAAGCCTTCGCGGTAGATTGATTCAGCAAGCACTGTTGCGGTAGTAGTGCCGTCCCCAGCGATATCAGAGGTTTTTTCCGCTACTTCCTTAACCATCTGCGCGCCCATATTCTCAAAAGCGTCTTCCAGGTCTATTTCCTTAGCTACGGTTACACCGTCCTTGGTTATGGTTGGTGAGCCGAACTTCTTGTCAATGACCACATTTCTTCCCTTTGGCCCCAGGGTTACCTTTACAGCTTTTGCCAACTGCTCAACACCGCTTAAGATCTTGCGGCGGGCATCGTCGCTGTATAATAATTGTTTTGCCATTAGTTTCCTCCTTATTTGATTATGGCTAAGATGTCTTCTTCTCTCATGATCAAAAGCTCTTCGCCTTCTTTGGTGGTGATTTCGTTGCCGGAATATTTTCCGTATAACACTTTATCTCCGACCTTGACCTCAAGGCTGGCGATGTTGCCGTTATCCATGGTCTTTCCTTTGCCTACAGCAACGACTTTGCCCTCTTGGGGTTTTTCCTTGGCAGTATCCGGCAAAAGGATGCCTCCCTTGGATTTGGCTTCTGCCTCTAAAGGCTTGATGACTACGCGGTCACCTAATGGTTTTATGTCCATTTCCTACACCTCCCTTTTGGTTTGTTATTTTTATCTTTAGCACTCTTTCCAATAGAGTGCTAATTATAAAGCAAAAAAAAAGCTTGTCAAGAAAATTTATTAATTCCCGGGTTTTACATCAATGTAAACTTTGGGATTATACGAAGATTTCCCGTCGCGAATAACAAAACCACGGTTTCCGTTTGCTAGAAGCTTTTGGTCTAATTCTTTTTGTTTCTGTTTCCTTGCCAGATACTGCTGTATTTCTTTCTGGCGCATATCTTGTTTTACTTCCCGGAACGCCTTTTTCAATTCCGATAATGATCCCAGCCTTGCCTCTAATATCTGCTTTTGATTCTGAAGCTGGGCGTATTGATCTTCAATTTGTTTGCGCGCCTTGACTGATTCTTTGTGACGGGATTCAAGATCGCCTAATTTAGCGGTCAACTGATCTACTTGAACGCGGTTAGCATCAAGGTCTTTGCTTAACTTATCTATTTCCGAGTTAAGAGTTGTCTTGAGGGCTTCTTTTTCCTGTTTTTCTTGAGCTAATTCTTTTTGCGTGCTGATAAGGGCAGTTTTCAACCCGAGGTAATCCTTCCAGAAGAAGATACTTGCCAGAACAACCAGAATTAAAACGCCCAGCAGGACTTTATTGCCGTCTTTTGCCATATATACCTACCATATCTTGTTACACTAAACTATAATTATACTGTTTTTCCTTGAGTTGTCAATTGTTTTCGCGGATATCCTTTACCCAATACTTATGCACCGCGCGCAGGATATCAATTTGAGTAAGTATCCCTATTATCTTTCTTTGTTCGTCTACTATCGGGATACAGCCGTATTTAGTAGAGACCATCAAATCGATGGCCTTTTCTATTGTATCCTGGGCAGTTAATGTCAGGGGGTTTGGAGTCATTACGTATCTTAAAATGAATTTATCCAGCTCTTGCTTGTCATAGACTAAATCTGCGTCAATCGTCTTACGGGGCGCGCAGAGTTTGTAAAGGTCTCTTTGAGTAATAATCCCGCGCAGGATATTGTTATCGTCCACTACCGGCAAATGGCGGATATGGTGGTTTCTTAATATTTGCTCTACTTCGCTAAAATGTCGGTTTATATTAATAGTAACCGGGTTTATTGCCATTATTTCTTTAATAAGCAGTTGTTCCATAATTATTTTGTTTCCTCTAAATAGCTAACAAGCGCCATAACCACTTCTTCCTTAAATTGCGATCCGATGTTCTTTTTTAATTCCAATATTGCTTCTTTTTGGCTTAATATTTTCTTATAGGCACGCTGCGAGGTCATTGCGTCATAGGCATCGGCAACCGATATTATTTGTGACAAAAGTTTAATGTCGTCTTTTTTGAGCTTGTCGGGGTAGCCTTTTCCGTCATAACGTTCGTGATGTGAGCGGATAATAGATATAAATTCATCCTCCAAGAATACCGGTTTTAATATTTCTTCTCCCAGCGACGGGTGTTTTTTAATTATTTCCCACTCGGCTTCAGATAAGGGGCCAACTTTGTTTAATATGCTTTCAGGAACAGCCAGCTTTCCGATATCATGCAATTCCGCAGCTTTGCGCACCAGGTCGATTTTTGGTTTAGGTAGTTTCAAAGTTACGGCAATCTCGTATGCGTATCCGGCAACGCGTTCAGAATGCCCCAAAGTGTAAGGATCGCGCGCCTCCAAAAGCCTTACCAGCGATTGGACCACGCGGTAGAAATAATGGTGCATTCTTTCGCGCGATTCCGACAGGTCCTCGCTCATCTTATTAAAAGATTGCGCTAATTCCGCGATTTCATCATTTCCGGATGTGTTTAGTCGGTAATTGAAATCGTTCTTGGCAATGCGCCTTGTGCCGGTTACTATCTTTTCAATGCGTTTGGCGATTGTCCCGGTAATAAAAAGCCCGAAAATAAGTGAAATTGCCGTGCCGAATATAAATACCAATATCGCCCGCATTTTCATATGGCGTTGGGTGATATAAATATCTTCCGCTGTCATATCAACTCCTAAGAGAGCGACAGATTTCCCGTCCTTGTTTCGTATTGGTGCGTATCCGGATAAGAAGATGCCCCACTGGTCTTTGCCGAATTTTTTATCTGCCGATGGCTCATAGAAACCGCGGGTCATCTCTGGAAAGACAGATGTATCATATTTGTCTCCCGGGTAAGAAGTAGCAGTGATCCTGCCCTTTTCTTTAAGGATTATATCTGGGTCAACGACAAATTGAACTATTCCTGGCGTATCAGTTTGGGAGACTATGTATATATATTTCAAGGAAGGGCTTGCTTTCTTAATTGCCTGTAATTTTTCCGAGATACTCTTGTAGGCGGGTGAATTGATCCCGTCTTTTGAGAGAGGTACTTGGGTTACTGCATCAGCATCAATTAGAAGGGATACAGTCTGGGCGATGATCTTTAGCCTCTGGCGGATCTGTTGAAATTGGGAGTTTATGGCAAACCTGTAGATAAGTATATCGCTTAAGGCTGTCACTAGCAAAAGCGATGTAATAATAAATAGCGCTACTTTAAACCTGAAACTTGCGAACAATAAACGCCAACTCTTCATAGTTTATCTCCTAGGATCAAGCGTAAGCCCTTTAGATTAAGGTTTGCATCAAGGTATTGTACCTTTTTGGAATATGGCTTTATAAGTCTGCTTTGCCCTCCGGTTGCGATGACAGTTAATTTTTGTTTCAGCGTTTCCTCTATTTTTTCAATAAGCCTATCGGTTAAACCGGCGATTCCATAAATGACCCCACTTTTAATGCATTCTTTTGTGTTTCTGCCAATAAGCTTCTTTGGGTGTGATAGTTTTATTTGTGGAAGTAGTGCCGTAGATTGCTTTAAGCTGGATAAAGAGGCATTAATCCCCGGGAAGATCATTCCACCTAAGAATTCTTTTTGTTTTGAAACCACATTAAAGGTTATGGCGGTACCGAAATCAACTACCACAAGAGGCGCCTTGTAAAGCCTTGAGGCAGCAAAGGCGTTTACTAGGCGGTCGCTGCCAAGTTTATCAGGGGTTTGATATTTATTCTTAATCGGGACGCAGATGTTTTCTCCTACGATAAAGATTTTTCCCGTATACAGATTTTTTAGAAGCTTTTTCAGTTTGGCTTTCGCCCGCGGGACTACGCTTGCTATAATTACCTGATCCGGTTTTTTCTTGAACAGGCCTGCAATTAGGCCTTTTTTGTATCCTGAAGTTGGGGCGCTGAAATTCTTTATAAGTGTTTTATCATTAAATAGGCCAAACGAGGTATTAGTGTTTCCGATATTAATGGCAAGGGCCTTGGTCATATTTTCCTAAATTCGCGTATTTTATCGCGGATGGCGGCTGCTTTTTCAAATTCAAGGTTGCGCGCGGCAAGTTCCATTTCGTATTCCAGGGTGGATATATATTTACGCATATCGTAGGCGTCTTTTTCTTCTCCGGTTAGGTTACGGACAAATTCTTCGCATCGGGCAAGCCGGTCTATCCCTTCTTTTATTTCTTTTACTACTGAACGCGGCGCGATCTTATTCTTTTGATTAAATTCTAGCTGTATCTTGCGCCGCCTGTCGCTTTCGCTAATAGCTTTTTTCATGGAGGCGGTCTTAGTATCCGCGTACATGATCACCGTGCCGTTAATGTTTCTGGCGGCACGGCCTGCGGTTTGGATAAGAGACGTGGCAGAGCGCAAGAAACCTTCTTTATCCGCGTCTAAAATTGCCACAAGGGAGACTTCCGGAAGATCCAGCCCCTCTCTTAAAAGATTAATGCCTACAAGGCAGTCAAATTCCCTCAGCCGCAGCTGCCTTAAGATTTGTGAGCGTTCAATAGTTTCTATATCGGAATGTAGGTATTTTACTCTTAAGCCGGCTTCTTGTAAATAATTAGTTAAATCTTCGGACATACGTTTGGTAAGAGTAGTAACCAGGGTGCGTTCTTTGCTTTTTGCCCTTGAGCTTACCTGCTTTATCAGGTCATCAACCTGTCCCTGGGTGGGCTTTATAATTATTACCGGGTCCAATAATCCCGTGGGACGGATGATTTGTTCTATGACTTTGCTGCTGCTTTTCTTGATTTCATACTCTGCTGGGGTGGCAGACACATAAATGGCCTGCTTAATGGTTTTGTTGAATTCCGGGAATTTCAATGGGCGGTTGTCCAGGCATGAGGGAAGCCGGAACCCATATTCCACCAGGGTTGTTTTCCTTGAGCGGTCTGCTTCGTACATGCCGTTTAATTGTGGGATAGTTACATGGGATTCATCAATAATAGTTAGAAAATCTTCTGGAAAATAATCAATCAAAGTGTCTGGCCTCTCTCCGGTTTCTCTTCCTGAGAAATGCCGGGAATAATTTTCAATTCCGTGGCAGTAGCCGACCTCTTTTATCATCTCTATATCGTATTTGGTGCGCGATTCCAGCCTTTGTGCTTCAAGCAGTTTGTTTTTCTTGCGTAAAACATTTAATTGCGTTTCCAGCTCTTTTTCGATTGAGGATAATGCCGGGGTGATTACATCTTCAGAAACCACGAAATGCTTTGCCGGATAAATAGCGGTTTTATCCAAGATGTTCAGGGTTTCTGCGGAAACAGGGTTTATTTCGCTTAAAAGCTCTACTTTATTCTCGTTAAGCTGGATGCGCAAGGCGGTTTCTTTATATGATGGAAATATTTCCACGCAATCACCTCTGACACGGATCTTGCCGCGCACGAACTCGTAGTCATTTCTTTCATATTGGATATGAATAAGCTTTTTCAGCAGCTCTTCGCGGTCAAGAAGCTCGCTTTTTTGAATAAATACCAGCGAATCTTTGTATTGCTTGGGCGAGCCTAAGTTGTATATGCAGGATACCGAGGCAACCACAATTACATCAGCTCGCGACATAAGCGATGTAGTAGCCGAAAGCCTTAGGCGGTCTAAGCGCTCGTTTATGGATGAATCCTTTTCTATATAGGTATCAGTTGAGGGGATATAGGCTTCGGGCTGGTAATAATCATAATAACTTACGAAGTATTCTACCGCGTTTTCCGGGAAAAATTCTTTAAATTCCGAATATAATTGCGCGGCAAGGGTTTTATTATGCGAAATAACAAGCGTGGGAAGCTTTATTTTTTCTATTACATTAGCCAGGGTAAAAGTTTTTCCTGAGCCGGTGACGCCCAAGAGGGTTTGATGCGGATTTTTGGCAAGTATGGACTGGGTTAATTGTTTTATTGCCCGCGGCTGGTCGCCTTCAGGCTTAAATTTAGAAACTAATTTAAAATTAGACATTCTTATATATAATTAATTACCAATAACCAAGTCCTCAATAACCAAATAATAATCAATGACCAATTTTCCAATAATCAAATATTTTTGGTGATTGGTTATTGATTATTGGAATTTATTTGGTAATTGAAATTTGGTATTTGGTTATTCTAAAGGTTATTTATCAGACTATTTCCAAACTTATATCTGTAGCTTTGACTGAATGGGTCAGCTCGCCTATGGAGATGAAATCTACGCCTGTGGCGGCGAACTCTTTTACGTTCTTTAAAGTTATTCCGCCGGACGCCTCTAATTTAGGCTTATCGCCTTTTCGTAAGCGCACCGCTTTTTTTATATCGGGGATACTCATATTATCAAGCATGATTATGTCAGGCCAAAGCTTTAGCGCTTTTTTGAAGTCCTCAAGGCTTTCCACTTCCATCTCTATCTTATATCCCTTGGTCCTTAACCCGGAATTCTTAAGATTTAATTTATCATACCCTCCGATTATCTTCAGGTGGTTATCTTTTACCAGGATCATCTCATCCATTTGCATGCGGTGGTTATAGCCGCCGCCGGTCCTGACCGCGTATTTTTGTAAGATGCGTAACCCCGGAATGGTTTTGCGGGTGTCAATGATCCTCGTCTTATAGGGTTTTATGGCTTTTACAAACTCTCTGGTTTTAGTGGCTATGCCGGACAAGTGGCTTAATAGATTTAATGCCACGCGCTCTGCGGCTAAGATGTTTCTTGCTTTTCCGTGTATCTTAGCCAATACCGCGCCTTTTGTTACAGTATGCGAATCTTTAGTCATAATTTTAAAGTTAATGTCCGGGTCGTAATTGCGGAAGACTTCACAGGCCACTGATATGCCGCAGATAACTTGAGGCTGTTTGGCAATGATTGCTGCCTCGCAATTCTGCCTGTCGCTTAAGAATATTTCGGAGGTGATATCCTTCTCTCCGATATCCTCTTTTAAGGCGATTGTGATGAAATCCTGTAATTCCATAAGCTTTATTTGAGGTCGCGGTACATTTTGTCAAGCCTGTCTAGTTCGCTTGCGATCTTTGAGAGGCCTTCTGTTTCCTTTTCTATTATATCAGCTGGGGCGTTCTTAAGGAAGTCTTTATTGCCAAGGCGGGATTCTTTTCCTTGTTTTGATTTAATAAGCTGCTCCTGCTTTTCTTTGATACGCAGTTTCTCCTTCTCTACGTCTAAAAGCCCGGCAAAATACAGGTATATATCCACATCTTCGGCAATGGCACTTATTGTGCCGGAGGGTTTTTCTTTTGATCCCAATATTTCAATTTCTTCGGAGCGGCTTAAATATTTTATTAATCCTGTGTTCTCCATGATAAGTTTTGTGTTATTTTGTGAATGCGCGAATACGCCTGCTTTTACTTTCTGATCCGGCCGGATATTGATCTGGCTTCTTAAGTTGCGGATTTGGGTAATAATTTCAAAGACAAGCTGCATTTTTCTTTCTTGTTTGTGGTCAATGATATCTTTTTGTATATGCGGATACGAAGAATTCATAATGCTTTCCTTCTCGCCCAAGATGCTATAGAGTTCTTCGCTTATAAACGGCATAAAAGGATGAAGCGCGCGCAGGAATTTCTCTAAGACCTTATACATGACAAGCTGATGCTGGGGGTCTTTGATTTCGGGTTTTATTGCTTCCAGATACCAGTCGCAGAATTCATGCCAGAAAAAGCTGTATAAAAGATTGGCGGCTTCGTTAAACTTAAATTTATTTAGCGCTTTCTCGGTTTCGGTAATGGTTATGTAAAGACGGCTTAATATCCAGCGGTCAATCAGTTCCAGGTGTTCTTTCTTGAAAAATGCGCAGAGGTCGTGTTTGGTATTTTCTTCGTTAAGATTGATCAGGATAAAACGCGAGGCATTCCAGATCTTGTTGGCAAAATTTCTGCCCTGCTCAAAACGTTCCTTGGACAAGAATACGTCTTGGCCTTGCGCGGTAATAGAAATAAGGCTAAAGCGAAGCGCGTCGGTGCCGTATTCCCCGATTATCTCCAAGGGGTCAATGATGTTGCCCAGAGATTTGGACATTTTCTTGCCTTCAATGTCCCTTACTGTGCCGTGGATATAGACGTCTTTAAACGGGATATCTTGCATAAACTCAAAACCTGCCATGATCATTCTGGCTACCCAGAAAAAGATTATTTCTGGCGCGGTGACTAAAACCGAGGTAGGATAAAAATAATCTAAATCAGTCTTCAGCTTTCGGCTTTCAGCTTTCAGCTGGTTCGGCCATCCGAACGTGGCGAACGGCCACAGCCAGCTTGAAAACCAGGTGTCTAAAACATCCTCATCTTGATAAATATCTGTACCAGCGCAATCCGGGCATCTTTCAGGTTTAATTTTAGATACAATAATTCCTTTTTCAGTTTTCAGCTTTCGGCTTTCAGCTTTCAGCTTTTCGTTTTTAGCTGACGGCTGATAGCTGACGGCTGATAGCTGACAATTTTTGCAATAGTATACAGGCAGGCGATGCCCCCACCATATTTGTCTGGAGATACACCAGTCCTGAATGTTTTCCATCCAGTTCAAATAAACTTTTGTCCAGCGATGAGGATGAAATTTTATTTTTCCTTTTTTTACCGCTTCAATCGCCGGCTTTGCCAAGGGCTTTGTTTTCACAAACCATTGTTTGGAAAGATATGGTTCAATAATGGTATGGCAGCGGTAACAATGTCCGGCGGAAACTTCATAGTCATCTATTTTCTCTATTAATTCTAGATTTGTCAGGTCATCAATTATCATCTTGCGCGCCTGAAAACGGTCGAGATTGCTGTATTTTCCGGCGTTCTCATTCATTCGGGCATCAGGGTGCATAACATTGATAAATTCAAGACCGTGCTTTTTTCCTGTGGCGTAATCATTAGGATCATGGGCAGGAGTTACTTTTACCGCGCCGGTACCGAATTTAGGATCAACCATGCTATCCGCGATAACTTTTATTTCCCGATTCACAAGCGGCAGGATTAAAGTTTTTCCGACTAATTTCTTGTAGCGTTTATCTTTGGGATTTACGGCAACTGCGGTATCCCCCAGCATTGTTTCAGGGCGGGTTGTCGCTACAATTACAAACTGTTTATTATCTTCCTTAAGAGGATATTTTATGTAGTAGAGATGCCCATTTATATTTTGGTGCGGCGCTTCTTCATCTGCAAGAGCGGTTTGACAGCGCGGACACCAGTTGATGATGTAGCTGCCCCGATAAATAAGCCCTTTTTCATATAGGCGCACGAATACATCAATAACGGTTTCTGAATATTGCGCGTCCATAGTGAAACGCAGGCGGTCCCAATCACAGGAAGCGCCTAGTTTCTTTAGCTGTTTTATAATAGTTGACCCGTATTCTTCTTTCCATTTCCAGACTCTTTTTATAAATTCATCTCTTCCCAGGTCTTGCCTTTTCAGGCCTTCTTTGGCAATAGATTTTTCTACTACGTTTTGGGTGGCAATCCCTGCGTGGTCTATGCCGGGCATCCAAAGCGCCTCAAAGCCTTTCATGCGGTGGTAGCGGATAAGGATGTCTTGGATGGTGTTGTTAAGCGCATGGCCCATGTGTAAGATGCCGGTGACATTAGGCGGCGGGATAACGATGGCGTAGGGCTTTTTGTCTTTATTTGTTTTAGCGCTAAAATATTTATTTTCTTCCCAAAGTTTATACCATTTATCTTCGGCAGATTGAGGATTGTATTGGGATTTAAGCTCTTTTTGCATTTTTATTATCAAGACTTCTTGGGATGGTCTTTAAGCAGTTTGTATTCCACGCTGTCTAAGAGCGCCTGCCAGCTGGCTTCAATGATGTTTTCGGATACTCCAATAGTATTCCAGGTATCCTTTTCATCCTGTGACTGGATTAAAACGCGCACCTTGGCGGCAGTACCGGACTTTTCATCTAAAACGCGCACCTTAAAATCCGAAAGGTGCATCTTGGATAGAGTAGGATAAAATTCTTTAAGGGCTTTTCTTAAGGCGTTATCAAGGGCATTGACCGGGCCGTCGCCTTCGGCGGCGGTGTGTTCCTTTTGCCCTTTGACTTTTACCTTGATAATAGCTTCGGAGGTTATTTTCTTGTCAGATACCTTTTCAATAACTACCCTGAAGCCTTCCAGCTCAAAGAAACTCTTGTATTGATTAAAGGCCCTGCGCATTAATAATTCAAAAGAAGCTTCCGCAGCTTCAAAGTGGTAACCTTGATGTTCAAGTTCCTGTATGGTCTTAAGTATTTCTTTAGTCTTGGGGTTATCTTTAGTCAGGTCAAGTTGAAGGTTCTTTGCTCTTAAAATAATTCCGGTTTTTCCTCCCAGTTCTGAAACAAGCATCCTGCGGCGGTTGCCCACGGATTCGGGGTTGGTGTGTTCATATGTCTTTGGGTTTTTCATTACCGCGTTAATATGCATTCCGCCTTTATGGGCAAATGCCGAATCACCGACATAAGGCTGGTCGTTTTTCTGGCGCATATTGCTTATTTCATTTACAAAATGCGATAGGTGCACAAGCTCTTTTAATTTCTCGCCTACGCAATTGTTTTTAAGCTTTAGCTGAAGGTTTGCCATAATCGCAACCAGGTCGGCATTGCCGCAGCGTTCGCCAATACCATTGATGGTGCCCTGCACCAGATCGCAGCCTGCCTCTATGGCGCAAATTGAATTGGCAACGGCAACTCCCGCATCGTTATGGCAATGTATGCCAAGCATTACTTTTGCATAAGCAAGCACTTCTTTTACAATTGCCTGTATTTGGCTGGGAAGCATTCCGCCATTTGTGTCGCAAAGGCAGATCGCCTGGGCTTTTGCTTCTTGGGCAACTTTAAGGCATTTCAGGGCGTAGTCTTTGTTGCTTAGGTATGCGTCAAAGAAATGTTCAGCGTCATAAAATACAATAATGCCATTTTCCACCAAGAAATTTATTGTATCCTTGATCATGGCGATATTTTCTTCAAGAGAAACCTTCAGCACATCTTTTATGTGCAAATCCCAGGTTTTTCCCACGATGGTCACATATTTTACGCCGGACTTAAGAAGTGCTTTGAGGCTTGCGTCATCTTGGGCCTTGATGCCCTGTCTTCTGGTCATGCTGAAGGCCACAAGCTTGGCGCTTTTAAGGCGCAGGCTTTTTGCCCTAAGAAAAAATTCCATGTCTTTGGGGTTAGAGCCCGGCCATCCGCCCTCGATATAATGAATGCCGAATCTATCAAGCGCAGTCGTGATGCGGATTTTATCATGCGCAGAGTATGATATCCCTTCGCCTTGCGAGCCGTCTCTTAGGGTTGTGTCGTAGATTTTAACGTTTTTCATAAAGCGCCTAAATTAAAAGCCGCGTGCAGTTTCTTTACCGCTGTTTCCGCGAATTTCTTTTGGATTATGCAGGAGATACTTATGTCCGAAGTTGAGATCATCTCAATATTTATTTTTTCTTTGGCCATAGTCCTGAACATAGAAGCTGCCGCTCCGGGATGCGATTTCATGCCGACTCCCACTATTGAAACGCGGGCGATATCTTCATCTTGCAGTATTTCTCCAATGCCAATGTCTTTGCCTATTTTTTTGGTTATGCGTATGGCCTTACCCAGTTCGGCCTTATTTACAGTAAAAGAAATATCTGTTTGGCGCAGGTGGCTGACATTTTGCACGATCATATCCACGCTTACTGAGTTTTCGGCAAGCTGGGTGAATATTTGGGCTGCCACTCCCGGGCGGTCTGGGACATTGCAGACAGTGATCTTGGCTTCATTTTTATTTAAGGTTACTGCCGAAACTAGTACATCTTCCATTCTTTTTACCTCCCGTATGATCATGGTGCCAGTTTTATTAGAGAGAGAAGATCTTACGTGTATGGGCACATCAAATTTCTTGGCTACTTCAATAGAGCGCGCCTGCATTACCTGTGCCCCTAGCGAGGCCATCTCAAGCATTTCATCATAAGTTATTGCTTCTATTTTCTTGGCCTGCGGTTCAATGCGCGGGTCAGTGGTATAAATACCGTCCACATCAGTGTAGATTTCGCATTCGTCGGCTTTAAGTTCTTTTGCCAAAGCCACAGCAGTTAAATCCGAGCCGCCTCTTCCAAGAGTGGTTATATCCTGCGACATGGATACCCCTTGGAATCCGGCGACAATGACAATCCTGCCTTTTTTAAGTTCCTCGTGTATCCTGTCGGCGTTTATCTTGATGATGCGCGCTCTGGTATGGCTTTTGTCGGTTATGATGCCTACTTGGGCACCGGTAAAAGATATTGCTTCGTGCCCCAATTTGTGTATGGCCATAGCAAGAAGCGCCACTGATATCTGCTCTCCTGTGGAAAGAAGCATATCCATTTCCCTTTCCGAAGGTTCGCGGTTTATTTTGGCTGCTAATTCAATAAGCTGGTCGGTAGTATCCCCAAGGGCGGAAACCACAACTACGATGTTGTAGCCATTCTTTTTGTAGGCAGTAACTCTTTTGGCGACATTCTGGATTTTCTCCGCGTTCGCTACGGAAGAACCGCCGAATTTTTGAACAATTAACTTGTGCTGCATTTCTGATTCTTCTCCTTGTAAACGGTAATTATTATCATAAATATGCCGTAAAGTAAAGCGTAATTTTTTCGCCCCGCGAACAAAGTGAGCGCGTCGGAAGTCGGGATTTCGCTTCGCTCAATCGTTATGCTTGATGAAATATTCCATTAACTCGTGGCCTTTTTCAAAGAAAAGCTCGGCCTTCTGCGCTTGCTGTTCACTGTAGTTTAAATATCCTTTTCCCATGATTGATTTCCCGAAGATGCCAAAGAATACCGTGTCTGAAACATGAGTTTTAAGGCTTATGGGGGTGGCGTGGTCGGGCATGACCATCACCCTGAAATTCCTTTTCTTTTCCATAGATTTAAGTATTGTGCCCAAAACAAGCTGGTCACAGCGTTCAATGGCAGTGATTTTCTCGCGCAAATCTCCGTTATGTCCGGCCTCATCAGGCGCTTCTATGTGCACAAAAACAAAATCTCTATGTTCCAGCGCTCTTACTGCCGCTCTTGCCTTGGCTTCGTAATCAGTGTCGTAGTAGCCGGTTGCTCCAGGGACGTTTATTACCTCAAGGCCAAGTATTTTTCCTAAACCTTTAATTAGGTCTACCGCGGATATGACGCTTCCCTTGACTCCGTATTTTTCATAAAAACTTGGCAGGTTAGGTTTTTTCCCTTGCCCCCACAGCCAGATCATATTCGCCGGGTTTTCTTTAAGGTCTATACGCACGGAATTTATTTCATGCGTGGATAATATTTCCCGGGATTTTTGCATTAGATCAATCAAAAGTTCAGAGTTTTTTCCTTTAGGAAGATTCTTGGAAATACTTGCCCCCGTAATATCATGGGCAGGCTTGCATTCTATTTTTTCCAGGTCTTCTCCCGCGGCATTTTTTACCAGCATCAGATGCCGGTAACTTACCCCGGGGAAGAATTTAATATTTTCACTGCCAAGCTTACTGTCTATGAATTTTATTATTTGCGCGGCTTCTTGAGAACGTATGTGCCCTGCGCTGTAATCAGTAAGCGTGTCTGAATTAGCAGTAACAAGGTTGCAGCGAAATGCCACATCATCTTGCCCTAATTCTACTCCGAGATTTGCCGCCTCCAAAGGCCCTCTGCCGGTGTAGTAGGTTTGCGGGTTGTAGCCCAGGATAGACAAATTCGCCACGTCAGAAGCTGGTTTTAGGCTTGGGGGAATAGTTTTTACCCTGCCCAAAATCCCGAATTTAGCGATCATATCAAAATTTGGGGTGCGTGCCGCTTCCAAAGGGGTCCTGTTTTCTAATTCCGGCATAGGGTAATCTGCCATGCCGTCGGGTACGATAACAATATATTTCATTCTTTTCTCCTCTAAAACTTTACTTCCGGCACAAGTTTAGCTTTTTCTTCAGCTTTAAAATATTCTGTTGCCGGTTTATACCCGAATTTTTTAGCGATCAAATTTCCGGGAAAAGTGCGCACGGTAATATTATACTCTTTAACTGCCTGATTGTAACGCATTCTTTCAACCGCGATACGGTTTTCTGTCCCGGATAATTCATCCTGAAGGGCAAGAAAATTTTGATTGGCTTTCAGGTTGGGATAATTTTCCGCTACCGCGATAAGCCGCGATAAGGCTGCGTCCATGCCCTGGGCAGCTTTTAGTTTATCATCAACATTGGTTGATTGCGCCCATTGTGTCCTTAAGCGGGTTATATCCGTGAATAGATTTTTCTCGTGGACAGCGTAGCCCTTGACTGTGTTTACTAGATTCGGGATAAGATCGTTTCTTCTCTGAAGCTGGTTTTCAATTTGCGCCCACTTGGCTTTCACATTTTCGTTTTTGGTAATAATTGAATTGTAAATCGAAACAATTCCCAACGCGCATAATATTGCAACTGCTAATACGATTATAAGAAATTTTTGCATATTACCTCCTTTGCCCAGAAAGGGCACACCCTCGCAATACAAGTAAGCGCCGGGTGTTTAGAATTTACCTCCGGCTCCGCCGCCTCCGCCGCCTCCGCCGCCAAAACTTCCTCCGCCACCACCTCCGGAATATCCGCCGCCGTGCCATCCTTCAGAGCCGCCTTTCCCGGGCGCGCTTTTATTCCCAGAGGCCATCAGTCCAAATATGATAAACCAGATGAATTTTCTTTTATTTTTCGCGGGCATCTTAAGCCAAATATGGTAACGGATCAATGTCGCGCCAATATAACCGGCTATGATAAGCCCACCCGCAATGTCTGATTGTTGTGATAACGCAGCGGCAAAAATTAAAGTAAACGGCAATCCAATAAATATCGGCCAGGGTATATTCCATAAAAGAAAGAAGAAGAACAGAAATGGGTATAAGAGAAACGGGATATTTTGTTCATTAGGCGATTTTAGCTTAAAAGACGAGCCTGTTTTTATCCCTTGCTTGTCATAAATAGTTTGCGCGATGGCTTTTGCCCCATAGTAAAGCCCCTGCTCGTATTTATTGTTTTTGAAATACGGTACCATATATTCGCGTCCGATAACCCCGCACTTGGCATCAGTTAACAATCCCTCTATCCCGTATCCGGTTTCGATCCTCCACAAACGGTCCTTGACCACTAAGAGAACAAGCACGCCGTTATCTTTTCCCTTTTTACCGGGTTTCCATTGATCAAAAAGCTTTCGGGCATATGCTTTTTCATCAAGAGGGGCAATGCTGTCTATGGTTACTACTGCTATTTCAGTTGAGGTTTTTTGCTCTAATTCTACAAGTGTCTGGTAAATTTTTTCTTTATAGTCACTTTTTAAAACCCCGGCAAAATCATTGATCCATCCTTGGGGCTCTGGGATTTCTTGCGCCCAAATAAGAATGGGAGATATCAGGGCAAAAAAGCAAACGATATATTTCTTAATCATGGATTTTCTGGGCTATGATCCGCGCCAATTCGCGGCTAAGTGTTTTTTTTGAACTAAACGCCTTACTTATTTTATTTTCTGACAATACAAAAGCTCTATATTTTTCATGCCGGGTTGTATTTGCGATTACAATATTAGCTTGGGATTTACGCATCAAGCTTTTTGCCTCTTTTAAAAGCCGGGCGTCTTTTATCATGGGCTCAAATTTAAAAGCAGTTAAAATGGTTTGCGGAGAAATCTTTTTGATCTTGTTTACTATTTTATTTGTGGGATAAAGTTTTAAGCTAAGAGATTTCTTTCCCGATGGTATTTTAAAAGGCGTTATTTTCGCCGGTTTATAATCAGATACCGCCGCGCTATGGATTACCGCGTGGTATCTTTTCCTTTTAAGCATCCCTAAAAGCGTATTTTCTAATTCTTCAAAGAACTGAAAACGTATTACCTTAACCGCGGATGGAACTTCTATTTGGCTGTCGGTTACCGGGCCAAGCAGTAATGTAACCTTAAAACCTTTTTTAATTAATTGTTTGGCTAAAATAATCCCGGTTTTGCCGCTGGCACGGTTTGTAATGACTCTTACCGCGTCAAGCGCCACCCACGTCGGTCCGGTAGTAATCAGGATTTCTTTAGTAGCCAATTTCTTTTAGTATTAATTTAAGCGAAGGCTTGATAACCTTTGGCGCCTTTACTGTTTTTATCGCCCGGTCAGGGTCTTTGAGGCCGTGCCCTGTTAGTATACAGACAATATTGATTATCTGGTCGACCGGTTGATGGGTTATTGGGCGGAAGAATTTTTGCTGATTAAGTTTTAAAAGGCCGGCTACGCTTGCGGCAGAGGCTGGTTCGGCAAAAACTCCTTCGTATCGGGCAAGTATTTTGTAAGCGTTAAGTATCTCTTTGTCGCTTACCATATCAATAAGCCCTCCGGATTCATCGCGAGAAGCTTCAGCCTGTTTCCAGCTTGCGGGATTACCGATTTTAATGGCGGTAGCGATTGTTTTTGGATTCTTGACGGGGCGTTTTTTTACTATTGGAGCTGCTCCCTCTGCCTGGAATCCCAGCATCCGGGGAAGTTTTTTGTTGATTTTTAAATTGTAGTATTCTTTATAACCCTTCCAGTATGCGGTGATATTACCGGCATTGCCCACGGGGATTACCTGAAAATCCGGGGCTTCACCCAGGGATTCCGAGATTTCAAAGCTGGCGGTTTTTTGGCCTTCTATGCGGTAAGGATTAAGAGAATTAACCAGGGTTATGGGGTATTTAGCGGAAATCTCTTTTACCAGTTCCAGCGCCTGGTCAAAATTACCATTTACGGCAAGTACAGTTGCTCCATGGATAAGCGCCTGGCTTAATTTTCCGAGGGCTATAGCTTTGTTGGGGATAAGCACAATGCATTTAATTCCGGCGCGCGCGGCATACGCTGCGGCGGATGCGGAAGTATTTCCGGTTGAGGCGCAGATAACCGCTTTGGATTTTTCTTCACAGGCCTTGGATATGGCCATGGTCATCCCGCGGTCTTTAAAAGAACCGGTTGGGTTTAAGCCTTCGTATTTTAAATAGACCCGGGTATTTTTTCCGAGCAGCTTGCTTAAGTATGAAGCGTAAATAAGCGGGGTATTTCCTTCGTTTAAAGTAATAACCGGGGTATTTGGGGTAACCGGAAGATATTGGCGGTATTTCTTAATCAGGCCTTCATATAGCATGTTTAAAGCTCTTCAATTCTTATGGCGACAGATTTCTCTTTTATTACGCCAAGATGGTCAATAGCTTCTAATGCCTGGCGCAGATTTTTCTCCTTGGCTTCATGTATGATCATCATGATCGGAACAACTTGCGCTTTGCGTCTCTCCTTCTGGGTTACAGAGGCAATGCTTATGCCGAATCTGGAAAGCACTCCGGATATTTTCGCTAATACCCCGGGTTTGTCCAGGGCGCTGAAACGGATATAATACCTGCTTTCGATCTCTTCTATTTTGCGTAAAGATTGGATACTTTTATCAACAGCAATATTCATGGTCGGACGGAATAAGCCAGCTTTAATGTCCGCGGCTAGGTCTACGATGTCAGAAACTACGCCTGATGCCGCGCAGAGCTGTCCTGCCCCGGGGCCGTAGAATAATAGATTTCCTGCCAAGTCGCTTTCCGCATAGATAGCGTTAAAGATGCCATTTACCGAGGATAAAAGATGGGCCTTGGGGATAAGCGTAGGATGCACGCGCAATTCCAGTTCTTTATTATCTTTTTTAGCGATGGCCAGAAGTTTTATTTCAAATCCCAGCTGTTTGGCGTAATTTACATCAGCTATTGATATTCTTGAGATACCTTCAACAAAGATATCCTGCAGATTTACCAGTTTGCCAAAACATAAGTAGGCAAGTAGTGCTAATTTATGCGCTGAATCCATTCCTTCGATGTCCAGGGTTGGGTTTTTCTCCGCGAATCCCTTATCTTGGGCGCTTTTAAGCGCTTGGGCGAATCCAGTGTTGTTAAGCGACATCTCTGAAAGGATATAATTTGAAGTGCCGTTTACAATTCCCATGACACTGTTAAATTTATTGGCCACTAAGCCTTCGCGCAAGGATTTTATGATCGGGATGCCTGCGCCTACAGAGGCCTCAAAATAGATATTCTTCGCCCTATCTTTGGCTAAGGCAAATAATTCCCTGCCATGCTCAGCAAGAAGGGCTTTGTTGGCAGTAACAATATTCTTTCCCCTGCTTAAGGCGGAAGCGATGATTTCTTTTGCCGGGTTTATCCCGCCTATTAACTCTACTACCACATTTATCTGGGGGTCATTGATAATATCTTTGGGGTCACGGGTCAAGAGGGCTTTATCAACAGAAACATTTCGTTTTGACGAAGTATCCTTATCGCAGATTTTCTTAATGTTTAGCTCTAAGCCTATCTTTTCGCTTAAGAAACTCTTTCTTTCACGCAGGATCTTCACCACTCCCGATCCAACATTTCCGAAGCCAATTAACCCGATATTAATTTTTTCCATTTTCTTTAATTCCTTGCTAAGCGCAAATTTGTTATTGGCCTTTTTTTATGTAATAATCAAGCGTTTGTGAAATAATGTGGCGATGCCTCTCATCTACTGCCAAGAATTGCAGTCTGGTGTCGTAAATTAAATCTCGGGTGATCTCCTTTGATTCTATTACCTTGCCGATAAGCATAATTGGATGCGGGTCAAATGGCAGGCGGATCTCTACCGCTAAATTTGTTCCCAAATCCAGGCGGCGGTTTGTGGTTAAGAGCATCCCGCCTAAACTTATGTTCTTGGTTTGGGTAATATCTACATTGTCACTTTCTTCAAGGATGCGGTAGGAGACAATGAATCTGCCGCTTATACGTTGAGTTCTGCGCCGTTCTGGACCGCTATAACCCATCCTAGCCTCCTTTAGTAGAAAACTCTTTTAAACTGCTTATAAGTCGGGGGAGTGAGACTTGAACTCACGACCTCTTGAACCCCATTCAAGCGCTCTACCAAACTGAGCCATCCCCCGTAAAGACAAAAAATTATAACACATCTTTGCCTCTTATCAAAGAATTTTTTCCCAAGTTGCCCTGTCTGGAGCGTAACCAAAAGGCCATTTAATATTGGATCTAGAAAAAACTAGGGGACGGCTGCACTATCTCAATAATTAGGTAACTTTCTTAGGTTAAGTTTCTTAGGCTGTGGTAACCAAGCTGGTGTTAACCTATAGCATAACCAAAAAATTTGCCTAATTTTTGAGCATTAACAACCGCCCCTTAGTTTTTAATCAGTCTCTTCTTTTTTGTCGCGGGTCATCAAGTCTTTAACTGCTTTGGCAACAGGTTTATTTTTATATAAAACAGCATAGACTTCAGAGGTTATCGGCATGCGCACGTTATATTTTTTGCTTAAATTGTAAGCGGATTTTGTGGTAGGGACTCCTTCGGCGATCATTTGCATATGTGATTGTATTCGCTCCAAAGTTTTGCCTTTGCCGATTTGTTCTCCCACATAGCGGTTTCGGCTGTATGAGCTTACGCAGGTTGTAACAAGATCTCCTAAGCCGCTTATGCCGCTAAAGGTTTCTTTCTTGGCCCCCATAGCCTTGCCTAAACGGGAAATTTCCGCTAATCCGCGCGATAAAAGCGCAGCCTTGGCGTTTGTGCCAAAACCTAAGCCATCGCAAATTCCGGAAGCAATAGCGATAATATTTTTTAAGCTGCCGCCTAATTCCACGCCGATAATGTCACTATTGGTGTAAATGCGAAATCTTTCAGTCATAAAAATATGCTGTAAGGTTTTGCGGATTTTTCTATCGCCGGATGCGATAACCGCGGTAGCCGGGTTTTTCACGGCTATTTCATGGGCAATAGTTGGCCCGGATAAAACCGCCAATTTTATATTACCCAAAAGCTCTCTTATTACTTCCGACATTCTTTTTAGGGTTTTTAATTCAATGCCCTTGGTAACACTTAAGAATATTTTATTTTTATAACCGGGGATATTTTTTATTTTTCTTACGACATCGCGCAAATACTGGGAAGGCACAGCAATGACGACGATATCATTGCAGATAATAGTTTGGTTTAAATCTGCGCTAAAGCTAACTGATGAAGGGATTTTAATTCCGGGCAGGAATTTACTGTTAATCCTTTTTTGTTGGAGCGTTTTAATATATTCTGGAAACGCGCCCCACAAAGTTACAGAGTAATTTTTCTCTGCTAAGATGATAGCTAAGGTAGTGCCCCATCCTCCATCGCCTAAAATGGCGATCTTGTATTTATTCGGAAGCATTCTCATCTTCTTCTTCATCTTGCTGAGGGCTGTTATCTTTTAGGAAGTGCACCTTAGGGTAAATATGGCTGTCGTATTGCTCCTCCCTTATTAAAAAGCGCACTCCCACATCGTAACCTTCGGGGACTTTATCGTCAACTCTGACCACAAGCGCTAAGACCCCATTTTGGTAAACCAGGCTTTTTCTATCCATTTCTGTGCATACGGACAAAGTGCCTTTATCAAAAGAAAGCCAAAGGATATCATCCTTAGCTACTTTCTCTTTTATGTTGCATAAGAGCCCTGCTTCGCTTACATTTAGAGTATAGCCGTTGAAGAGTTTATCAATAGTTTCTTTGCTGCAGACTTTGTAATTAAGCGGAGTAACATAGGTAAGCCTTGAAGAAGACCGTCTTTCTGGAATATTATCCATTTTTATTTAACCCCCTTATTTCTTTATTGGTGCGCAGTTTCGCTAATTCCCAGCTGTATTCATAAAGATGCAGCCCCTTGCTGACAGCAATAATTTCTCCGTCGTCAACCCCGATCTCATCAGCCATATATTGTTTAACTAGTTGTAGGCCCCCTAGATTTGACGGGAAGCCTCCCCACAAGTCCCAGGAGCGAAAATACAAGATAAAATGTAATTTGCCATAACGGATCCTTGTGTCAATGATCCTTAAGCATGGCGGGTCAATTAATTTAATGTCCGAGGGCATGCCGATTTCCATAGTCGCTTGATTCGTTCCGAAGCCTTTGGTTTTATAAAGATTTATTACCTCTTCGATTTGGTTTACTTCAAGAGGCATCTCTTTTTCGAGCGGGTCTTGGACGGCATATTTTCCTTTTAACTTCACCTTAGGATCAACCAGCCGCTCTCCGTAGGTATAATCTTCGGTTGCGGTTTTTGTGCCGGTTAATAGATAGCTTAAATATCCTTGAATATAGTCCATATCTGTAGGCGCGGGGATACTCATTCCTTCAGGAATAATCGGGATTATTTGATGGGAGGGTTTTTTTACTTTTACTACCGCGAAATCAAATTCTAATCTTCTCTGGCCTTCATAGCTGCCTTTGGTGATAGTATAAATATGCCCCTTTTCTAATATCGCGGAAAGGGTTTGAAACCAGGCATCGTCCAGGTCAAAGGCATCAATAAAAGCCGGCTCTAGAAATTCTTTTTCCATTTTTATATTCTTTCTTTTAAATTTTATAAGTTGTGGCCTCATTTAAGCGAGCGATCGGAATCGAACCGACATATATAGCTTGGAAGGCTATTGTTCTACCATTGAACTACGCTCGCGTCGCTTGGGCGACAGATTAAGCGACATTCTGGCTCCTGTCACCCCTTCCTTTATTTTGAAGAAATAATCGCCAAGAATATCTTTAAATATCGTAAGAATTTTGTTTCAGGCACTAAGCTCGCTGTGTTTTTTGTTATATTGTTGCTCCTCGCGTAAGCACTCGTAAATTCTGTCGCATTCTGCCTTGGCATAATGCTCCACAATTTACTTCGCACGCTTCGGGGTAAATTTGCTGACACAGAAAAACTATAGCAAATTTAAATGGGCAGGAGAGGATTCGAACCTCTGAAGCACAAGTGCAGCAGATTTACAGTCTGCCCCCTTTGGCCACTTGGGTACCTACCCATAAAAAAATAAAAAGTTAAAACTAAAAAGTCAAAAGGAAGAATTGGACAAAGAACGATTGCAATTTATAAGCCGGCGAAGGGAATCGAACCCCCGACCCATTGTTTACAAAACAATTGCTCTACCAACTGAGCTACGCCGGCAAATCTTAAGAGCATTTTTTCATTGCTTTGGGGATCATGTCAATAATATCCGAAGCAAGCATGCTGATTTCTGTTTTTTCTTTTGCCGCTAAATCACCGGCTAGGCCATGCAAGTATACCCCATATTTACTAGCCTCAAAATCACTCAAGCCTTGGGCTAAGAACGCGGCGATTATCCCGGTTAAAACATCGCCTGTTCCGGCTTTAGCCATACCGGGGTTTCCGGTATGATTTATGTATATTCGCCCGCAAGGTGAAACGACTATTGTCTTATGCCCCTTTAAAACGACTATGCAATTATAATCGCAAGCCAGCCTTTTGGCAACTTCTTTTCTATTTTTATTAATTGCCTCCGCAGATACCCCTAAAAGCCGCGCCATCTCTTTAGGATGCGGGGTAATGACCTTGATCTCGCGGAATTTCTTAAAGTCTAAAGATAAGGCATTAAGCGCGTCAGCATCAATGACCATCTTCTTTTTTACCGTATAAATCAGCTTAAGCGCCAATTTGCTGGATTGCGGATTAAGGGACAATCCCGGGCCTATTGCTAAAACATCGGCATTCTTTAAGAAACCTATGATTTTGTTTTCCGCTTTTAAGCTGAGAGTTTCTTCTTTTGTTTGAGGTAGCGGCAAGGTCATCGCTTCTTTTGCTTTAATCTTTATGATTGCATTATTCAAAGAACACGGGATTCCGATAGTAACAAGGCCTGCCCCAGAGTGAAGCGCTGCTTCTGCCGCTAATACTGGCGCGGTAGAAAGCCTGGCGCAGCCGCCGAGCACGAAGACGTGCCCATAATCGCCTTTATGTGTGTTTTTCTTTCTTGGTGACAATTGCGTTGGCAACCGCATAATTTTTTACGTGGGATATGGATATATGTATATCCACACTTCTTTTTTTGCCGTCAATTAATTCGCAATAGGGCTTGCCATCTTTATCGTTTAATATCTGCAAGTCATGCCAGCTTAAGTTTTTATCTCCCAGGGCTTTGAATACCGCCTCTTTGGCCGCGAATCTGCCGGCAAGATGCTGATAGTAAGCGGATCTTGTTTTAGCATTAACTAATTCTTGGTTTGTGAAAACGCGCTTAGTGAAGGAATCGCCCCATTTCTCAATGGCTTTACGTAAACGGTTGACTTCAGTAATGTCTACCCCGGTTCCTATGATCATGTATTTTCCATAAGTTGTTTCATTTCTTTTACGGCTTGGGCAATTCCGGTAAACAACGCCCTGCAAATAATAGCATAACCGATATTAAGCTCTTCTATTTCTTTTATCTTCAGTATTTCTCCCGCATTATTATAATCAAGCCCGTGGCCGGCGAAAACCCGTAAGTCATTGCTTTTAGCGAACACGGCCGCGTCTTTTAATTGTTTTAAGTATTTTTGTTGTTGGCTTTTATTCTGCGCTTGCGCAAAAGCTCCCGTGTGTAATTCTATTAACCGTACGCCCATCTTTTTAGCCGCGTTTATTTGTTTTTTATCGGGGTCTATGAATAGGCTTACTTTTATGCCTGCTTGTTGAAGTTTTTCTATCGCAGGGCTTATCTTTTTGTATTGCGAAACTAAATCTAATCCGCCTTCGGTGGTAAGTTCCTGCCTTTTTTCCGGGACAAGTGTTGCCTGGTGAGGTTTTACTTTGCAGGCAATATCCACTATCTGTTTGCAGGCAGACATTTCCAGGTTAAATTTAATTCTTAAAATCTTTTTAAGGATAAAAATATCCCGGTCCTGTATATGCCTTCTGTCTTCTCTTAGATGCGCAACAATGGAATCCGCTCCGGCATTCTGTGCGGTTACCGCGGCCAATATCGGGTCAGGGGTATCGCCCAGACGGGCTTGCCTTAAGGTGGCAACGTGGTCAATATTAACCCCAAGTTCCATCATATTAATAGTTGAAACGGTTTATTTCGTCACGCACATAAAACCAGAGCGCTATGGCAATGCCAAGAGCTAATAGTTTCAGCCAGGGGTGAGAAAAAATCCATTTCTTCAGGGAATCGTAGATTTTATTAATCCTGTGCATATTTTTGTTTTAGTATTTCTTTTACAAGAGTAAAAATGCTTTCCCTGCTTAGGTCTTTATGCATTTTACCGTTATAGACAAGCGATATATCATTTCTTTCTTCTGATACAACTATGATGATCGCGTCTGTTTCTTCGCTTAAGCCGATTGCCGCCCGGTGGCGCGTTCCGAATATGCGATTCAGGTTAGAGGATTCGCTTAAAGGAAAAATGCAGCCCGCAGCGCTTATTTTTCCGTGTTGTATGATAATCCCGCCATCATGAAGGATGCTTTTAGGGGTAAAAATTGACTCTATCAGTTCCGCGGATATTTTACCGTCTATCGTGATACCCTTTTCCACATAATTGGCCAGAGGGTCTTTTATTTCAAGGGCAATGAGCGCTCCATATTTGTTTCGCGCGAGGTTTTCGCAGGCAGTCATGACCTGGTCCAGCATTGAATCCACATCTTCATCGCGCAAGGTCGCCCCAAACAGGTGCTGCTGGCCCAGCCGCGCAAGCCCGTGCCTTATCTCCGGATGGAATATGATAAGTATAGCGATAACCGAGATGGCAAATAATTTGGTGAATATCCAATCTACTACCTGAAGATTAAGTTTTTGGAATACAAAAAAGGCAAACATTATCAGCACAATCCCCCTTAATACCTGGATGGCCCTTGTCCCGTAAAAGAACAATATTATGCTGTAGATGATAAACCACAAGATAAGTATTTCCAGTATCATTTGCCAGTTTAAGAATTCCATATTTTAGAGGCCGCCTCCCAAATCTTTAGAGCTTCATTTATCTGTTTTATATCATGTATTCTTAAGATATTCACGCCATTTTTTACTGCTAAAAGGCAGGCGGCGATGGTACCGTTTATTCTTTTTTGGGGGTCTTCTATGCCAAGGATATTACCGATGAATGATTTGCGCGATGGCCCGATAAGAACAGGCATCCCAAGGGTTTTAAATTCCCGAAGCCTGTTTAATATTTCCAGGTTATGCTCCAGCGTCTTTCCAAAGCCAATTCCGGGATCAATAATGATCTTATTGTTAGGTATAGACGCATCGTGGGCTTTGTTTATAGATTCAGAAAGAAAGCTTTTTATATCCGCAATAAGGTTGGCATAACTGATATTCTTCTGCATATTACTAGGCCTGTTGCGCATATGCATAATAACTACCGCGGCTTTATATCTTGCTATTACTTTGGGCATTTTTTTATCGCGCAATCCGCTTATATCATTTACTATTGCCGCCCCGTTATCAAGGGCAGCTTTTGCTACTTCGGGTTTATAGGTATCAATAGAAATCGGTATCCGGATTTTCTTGGCTAAAAGCTTGATTACCGGGATAACCCGGCGTAATTGCTCTTTTTCTGATACCGGCTTTGCCTGCGGGCGGCTTGATTCTCCTCCTACATCTATTATTTGCGCTTTTTCTTTAACCATGCTTAACGCCGCATCAAGTATTTTTCCGGTGTCAATACTATTGTTTTGGTATAACCCGTCGTTGCTAAAAGAATCAGGGGTAATGTTTAATATCCCCATCAAGCAAGCTTGGCCTTCTTTCAGGTGAAGCCGGGTAGACCCTAGATCTACCGTAAAAGAGTTTCTTTGATAGTTAGCAAAAAGTGTTTTAAGCTGTTTGGCGAAATCAGCCATACCAAAAGGCTGTAATTTCATTTTTTCTTGCAGCTTATGGAATTGGGATAAGTTTCCGATTAGGATACAGGGCGTTTTTTTTATTTGTCCGGTTAAGCTGCTGCGGCTTACGGCCGCGTCCGCTCCCAAGGAAAGCATTTGCTGCTTCAGGATATTAGCGGAAGGATTGCTTATGGAGGGGATTTCAACCATTAAGCTTGATGCTTTAGGAGACATTATTTTAATCCCGTAGGCATCTACGTTTATTCCCCGCATTATTTTATTAATTGTTTCAGAGTTATTTGTTTCAATAATGCGCATATCCATGGGGTTTTAGGTTTATAATCCTAAAAGCGCCTTTGCTTCTTCGCCGCTTAAAACTTCTTTTTCCAAAAGGGTTTTAGAAAGAAGAAGCAATTTGTCTTTATTTTCTATGATAAGTTTCTTAGCCTTTGCGTAGCAGTCGTCAATTATCTTTTTTATTTCTTCATCAATGATCCTGGCGGTTTGTTCGCTGTAGTTTCTTTCTTCCATAAGGTCGCGCCCTAAGAAAATCAATCCTTCGCGTTTGCCTAAAGTCAAATGCCCCAATCTCTCGGACATTCCTAACTGGCATACCATATAACGCGCCATATGAGTGGCTTTTTCCAGGTCATCCTGCGCCCCAGTTGTTATATCCGAAAGATTTATTTCTTCAGAAGCCCTGCCGCCTAAGGTCAACGAAATCTTTGCCATGATTTCACTGCGGGTTAGATAATGTTTATCTTCAAGCGGAGCGACAAAGGTATAGCCTCCGGCTAATCCGCGGGGGATAATCGAAACCTTTTTCAAGGGGTCAATTTCAGGCATTAATAGCGACAACAGCGCGTGCCCTGATTCATGCACCGAGGTTATTTCTTTTTCCTTCTTAGACATGATATGGCTTTTCTTCTCCGGGCCCATCAGGACGCGCTCAACGGATTTTTCAAATTCAATCATGCCCACAGATTCTCTATTGTACCTTGCCGCCAATAATGCGGCTTCATTACACAGGTTTGCCAGGTCTGCTCCAGAGAATCCGGGAGTTTGCGAAGCAATAGATCTCATGTCCGCTTCCGGGGCTACTTTAATTTTACGCGTATGCACTTTTAATATTTCTTCTCTGCCCTTTATGTCAGGCAAATTAACTATGATATTGCGGTCAAATCTTCCCGGGCGAAGAAGCGCCGGGTCTAAAGTGTCAGGCCGGTTAGTAGCGGCAATAAGGATTATTCCATGTTCAGTATCAAATCCGTCCATCTCTACTAAAAGCTGGTTTAAGGTCTGTTCCCTTTCATCGTGGCCACCTCCAATGCCGGAAAAACGCAGCCTTCCCACTGCGTCAATTTCATCGATAAAAATAATCGCTCCCTTACCGGATACCTTTGAGGCGCGCCTGCCTTGATCAAAAAGATCCCTTACCCGGCTGGCGCCTACTCCGACAAACATCTCTACAAAGTCAGAGCCGGATATTCCAAAGAATGGCACTGCTGCTTCGCCTGCTACTGCTTTAGCGATCAATGTTTTTCCGCATCCCGGAGGCCCGACTAAAAGCACTCCCTTGGGGATTTTTCCTCCTAAGCGCTGGAATTTCTTGGGGTCTTTTAAGAATTCTATAACTTCTTTTAGCTCTTCCTTAGCTTCATCCACGCCTGCCACATCGTCAAAAGTAACTTTTTCTTTTTTTGCCTCATCATGTATTTTCGGGCGAATCTTTCCAAATCCCATTACCCTGTTGCCCATCTGTTCGCCGCGCGCTGACATTATCCAAAAAAAGAATATTAAAAGAAGTATCGGCCCCAAATTAAACAAAAGATTAGTCAGGAATGTGCGGGCCGGCTTTACTTCAAAATTAGGGATATTTTTGTTAGCAACATTTTCCTGGACTTTGCTTAGCAGCTCTTGGTCGTTTTCCGGTATCGTTAGCTTAAAATGGCTGTTATCGTCTAACTCGCCCATAAGGTCGGTTTCTATTTTTACAAGAGATTTTATTCTTTGCGGGGTGTTGTATAATATGCGGTAAAACTCTCCGTAGGTCATTTCTTTCGTGCTTACATTCACCCCTGTATTCAGCAAATTGGCGAATAAATACAAAGCCATTAGGCCGATAAAAATCCATATCCATGGCATATTGGGTACTGGGGCATTCTTTTTTGGTGATTTATTATTTTTTACCGGCATTATTTCTCCTTAAGTCTGCAGATCAGTTTATAGAGTAGATTTATAATTATATTACAATTAAGCATAAAATCAAGTGTTATCGGGCTAATTGAAGTTTTAAATATCCGGATTTCTTGACAGCAGCAATGCCTGCCGGCAGGTCAACGATTGAGTTATTGGGGCGGTTATAAACGGTGTCCACAATTTCGTGGATGTGGCAGGCAGCGATCCGGCGGGTATCTCCTTTTAAGTTTTCAATAAGCAGGCGGATAACAAGATTTTGCATCGCCGGGTGTAACCTTACAAAGTTTGCGATCTCTACTGTTTTTCTATTGCTGACGATCTTTTTTGCTTTTTCGTAAAGATAGTCGTGGTCAGTTTCCGCGTTTACAGCGAGTGTCCTTAGCGCCGATTTTATATTCCGGTTATACTTTTGCTCTAACAATGGGATAAGCTGTTTACGCAGGCGGTTACGCAAATATTTATCCTCAGCGTTTGTTTTATCTATCCTGAAGGGGATGCGGTTGTTTTTCAAGAAAATCCTGATATCCTTGCGCGAAGTTTCAACAAGCGGGCGGATAATGGTAAACCCATGCAATTGCCTTTTTGGCAAAATGCCCCGCAGCCCATAAAGCCCGGTCCCCCGGATAATACGCATTAGAACAGTTTCTGCCTGATCGTCAAGGTTGTGCCCCAGGGCTATTTTGTTTATATGGTTTTTTCTGGCAGTTTCAAAAAGAAACTTAAGCCGCGCGTTACGCGCGGTTTCTTCAATATTATTCCTGGGGATATTTTTTGCCGCTATCCTCGCGGTAGTAATTTTTAAGCCATATTTTTTGGCAAGCTTCTCTGCCAGTTTTCTGTCTTTATATGAGTCTGGCCTTAAGGCATGATCTAAATGCGCCAGGTGAAGTTTCAAGCCCCAGAAAGGGGCTATCTCCACAAGCGCGCGCAAAAGCGCGCTTGAATCCGGGCCAGCCGATACGCCAACTAGGATTTTGTCATTTTTGTTAATCAGCCTGTATCTTTGGGAAGTTTTCTTTAGTTGTTCTATAACCATCGCGGCAATTTCTAATTCCTATGATTTAGGCAGGTTGCGTCTTATTACCGATATAAGCTCATCGGTTGTGAAAGGTTTGGATATATAATCATCTACTCCATAGGTATCCGCTGCTATTCGCGGGATTTTATCATGCGGCATATCTTTGCTCTGCGCAATGGCAATAGGGTTATTGGGAAGCCACTTCCATTTCTTTTGTTTTGCGCAATAGTTCATCTCTCCGAATCCGCTCATGATGATAATGGGTATGTTTTGGGTGCTTGGGTTTCTCTTTAATGATTCCGCTATAAAGGAACCCTTTCTTTGCGGCATAACTACATCAAGAATGATCAGGTCCGGTTCAATAGCTTGGCATAGCTTCTCTGCGTCCAGGGGATTTGTTGTGGTAACAACCTTAAACCTGCCCGTAGATTCAAGGTTTACCTTTATCAAGCTGCAAAGGTCTTCTTCATCGTCAACAACCAGCAGTTTATAGATGTTTTTATCTTCTTTGCTTGTTGTAAACACAGCGCTCTCCTTTTAGCCTCGGTATGTGAATGGCAAATTTTGTCCATTTACCTTTGAGGCTTTTTGCCTGAATTGTGGCATTATGGCGTTTTAAGATATGGTAAACCATCGCCAGGCCAAGGCCGGTGCCCTCCTTCTTAGTGCTGAAAAACGGGTCAAATATGTTATTAAGATAATCTTTTTCAATGCCGCTGCCGTCATCTTCAATATGTATAACCGCGTATTTGCGGTCGCTTGAACTGCTGATTGTTATCTTGATGTTGCGGCAATGGGCTTCCAGAGAGTTATTCATTAAATTCAAGAACACCTCTTCCATGAGCACCATGTCGGCATTTATCAATAAATCTTCCTGCGGATAATGGATACATATTTTTGCCGCGCATATCTTGGCTTTATTCTGGATAAGATATAGCGCCCTGGTTATGATATCTTTGAGAAAAACATGCTTTAATTCTGATTGCGCGGGGCGTGAAAAATTTAATAGCTCGGAAATGACTTTATTCGCCCGCAAAGACGCCTGCTTGATCATCTCGGAATATTTAGCTATTTTTTCCTTTTCTTTGAATTTACTTTTCAGCAGGGTATTTTTTATCGCTTCATTCGCCTGAAAGATAATAGCCAAAGGGTTTTTAATTTCATGGGCCACCCCCACGGATAATTGCCCGGCAAGGGCCATTTTTTCCGACTGGATGAGCATGTCCTGGGTTTTACGGGAAGTAAGAAGCGTAGGCCGCATGCTCATATTATGATTTCAGGGTTATAAAGAATACTACCGAAGAGATAATGCAAAGAATCCCTATGGCCACTCGCTTGTTTAATAGCCACTCATGAAAGGTCATTATGTTTTTTTCTACAACCAGTATTTTCTTTATTTTTACCGGCATGATATTTTGCGCCAGTTTTTCTTCAAGGATGCGGTAATTAGAGTAGACAGCGATAATTACTCCTATAACAAAAAGTAACGGGCTGGACCAAAAGAAAATAACCCTTAAAGCTGTGATAACAGTTAAAACGTCTTCCATATCGCCTCCTTTTTAATTTTTTATTTGCAGCCTTGATTTAAAATGATGCCCCACCTTAAGATCGCTGAAAGGGAAGATTTCGATAAAATCTGTGCGCCCATCAAGCTCTATATTATTGTCATTTGTTTTTTGCAGCGACCATGATAACCAGAACTTCTTGCCGTTAATATTTTCTACCTGTTTTTGGGGGCCTTGCTTTATTTGTTTTAAGAGGATTTCTGTGTCTGTAGCGTAGAACTCTTCTGTTTTCTTATCGGAAAGAATGGTTGCCAGGCTTGACTTGTCATAGTATTGGTAGCCTATCCAGCCAATCCATATGAATATGATGATTAAGATAAATCTGAGCATTTCTGGCTCCTTTTTAAGCTTGCTAATGAATAGGTTTGGTGACGGCGAGTGGATTCGGACCACTGACCGAGCGGGTATGAGCCGCTTGCTCTACCAGGCTGAGCTACGCCGTCAAATTTAAATTATCAAGGCCTGTGTTTGCTTGAAGATTATCCGCCTGTATCCTATAGCTGCTTGAGCTGTTATACTGTTGTATTTTAGCATAAAAAATACAAAAGACAAGGATCGCAGTGCTTAAGGCTTTTTGGATGCAACTTGATCATAAAAGCTCCACCCCCAGCTTAAAAGCGTATTAGTTTGGTTATTTATGGCAATAGGCGTATAATCTTTTTCCTGTAACTTTGAGAATAATTTAGGCTGTTTTGTGGCATAAAATAGAAATTCAATTACCAGGCCATTCCAGAAATATGTTTCTATGCGTTTCGGCGTTCCCATCAGCTGAATAACAGCTTTTCTTTGCATCCCTGGCCTTAGTTTGCTTATATTCTCTGTATTTATTTTGGCTTTTGTTTTTGGCAGGAATGAAAGTATCTGGGGGTTGCTTAAAATATACAGGTAGATAGCGAAAGCGGAAAAAGCCGCTATGAGGATAAACTTTAATCCTTTGGCAAGCTTTTTCACTGGATGTTTTCTCCTACGCGGTATTGCATATCAACATTGCCGAAGCGCATGACTACGCAGTCTGGCTTGATCTGGGTTATAGTGCCTGCGCAGGTTTGATCATTGATATGGTAGATTATCCGGTCAATGAAAACAAATGGGCTTACCTGCGAGTAGAATATCGCGTCTATTCTGCAAGGCGCGCGCGGTTTGTCCTGCTGAGCAAGAAGAGTTTGGCTTAAAACGTCAATCCCCGAAGCCTCTTTAGCTTCAATGATATTTAAGGCGGATTCCGCCGCAAACTGGCGGGATTGTTTTATGATCTGCTGGTATTTGTATTCACAGTTTTTATCATTGGTGCCCAAAAGTTCTAATCTTTGCTCTAATGCCAACAGCTTCTGGTTATAGGATTGGATAAGGTTGTATTTGGCATTTTTTAGCGCCTCTGATATCTGCGCAGGCAGATCTGCTGATATGGAAATAAACTTAATATCCTGGGTTATTTTCTCGCATTGTCCTATTGCTTGCTTGAGCATAAGATAAGCCTCTTTTGTCTCAAGGCGTTTTTGTCCCCATAAAGATATTGCTTCGTTTTGCCGGCTTAAGGCTTCTAGCGCCGGCTTTTCTACCGATGCCAAAGAATTTTCAAAGGCGATAATTTCATTTTGTATTTGCATTTTCGGCATAAAAGCGGGCCTTTCTTCTGGCTTTTGTTCCATACGTTTTTCTATTTGCTTGACTGTCCTTTCTATTGCTTCATCAATGCGCGCCTGTCTTTCGCGCAAGGTATTGATTGCCTGCTGTTTTGCGGAAATATTTTCTACCATCTGCGGAATTGTGCTATTGAAATAATGCCAGAGAAATAGCCCTAATCCGGCAATTACGGCAAGCGTTAATAATGCGAAAATGATTTTTATCGGTTTTATCTGCATATTTTAGGCAAAAAAAGTATCACTCCTACCGCTATGGCGTTTAACGAAGTAATCAAGACTACCGCGGCAGCGATGTCTTTGATTAATTTTATCATAGGATTGTATTTTCTGGTAGCCATATCAAGCATCATTTCAATGGCGGTATTGAATATCTCTGCGACAAAAACAAGGGTTACCGCAATAAAAATGGATACAAGTTCCATTCCCTTCAGCTTAAGCATGATCCCTAAAAGAAAAACGGCGATACCTGAAAGAAAAATAATGCGCATATTGCGGTGATAGACAAACAGGTACGCTATGCCAGTTACTGCCAGGCGCATGCTTTCCCAGAAGCCGTGAAAACGAAAAATATGCCTTAATATTTTTACCCGCTTCATTTTCTTAAATACGCCTCAAGGTATGAATCGCAATAGATATGCTTGTTCAGGATTAATTCAGTGGTAATGCTTGTGTCCATGAGCTGTTTGTCTTTTGGGTCTAATATTGCCGCGTCTAATCCGTAATTGATGGCCATGGTAAGGAAGGTGCGGTTTATCAGGCTTCTAAAATGTGCCCCCTGGGATACGTTGCTTAATCCGATTATAGTTTTAGGCGAAGGCTCTGTAAGCATCTTAAACTCTTTTATAGATTCAAGTATTTCCTTCATCTGCTGTTGGGCGACATTTACCGGAAGCAGAATTGGGTCAATAAAAAGATCTTCAATGGGGAATCCCTGTTCTTGGCATGTGGATACGATAATAGCCGCTAATTCAAGGCGCTGGTCTTTATTTTGCGGTATGCCTTTTTGGCTTATGGTCAACCCGATTAATTTGGCGTTATGCTTTTTAGCCAAAGGGATAAACTTGTTAAGTTTTTCTGGATCAGAGGTAGTGGAATTAATAATAGCCGGATTTTTCATCCGGGATAACCCGGCTTCAATTACTTCAAATCTGCTTGAATCAACAGCCAGCGGCTTATCAGTGACCTGTTGTATGGCGTCTATAAGCCACTGGATATCTTCTTTGGGGTTTTTGGCGGTTGGGCCGCAATTTACGTCAAGCGCATCAGCGCCAGCTTGTATCTGCTCCAGGGCAATCCGTTGTATCAGATCAATTTTTCTCTCGCGGATAGCAGCGGCTACATTTGAGTACATCCCGTTTATTAATTCTCCCACTATGAACATTAGTTTCCTCCATACATTGCGTCAATGTAGCTTTTGACTTTTGCGATAGATTCCGGATGGCGCATTACAAGGATATTCGCCCCTGCCTGAAGCAATGAGGTGGCGGTAATTACTTCCCAGGCAACGCCTTGATCTTTTATTTTGGCCTCTTTAGTTTTCCATGTCTCTTGCCCTACAAAACAAATAAACGGGCTTGCCACTGTTTTGTCTCCGGATAGGCCTGCAAGCCTGGCGCGCTCCATAATTGAATAGGCATACTCTAAGCCGTATCCTAAAGATCCGGTAGTAGGATTGATAACTATTCTGTCCAAACTTAACCCCATATCCGAAATAAGAATATTGAGCTGTTTGGCTATATTTATGTCAATGGGAGATTCCGCGATAATATTGTGGCCATCGGCTAATGCCGCAGCGGTTAAAGTTTTGTAGTTATCTTGAGTAACGCAACCCAAAAGGCAGCGCTTGGATTTTGTTTTTTCCGAACACAGGGGCAGCATTTGGTTATCCACAGCGTCGTCTCCGCAGCCCAGGATAATAAGCGGCAGATTAGTTTCTTTTATTATATCACAAGCAAGCTTCGCCTCTTGCTCTATTTTTATATTTCCCTGGTCCGGATGCGCGGCATAAAGCCTAAGGCAAAGAAGCTGTGCCTTATATTCTTTGGCGCATTTTTTCGCCCAGGCAATTGGATCTTTCAGGCAGTTTCCGTATATGCTTAATAGCTCTTCAGGCCACTCTCTGGGAAACACATCCCAGATTTCATATGCCACAACCGGTTTATGCGGCAGAGAAGCCTCCTTAAATAAGAATGGCAGGGTTTTTTCTCCTCCCACGCTAATGGTATCCCCTATTCTTACTATCGCAACTTCGCCGGGCCATTTTTCAATCATTGCCTCTTGGGTCATAAAGATCTCCTGTTTAGTTAAATTATTTTGTCAGTTATTTGTTTTAAGGCTGTCAATGCTTGCGAATTGTTTTCAAGCGAGAAAACGCAACTAGCGTTAATGCCTATTTTTATTAATTCGGCATCTTGCGGGATGTACCCTGCGATTTGCATGCCGGTAGTATTTTTAAGTATTATATTTTCATCAGCGCAGTTTAGAAGCAGCAATATCTTTTTTGTTTTTACTTTTAATTCTTTTACCAGTTCATTTACTCTCGCGGCAGCTTTCATGCTGACCGCATTTGGGTTTGCCAGAATAATCAAACTATCAGCATGGCGCGTGGTGCGCCGGGAAAAATGTTCCAGGCCTGCTTCGTTATCCATAATGACATAGTCATATTCAGCAACTAATTTGCCCATCATATTGCGCAAGAGATTGTTCACGTAGCAGTAGCATCCCGGGCCTTCGGGCCTGCCCATAGTTAAAAGATCAAAACCCTCTTCTTCAGAAATAGCCGTGTGGATTTGGTATTCAATGAAATTCTCTTTGCTGGTTCCGGCGGGGATCTTTTCCGGATGAGAAGATATCTCTTCTAATAGCGAGCCAATAGTTTTCCCCTCTTCAATCCCAAGCGCCTGTCCCAAATTGCTATTAGGATCAGCATCTATCGCTAAGATAGACCCGGATTTTCTTTCTTTTAATATCCTGACCAAAAGCGCAGCGATGGTGGTTTTTCCTGTGCCGCCTTTTCCTGATAACGCGATTATGTAACCCATAAAATTAAAAATTTAAAATGAAAAATGTAAAATCAAAAGATAAAACCAAGAATATAATATAGTGTTAAGAAATAAAAGCTTAGAATTCAAACAAGTGTGCGTTAAATAAATATTAAAAATCTATGATAAATCGTCCTGATTCTTTATTTTCTTGTTACTTCGCTATTTTTTATGATCTTTTTAATTTTTTGTATCTAGATTTTTAAATTTTAAATCTTTTCTTATCACTATCTTTAGCCGTTTCTTATACTTCTTTGTATCTGTAGCTTTTTAATTTTGAATTGTTATTTTTCATTTTGAATTTCTCATTTTGAATTTTTCTAAGTCCGTATGCGGAAAGAATAATGCCGCCATATATTCTTCCATATATCCGGGTTGGTTAGACAGATCTATATATGTTGTTTTATTGGCTATTTCTAGAGATTTTGCTTTTGCCGGGATTGAAAAAATGATCTCCCTGGCTCCTCTAATGGAGCTGTTTCCGACAAACAGAAATTTGCCTTTTTCTAAATCTGGAAGCAGTCCTATTGCTATTGAGTCTTGAATGTCCAAATAAGTGCCAAAGCCTCCGGCAATAAAGAATTTGTGCACATCTTTAAAGGAAAATCCCATGTGTTTTATTAATGTTTCTGCCGCGGAATAAATCGCAGCTTTAGCGCGCTTAATATTCTCAATATCTGATTCGGTAATAATTATTTCTTCAGCTGCGTTGGATTGGCCCTGATGGCAGACAATAAAAGCTCTTCCCAGATCAGTATCTTTTATTTTTGAGGGGTTTTTAATCTGGATATTGCCTGCTTTGTCAATAATCCCTTTTTCCAGCATTTGGGCGATAAGCGAGATGTATCCAGACCCGCAAATGCCTAAAGCCGGCACATCCCCGCCTATTATCTGAAAGCTTGTATCAAGGCTTCTGTTATCTATGGATACTTTTTGGATCGCCCCCCGAGAAGCGCGCATGCCGCAGGATACTCCTGAGCCTTCAAAAGCCGGTCCGGCGCTGGCGGCACAAGATATCAGGAATTCTTTATTGCCAAGGACTATTTCTCCGTTTGTGCCTATATCAATCAAGAGCGAAAGGTGTTCCTGTTGGTCTAATGAGCAAGCCAGTATTCCGCTTGTGATATCCCCTCCCACATAACTTGCTACTGCTGGTATGGGCATAAGTACGCCGCGCGGATTTATAATGATACCGGCTTCAACCGCATGTATAGACGGGAAAGAATTAGCTACGGGGGTATACGGGTCACGGCGGATAAAAGAAGGGTCGGTTTTTAAGAGGATATGCGTCATAGTGGTATTGCCGGCGCAGATTATAAAGTATACATTGTTTAAGTCTACCTGGTGCTGTTGGATCAATTCCCGGATAATATCATTTATTTGCCCGGTAACAATACTGTGCAGTTTCTCTAACCCTTCAGAGTTCTTGGCAAAGATAATGCGGGTAATCACGTCACTGCCGAAACTGGCTTGCTTATTGTAACAGGCAGAAGCCCCCAATGACTTTCGGTTGTTTAGATCTACAAGCTCGCCGGTTATGGTAGTGGTTCCGATATCAAAACAGAAACCGTAATTTTTGCTTGTTGTGTCACCCGGCTCTATGTGAATAACTTCAAATATTGTTTCCCTGTAAGCAAGGGTAATTGTAATTTGCCAGTTTGAATCTCTCAGAATTTCTGCGATTTGCCTTAAAGTAGTTATGCCTATAGTTATGCTTCCAAGGTTATATTTGTCTATTTCCCGCGTTATCCTTTCCCAATCGCTTAAAGGGTCATTTGGCTTGGGCGCAGGCAATTTCAAAAATATTTTCTTAACCAGCGGTAATTGTTCAAAGCCGGTATTGCCCAAGGATATTTTAGACAGTTCTATTTCCTGGGCATCGGTTTTTTCAAAGATCAATCTTGATTGTTCCGGTATTTCTACCTGCATATCTTCTTTTACTATGGTTAAGCAGGCAAGTTTAGATACGGAAATTCCTTTATCCTTGATGATCACTTTGCATTGCCCGCAGGTGCCTTCGCCTGCGCAGGCGGATTTAATATAGTTTGCGCAGGATATTGCCGCGGAAAGCACAGTTGTCCCCTTGGGGACTTCTACTGTTTTTCCTTCAGGGTAAAAAGTTACTTTACATTTATCCATGTATTATCCAGCAGAGTAGTTCTTTAAGAAAGCTGGCAGACCCGATGCTTCTTTTGGGCCCACGGTTATTTTCCAACCGGATTTTTCTTCCAGCTCTCCGCTTAAAACTGCGACATAACCGGGTATGATCAGGTTTTTATGCGATACAGCTTTATCGGCATTAAGCTTAATAAGGGCGTTAGCTATTTTCTCCGGGGTAAATTTCTCCGCCGCCCAGGCAGTTAAGACCGACATGCCTTCCGTATCCATGCTTATTATGTGCGAGGGGATTTTGCTGGCTTCTACCTCTCCCAGGACCGTGTAATAACTAAGCGAGAAATTTGTGGTGATCATGATCGGAGATTTGACAGTGGCATTTCCTATGGTGTAGATTTTTGGTTCAATCTGAAGAGGCTTTTGCGGATCGGTATAAATATTTTGCCTTAAGGTTAAAAGCGACAGGGCCTCCCACGCAAGCGCATGTTTCAATAAAACAATACCGGAATATTTACAGATGTAGGTTGCCGCTTCCATGATTTCATCAAGGGGATCGGCCTTGTTGATAGTTACTATTGCGGGATATCCTAATAAGCGGTTTGATTTTTTAAGCGCCTGGCGGCGGATTTGGGTTAAGTCCCAGAGTTTTTCCCGGGTATTCTTATCTCCAGAATCAATAATCAGATCGTTAAGCCCTGCCTTGGCCAGGCTTTCAGTTTTAGCTGCCGCCTCTTCTATTGTTCCGGCCTTAACTACCATAGCAAGCTTGTTTTCTTTGGCTAAGGCAGCTGCTTCTTGGCTAATATTTTCATCCGGATAAATAAGCGGCTTTTGATCTTTGCTTATTTTTATAGCCTGTTCCAAAGAAGCTATGTCGCTTACCATTAAAACTATGGCCAATTTTGTATTTTTTAAAGCCGTCTGCACTAATTTGATGAAATTTTGCAGGCAGCCGGTTTGCTTTAGGGCGATTAAATTAACTTCTAATTTTTGCCCTACGCGCTCAAATACAAAACTATTTATTTTATTGATCTGATGCAATATCTCTGTTTCTTTTAAAGTGTCTTCTAATATTATGCCGATTCCGCAAGGATTGTGGAACTTTTCTTCATGCCGGAACAAGACGCTTTCATTGCCAATATCAAGTTTATTTTCGCCTGTCCCGATGGATACTAATTTTATTGGAGGCTGGGAAGATTCTTCAAGTATTTTCTTTGATTCATTGGATAAAAACGGGCACTTATCGATGCTTATCCCCTTTTTTGCTAATTGCATGGCAAAGGCAAGGCAGGTTGCGATGCCGCATTGCCGGCAATTTGTTTTAGGCAATAACTTATAGATGTCTAATCCCGAAAGCGCCATAATTAACAACTCCTTTTAAAAATGAACTTTGTTAAAGATTAAACGTGAAAAATGCAAAATTAAAATTCAAAACTAAAAATTAAATCCAAAAAATAAGTAAGATATTATTCACTGCGTGTATTTTATTATATTTGTGGTCTTTTTTGCTTTTAATTTTAAATTATAATTTTACGCTTTTAGTTTTTAATTTTTAGTTTCCTTATTTGTTTATCAAGTTAGCGAAATATCCCGCGCCAAAACCGTTATCAATATTTACTACCGTTATCCCAGCGGAACAGGCGTTTAACATGGTAAGCAGCGCCGATAGCCCTTGGAAACTGGCTCCGTATCCGCAGCTTGTGGGAACAGCAATAACCGGAGATTTTACTAAGCCGCTGACCAAGCTTGCTAACGCCCCCTCCATGCCCGCCACAACAATAATAACATTTGCCTGCTTGATTATATCAATATTAGAAAAAAGACGGTGTACTCCAGCTACCCCAACATCGTAAAGCCTTTTTACTTTACTGCCGCCTATTTCCGCGACGATGGCGGCTTCTTCAGCTATCGGGATATCTGAAGTGCCGGCGCATACAACGGCAATAATTTTGTGTTTTTTGACAGGTTTATTAAAAGTTATGAAAGCAAGCCTTGCTTCGCCGCTGTATTTTAAAGAAGGGTAGAATTTTTTAAGGTAAGAAAATTTATCCCTGTCAAGGCGGGTTAAGATGACATCTTCCTTATTCTTTAAAAGGGCCGCGGTAATTTCTTTAAGCTGTTTTTTATTCTTGCCCGGTGAATATACCGCCTCAGGATAACCCCTTCTTTGCCTTCTATTTGTATCCAGTTTTGCAAAGCCTAAATCGCAAAAGCCGGAATTTTCACAATTCATTTAGTTAATATCCTCGCAAAATCACTAAGATAATCAATACGATCAGGATAGTGCTTAATATGTAAAAATCGTTGAAATACAAAAAGTCGCTTATTCTTTCTTTTAAGCAGTATCCGCTGTAAGAAGGTTGTTTATTAAGCAGGTTTTTGTTTTTTTGGCGGTATTCTTCTACCTGATGGCGCTTAAACCTAAGGTATACCCCTGCTATTTTATAGGCAGGGATTTCGCCTTTTTCCGCCAGCTCAATAACTTCTTTTTCTGTTACTCCCAGCGCAATAGAAACATCTCTTATGGTAATAAGTTTTTCGTCAGCCATTTTTATATAGATATTGTACATTAGCCGATTGAAAAACCCGGCTAATCATCAACTTTAACAAGCCCAGACCAAGATTCGGGGTAGTCGCGGTTGATTTTGTTAAAAGAAAGGTTACTTTCCGATTTTTCCTGATGCTATCCAGGAGTCAATAGCTTTCCTGTCGAATCTCCAGCCTTCTCCTTCTTTGATTGCGGGTACTTTTCCGGAATTGGCCCATTCTAATATGGAATTTAAATCAACTTCAAGGTACCGCGAAAGCTCATCTGTATTCAGAAAATCGTGCAGCATCATGCATTTGCCTTCTAGTATCGCGCCTTCGGCCACATTTAATTTTGCCGGGTAGATATCGCCTTCTACAAGCGCTGATGGCAGAAGGGTTAATCTTTCCCTGGCGGTAATATGCCCCTTGACTTTCCCCCCAACAATAACGTTATCCCCGATTATATCCGCGCAGACAACCGCAGTTTGGCCTATGGTTAAATTTCCTTTTATTTCCAGGTTGCCTTCAAACCTGCCATTGATGCGTAAATTTACCGGTTCCTTAAAGCTTAATGACCCTTGCATTGCTGCGTCCACATCAAGGATTTTTTCTTCTTGTTTCTTTTTAAAGGCCATAACCTTACCTCCTATTTTTTATGTTCATGCGGCTGTTGCAGTTTTTCAAAAACAAGCGGTTCCGCGCGCCTTAAAACAAGAAGGACTATTAATGCCAAACAGGTTGCGAAAATAGCCCCGGTGTAAAAACCGCATCCTATTGATAATCCGATGCCAGAGACCACCCAAAGGCTGGCTGCGGTAGTTAAGCCTTTTATTTCAGTGCGGTCGCGCATAATCGTTCCTGCGCCTAAAAAGCCTATGCCAGTAATAACCCCGGCAGCTAAACGCACTGGATCAAGGGGTACTATGTCCTTATATATATCAAAAATATATATAGATGTCAACATCATAAGGCAGGAGCCTAAGCAAACCATGATATGGGTGCGAAGGCCAGCGTTCCTGCGATGGAATTGCCGTTCAAACCCGATCAGTCCACTTAAGACTACTGAAGCAGAAAGTCTGAAAAAAACCTGGAAATCTGTGACCATGATTATTTGCCCTCCTTTTTTATCCTGTATGCTAATCCCGCGATCATAGCGGCATTATCCATGCACAAAGCCTTAGAAGGAAAAAAAACTTTTACTTTTTCTTTCTCTGCCAAGCGCCTAAAGGTATCGCGTAAATAAGAATTTGCGGCTACGCCTCCTCCCACAGCAAGTGTTTTAATCTTCTTTTGGCGGCAGGCAAGCAAAGATTTCTCTATTAACGCGTCTACAACTGTTTTCTGGAAAGAATACGCCAGTTCGCCTTTGGAATATTTCTTAAGTTTGTTTTGCGTAATATAAAGGACAGCGGTTTTAATCCCGCTAAAACTAAAATCTAACGGCCTGCTGGTATTGGAGCATTTTAATTTCAAGAGGCTGTGATTTATTTCTCGCGCTTTTTTCTCAATTTCCGGTCCGCCGGGGTAGCCCAATTGTAACAATTTCGCCACTTTATCAAAGGCCTCTCCGCAGGCATCATCGCAAGTCTGCCCTAAAAGGGAAATATTTCTGAAACTTTTAACCAAAAATAAGCTAGTATGCCCTCCTGATACCACTAATGATATAAAAGGCGGCTTCAGTTTTTGGTCAGTCAATACGCAGGCGTATATATGAGCGTAAAGATGGTTTACTTCCATCAAGGGGATTCTTTTGGCCAAGCTTAAGCCTCTGGCAAAAGATAATCCCACAAGCAATGACCCCAAAAGCCCGGGTGAGCAGGTAACCGCAATCAATCCTATTTTGTCCAGAGTAAGCTTTGCGCTTTCAAGCGCGCTTCTGGCTACTGAATCAATTACTTCAAGATGTTTACGCGAGGCGATTTCCGGGATCACGCCCGCGTATTTCTTATGCCACAAAAGGCTTGAAGAAGTATGACAGGAAAGAATATCAATTCCGTCTTTAACTACCGCGGCAGAAGTTTCATCACATGATGTTTCTATGCCCAGGACAAACATTATTTAGCGATTTGTGAAACAAACACCAGTTTAAACCCTTCTCTTTCCATTTTGGGAAGTTCTTCTTCGAGCAAAACAATTGTATTAGCGCGGTCATGGCCTATGCCTATGGCGTAACCAGAAACCCTGGCCTTTGCTTTTAGTTTATAGATCTGGTTTCTTACGTAGACAGCATTATTTTGATTATCCAAGAAAACATTTCTTTTGGCAAAAGCAACCCCTGCTTCTTTCGCCTGTTTTTGGCATACAGACTTATCTGATACAAGGCTGTCTAAGAAATACAGCCCCTTTTCTTTTAGTACCCCTAAGACAACCGCCATTGTTTGCTTTGAAGCCGTAGCTTTAGAACCCATATGGTTATTTACTCCCTTTACCTCCCCCACATTTTTTAGGCTGTTTTCTATGATGTTTCTTATCTGTTTTTTGCTCATAGAGGTAACAATAGTATTGTTTTCCAGTTTATAATTGCCGTACGGTTCAAGCGGAAGATGCAGTATGGTTTCAAATTTCATAGCGCGCGCTTCCCGCGCGATAAAAGAAGAATATGGAAGATTCGGTAAAATTGCTATAGTAAGCGGGTATTTACTCAGGCCTCTTAAAGCTTCAAGATTGCTTTGATTATACCCCCAATCATCCAGGACAATGGCAATTTCGCCTTTTATCTTTTCCTGTTTGAAGGCAACAGGCGGCTTCTTAATATGAGGCCTTGCTTTTGGCTGAGGCCTTAAGAACACAAATATGATTATCGCCTGGATCAGGACTATTGCTGACAATATTATGATGATAATATTTTCTTTTTTCATTCTTATTTCTTGTATATGCTTATTGCTTTTAGAACATCAATCGCGTGGTTAACCTGTTTGTCCGGCTTAAACTCAACTTCTTGCGGTTGAGCGTTTTTCTCCAAATCTTCAAAGATCTCATTCTTTAAGTCTTCAGAGGTTTTTTCTTTATCATTATTAGAAGTTTCTTCTTCTACTACTATGTCAGGGATAATGCCCTTGTTGTGTATTTCTCTTCCAAGCGGCGTAAAATATTTGCTGGTAGTTAATCTTAAGGCGCAGCCATCCCTTAAAGGAATAACCGACTGCACAGAACCTTTGCCAAAGGACTTTACTCCAAGTATGATGGCGCGTTTATAGTCTTGCATGCACCCGGCGACAATTTCGCTTCCGGAAGCAGATCCCGCGTTAACAAGTATTACCATCGGTAAATCCACTAAGCTTGATTCTAAACGCGAAACAAACTCAAGGTTTTGTTTGTCTTGGCGGCCCTTAGTGGAAACTATTATTTTTCCTTTGGGGATAAATTTCTCACAGACCTTTACTGCCGCGTCTAAAAGGCCTCCGGGATTATTGCGCAAGTCAAGTATCAGAGAAGCCATACCTTTTTCTTTCAGCTTATCCAGGGCAGCCTGCAAATCCGCGCAGGTATTTTCTCTGAATTCTATAAGCTTGATATAGGCTATTCCATCTTCCAATATCCTGGCTTCTTTAATATCTTTGATCTTGATAATATCCCGGATAACGGTAATATCTAATACTTTCTTTTCTTTTTCGCGTAGTATAGTTAAAGTAACAGGTTCTCCGGGCTTGCCGCGCATTTTCTTTACTGCGTCAGAAAGGGTTATATCCCGGGTTAGCTCTGTGTTTATTTTAACGATGCGGTCGTTGGGCTTAATTCCCGCCTTCCAGGCAGGAGTGTCTTCAATAGGAGTAATTACGGTTAAAAGGCCTTTATCAATAGTAATTTCAATGCCTAAGCCGCCGAATTTACCTTCAGTATCAACTTTTAATTCATTATAAGAATCCGGGTCCATAAATTGGCTGTAAGGGTCCAGGCTTGAGATCATTCCCTTTAGCGCCCCGTAGATAAGCTGTTTAGGGGAAGTTTCGTTGACATACTCAGCTTTAACAATAGCCAGAGTATTAGAAAAAAGTTCGACTTGTTTGTAAAGGTCGTCTTTTTTATCCTGTTTATCCGCAGCCCAGGAGAAACAAGCTGCCGCGATAATAATTGCCGTGATTACAAATAAAAACGCTGTTAGCTTTTTAAGCATTATCCAGCCTCCGTTTTAAAAGTTCCTGGGCTATCTTAGGATTGGCTTTACCTTTTGATTTTTTCATTACTTGGCCCACTAAAAACATAAGCGCGTTGGTTTTGCCGGCTTTATAATCATTTACCGAAGCGGTGTTTTCCTTGATAACCTGATCTATTTTACTTTCCAGTTCTGACGCATCTGATATCTGAAAAAGGCTTTCTTCCTGTATTATTTGCGACGCGGGTTTCTTGGCGGCTATTGATCTGCTAAAGACTGATTTAGCGGTTAAATTAGAAATTTTCTCTTCTTCTATAAATTGAACAAGCTTGATCAGCTCTTCATTGCCGCCTGGAATCTCTAATAAATGCGGCGGGGTATTTAATTTTCCCGCCTCTTCTAATACCGGGCCAATATACCAATTAATCATAGCTTTTTTATTTTTTATCGGATATCTGGCTATTGCTGATTCGGCGGCTGCAGCGAACTTATGGCTTGCGCAAAGAATCTTAGCTTCGTATTCGCTGGTTGCGTATTCTTTCATAAAACGTTTGATTTTCTCTTGCGGCAGTTCTGGGATAGTTTCTTTTATCTTTTGGATTTTATTAGAAGCAATAATAAATGGCGGTAAATCTGGCTCAGGAAAATAGCGGTAATCCTTGGCCTCTTCCTTGCTTCTCATGGAAGATGTAGTCATGGTTTTAGCATCCCAAAGCAGGGTTTCCTGCAGGATCTTTTCCCCGGCTTCGGACATTTTTATTTGCCTTTTTATCTGGTATTCAAGGGCGTCTTTTACGCCTTTGAATGAGTTCATGTTTTTTATTTCAGTTTTTACCCCCAGCTCTTTAGAGCCTTCAGGTCGGATAGAAACATTGGCATCGCAACGAAGTGAGCCCTTTTCCATATCGCAATCCGATACTTCTAAATATTCCAATATGCTTTTTAGGGTGGATAAGTATTCATACGCTTCTTGAGGGCTGTGCATATCCGGATCGCTTACGATTTCAAGCAAGGGCACTCCTGCGCGGTTAAAATCCACAAGGCTTGAGCTGGATTTATGGATAAGTTTGCCTGCGTCTTCTTCCAGATGCGCGCGGGTTATGCCAATGCGCCTTGTCTTTCCATCAAGGGTTATTTTCAGGAAGCCTTTGCCAGCTACAGGAAGATCATACTGCGAGATCTGGTAATTCTTGGGCAGGTCGGGATAAAAATAATTCTTGCGGTCAAACTTGGTAAACTCATTGATTTTGCAGTTTAATGCCAGGCCGGTTTTTATCGCAAAATCAAGGGCAGTCTCATTTAAAACCGGCAGCGACCCCGGAAACCCCAGGCATACCGGGCAGGTTTGTGAATTAGGGCTTTTGCCGAATTCCGTGGAGCATGCGCAAAAGGCCTTGCTTTTGGTTTTTAAATGAACGTGCACCTCTAATCCAATAACTGGTTGATAGTTCATAGTTATATTTTAGGTTTAACCTTATACAGCTGTGCATCCTGTTGATATATGTAAGCTACGCGCAAAAGCATTTCTTCATCAAATGCCTTTGCCATAAGCTGCATTCCAATAGGAAGATTAGATTTGGTAAAACCGCAAGGTATGGATATAGCCGGGATCCCCGCCAAATTAGCTGAAATGGTATAGACGTCGGATAAATACATTTTTAAAGGGTCGCTTATCCTCTCGCCTATCTTAAACGCAGGCGTTGGCGAAGTAGGCGTGATGATGCAGTCGCATTCCTTAAAAACCGCGTCAAAATCATTTTTGATCAGCGTCCTGACTTTCATCGCGCGCAGATAATAGGCATCATAATAACCATGCGATAACACGAATGTGCCTAAAATAATCCTTCTTTTGGCCTCTATCCCGAATCCATCTTGGCGGGTATTTTTATACATATCCATTAGATTTGATGACGCGCTGCGCAATCCATACTGCACAGCGTCAAAACGCTCCAGATTTGAACTGGCTTCAGCGGTTGCCACAATATAATATACTGGCACGGCATATTGAGTATGCGGCAGGCTTATATCTTTTATTATCGCGCCTAAACTTTTGAGTTTCTCTTTTGCTTCTTGTATCTTTGCTTTTACTTCTGTGTCTAAACCTTGCACAAAGTATTCTTTGGGCATGCCAATCTTAATCCCCTTGATGTCCGCCCCGAGTATCTTAGTGTAATCCGGAACAGGCATATCCGCTGATGTGGAATCCATGGGGTCATGCCCGCTTATGTATTTTAGCAATAAAGCGCAATCTTCAACATTCTTGGTGATCGGGCCTATCTGATCAAGGCTGGAGGCAAAAGCGATTAATCCATAGCGTGAAATCCTGCCATATGTAGGCTTTAGTCCTACTACCCCGCAGAAAGAAGCGGGCTGGCGTATGGAGCCGCCGGTATCTGAACCTAAAGCAAAAAAAGCCTCGCCTGATGAGACTGCGGCCGCCGAACCTCCGGAAGAGCCCCCGGGAACACAACTTAAATCCCAGGGGTTATGAGTTACGCCGAAAAAGGAATTTTCTGTGGATGAGCCGAAGGCAAACTCGTCCATATTAGTTTTTAGTTCAAATATGCTGGCACCCGCTTGCTTTAATTTGCCTACTACCGTGGCGTCGTAAGGCGGCTTAAATTTATCAAGGATTCTTGAACAGCATTGCGTAAGGCTGCCTTTTGTGCAGATGTTATCTTTAACAGATATGGCAAGGCCTTTAAGGGGAAGCGTTGATTCGCCGTGCTCTTCTTGCTGGGTTTGTTGCGAGAGATCATTTCTGCGCACATAGGCGTTGGTTTTATCTCCTATAGACTTGATCCTCTGCCTCAATTCTTGATTATAATTTAAGCCAGAAGCCTTTTTCTGATGAATCAAATCTAGGATTTCAGTAACGCTTAAATGTATATTTTCCATTAGCTTATTCAATTATTTTTGCTACTTTAAAGAACTTCTCTTCTGTTTCCGGGGCGTTAAGAAGCGCCTCATCAATGGGTAATGATTCTTTTACGGTATCGCTTCTTAACACGTTATTTAAAGGCAGGATATGGCTTGTGGGGGGTATTTGGTTAATATCTGCTTTCTTTAAGGTATCAATGAAATTGACTATTCCCTCAAGCTGTATAGCTAAGCCAGAAGCTTCTTCTTGTGAAAGTTCAATGCGCGCCAGTTTCGCGGATAGTTTTACAGTATCTTTATTAATGCCCATTTTTGTCCCTGTTTTAAGAATTTTCATATTTTAACATTATTATTACCTTAAGTCAAAATAATAAAATATATAGACAAAATCCAGGAACACGCTAAAATAGTCTGCATGAAAAAGCCAAGCTTTCAACTTTCTAAAACCGGCGAATTTGTCATCACAAACTATAATCACGCCAAGCCTTTTGCCAATTTCTTTCCCGCGATAGCGGGTTGTTTTGGCATTCCCATTTGGGTTTTCTACGTTAATCGCGGGCAGTGCATCGCCAGCCTAGGCACTAAAGATAAGGACCACGCCATAATGGAGTTCTCGCCTGCCAATAAAGCCTGGCAGCATACCTCTTTGCAGGGGTTTCGCACTTTTTTGAAGATAAGCCGCGGTAAAAGCAATCTTTTTTATGAGCCGTTCCACAATGGATTCTCTAATTTGCCATATACAATAGAGAACAAAATGAAGGTATCCTCCTATGGTTTAAAAATAGAAGAAACAAACTATACTTTAGGCGTTCAAACCGAAGTAGAATATTTTACCCTGCCCAACGACAGCTTTGGCGCTTTAGTGCGCGCTGTTACCATACGCAATATCTCAAAAAGAAATCAGCATATTCAGATGTTAGACGGTGCTTCCCAGATAATACCGTTTGGAATGAATAACTGGCTGATGAAAGAAATGAGCCGCACTATTGAAGCCTGGATGGTGGTTGATAATTTAAAGCAAAAGGCCGCATTCTTGCGGCTTCTTGTTGACCCCTCTGACCGCCCGGAAGTAACCCACATAAAAGAAGGTAATTTTTATTTTGGCGCAACTGATGAAAATTCCCAGATGCTTCTTTTAGACCCGATAGTTGACCCGGATGTTATTTTCGCAGAGGTAACCGACTTCTCTTGCCCGGCATCTTTTTTGCGCGGCAAAGATTTCCTCCCGGATCTTTCAAGACAGGCTGTAAAAAATAAGATCCCCTGCGGTTTTATCCACAGCGCATTTAATCTTAAAACCAATGAAGATAAGATATTTTATTCCATGCTGGGGTATGCTTTTAACGTGGATGCCTTAAACAAGGCATTGAAGCGTATGCTCAGTCCGGGATATTTAAGCCGTAAGCGCGATGAAAATCAAGCTATTATTAGCGGCATTACTCAGATGATTGAAACAAAAAGTTCTTCCTTGGCTTTTGACTTTTATGCCAAGCAGACTTTTCTGGATAATATTATGCGCGGTGGGCTGCCTCTTACCTTAGAAACCGGGGATAAAAAGCATATTTTTTACCTGTATTCGAGAAAACACGGAGATCTGGAGCGCGATTATAATCGTTTCCAAATTCAGCCGACCTATTTCTCCCAGGGCAATGGTAACTACCGCGATATCAACCAAAACCGACGTCTTGACTGCTGGTTTAACCCGCTGGTAAAGGAAAACAATATCGTTTCTTTCTTGAATCTGATTCAAACTGACGGGTTTAACCCTTTAGTGGTTAAGGGCGTAAGTTTTCTTATCCAAGATCAGGATCTGCTTCGATCACGATTAAAATCTTTTGTGCGGGGAGAAGATGAAAAAACCCTGATTGATTTCTTTGCCAAGCCGTTTACCCCTGGAGACCTGGCTCAGCTTATACTGGAGAAGGATATCAAGCTTTTTTCTTCTTTAGAAAATTTTATCGGCCAGATACTATCTTTGTCGGTTGAGTATCAAGAGGCTGAACATGGCGAAGGTTTCTGGATTGACCACTGGGCGTATAATCTGGACCTTCTGGAAAATTATTTCTCCATGTATCCCGAAGACAAATTAAATTTATGTTTTGAAAAGAAAATCTTTACTTTTTTTGATAATAGCGAGGTGGTTAAGCCGCGCGCTGAGAAATACCTGCTTTATCACGGACAGCCAAGGCAATTACACTGCGTGGGAGTTGATTCCCATAAAAAAGAATTGATCAAAAAGCGCCATAGCCTTTCCCACGCAATGCACTCTGGATATGGAACAGCAGATATTTATACCACCAGCCTCTTTGCTAAGCTTTTGTGCTTGTTCGTGAATAAAATGTCCTCTCTTGACCCGTTTGGGGCAGGCATTGAAATGGAAGCAAATAAACCCGGCTGGTATGATGCCTTAAACGGGCTTCCGGCTTTATTTGGCTCATCATCCTGCGAGACCTTTGAATTAAAGCGCCTGATCCTCTTTTTAAAGGATATCGTGGATCTGGGGCCTAACATGAGAATACAGATTTCGGAAGAAGTAATTGATTTTATCTTTAGCCTTGACCCTATTATAAAAGAAAGCCTGCAGAGCGATTCCAATGAAAAAGACTATGTCTATTGGGATAAGGCAACCAGCCTTAAAGAGGCTTACCGTAAAAAGACCATTCTTGGATTTAGCGGAAATGATATTCAGATCTTAGCAAAAGATGTATTGCCTGTTTTGGATAATGCCTTAAAGAAAATTGACTCGGCTATTAACAAGGCCTATGATCCTAAAGCAAAGATGTACTACGCGTATTTTATGCACGAGGTAGTTGAATTTTCCCAGTTGGAGCATGGGTTTATCAAGCCGCTTAAGTTCAGGCAAATAAGATTGCCCTTTTTCTTGGAATCTCAAGTGCACGCTTTGCGATTAGCTTCTGATGAAAAGCAGGCTCGCCAATTGCATCAGGCAGTTATGAAAAGCGCTCTTTACGATAATAAACTTAAAATGTATAAGGTAAACGCCCCGTTATCTGCTATGCCTGAAGAAATCGGCAGATGCCGCGTGTTTACTCCCGGCTGGCTTGAAAATGAATCTATATGGCTGCATATGGAGTATAAGTATTTGCTTGAACTCTTAAAGCAGGGGCTTTATGATGAATTTTACGCTGATTTTAAGAATGTGCTGATCCCCTTTCTTGACCCTTTTGTCTATGGAAGAAGTATATTAGAAAATTCTTCTTTTATCGTGGGAAGCGCCTATTTTGACAAAAAATTACATGGAGCTGGTTTTGTGGCGCGGCTATCCGGCTCAACGGCAGAATTTTTGCAGATCTGGCTTTTAATCAATACCGGCAAACAGCCATTCTTTATGGATAACAAAGGCCAGCTTGCTTTACGTTTTCAGCCCGCGCTTGAGGCTTGGATGTTTGATAAAAAAACCGGCAGTTATTCTTTTAAATTTTTGAATAAAACTATGGTTACTTATCACAACCCAAAAAGAAAGAATACCTTTGGGGCAAATATGGCGCAGGTTAAGAAAATCACCTTCCTTGATAAAAATGCCAAACTTATAGAAATAGAATCATCTTTTATCTGTCCGCCTTACGCCGAACAAATCAGGTCCTGCCAAATTGGGAAAATAGACATCTATTTAGGATAATAACCAATTTACCAAATCCCAAGTTGCAAACAATATCCAATAATCAATAACCAAATGCCAAACGGTTTGATTATTGGAAAATTGGTAATTGGTTATTATTTGGTGATTGGAATTTGATTATTGGTTATTTTAATGATTGCTATTAAAATTTTCTGCGGTAATAGAGGCGTACTATATGGCGGGTATCTAAGACAGAATACCCTCCTGAGAATGGATCGTAAGATTTTATAGCTGACGGGGTTATTCCTCCATCGCCATATTGCATAATAAGCTCATCGTCAATTGAAGCAGCATATCTTGCTTCGGCAAAGAAATTATGGTGGCCTAAGTAAACCTTATTTTCTCCATCAAGCATTCTGTTCACGTCGTTCCAGCGTGAATAGGTGTAACGCAAAAAGAAGTTAAGCTTCTTAGTCGGCAGGTACGCTAATTCCATGCCTATGTGGTTGATGTTGTTATCAATCCCGCCGGCGCTTTTAAATTCATTGCGCGTGTAATCAAGGTAGATTTGCATTTGATCGCTTGGTTTAAGCTTTAAGCCTGTTTTCCAAATATCATAAAAAGGATAAGGCGGTAACGGAAATAACCCCTGGCTGTAAAGCGAGTTTAATTCCTCGCGGTATTTATTTCCGTATTCATAATAAGTGGTGCCTAAATTAGCATTACTAAGCAGGCTTCTTGGAAAATTATCATAAGCTAAAGTATAGTCGTTTGTATGTTCCCAGATACCGGATAAAGAAACCCCATCAAAAAACTCGTATTCTAAACCCAGGGATCCGGTTTTTAATGAAGGGTCCTTGCCATCAGTTATAGAAGAGTTGCTAATGTATTCTCCGGTGTTAGGATCAGTTATAAATGGGTCTATGCCGTTTTTAGTCTTAGGAAGATACTGATAAATCCCCAGCAGTTTTGTAGTCAGGCGCTGGTTTATCTTATAGGTAAATTCATCACGGGCAACAGTCTCCACTTGCTTGCCGTTAGTTTTATGCACATTTCTGACATCTAACAAATTATTCGCGCTATTATCAAAAAATGTATTTTCTACGCGCGCGCCTACCGCGTCCCTTCCGATATCAACACCATCGCCTATTTTATAAGGTTCGATGTCTTCCCAGGTATTTGTGGGCTTGTATAGACCGGTATAATAATAATCGAATGGTTTCTGAAAATGCAGATGGCGCGACCAAAAGGCGTCATTGCGCGTTTGATGATAATTAGAAAGTTTAGTGTCAAACCCTTCATCCATATGCGTAAAGAATAATCTGTATCTGCAAAACGCCTCATCGCCTTCCTGCGGCTTCATGCCGTAATAGCCGTATTCCTGGTTCATGATGCTTCTTCCGGAGAAATTACCGATCAATGATAAATGGTAGGCATTGCCCCGGTAGCTTGATTTATAAGTTTCATTGCTTAGATCCTGGCGCGTTTTAGAGGCAGCCGCCTGCATATATGTTTTAACTCCGTCTGTAATCTCATATTCGGTATCAACCGAATATACATAATTTACCATATCTTCCCGTTGGCCGGAATCAAAGCCCATGCGGTAAGTCAAGGTGGAGCCGATATTGAAATTATCCGCCATATGATATTTCAGGCGCGTGGCATTGATAATATTGTTGATATAGCTGTAATCTTCCCAAAGTGTTTTAGGAGCAGCAATCGTGGAATCAATAGACAGGTTATCGATTGTGCTTAATGAAAGGCTGGCGCCGCGCAAATTAGTAAGCCTTGTCCCGTCTGAATCACGCACCAAATAGGCCAGAGAATCGTCCATGCCGCCTTTAGTAAAATCAGAAACCCCATCGTTATATTCACCTTGCCTCCAGGCGTCAATCCATGGGCTTTCTTGCCACCAGATATGGTTGTTGGAAAGCTTCAGCGGATCATCTGATGTATAAGCCTGGTCCTGATAAGCTATGGGGAACACGCGTAATTTTATCCCTTCTTGCTTGTAATCCGCCCAGAATTCGCGCAGCGGCTGAAAGTAAGCGTTAATCTTCTTTGAAGGAATGATAAAGGTGTCGTGTAATCCGGTGCCAACATCAGCAAAAGCGCCAAGTACCGTGGCTTGGCTTGTGCTGCCGCTATGGACTTTTAATTCCGGCAGGCTTAATGAATTTCCATTTTGTAAGGTGTAGATAGTTTGCGCCAGAGTGTAATTGGTGTTTCCTAGATATAATAATTGCATCTGGGCGGGATCACCCCAGCCGCTTGTCACGGTGAACTTATCGCTTTTACCGATATAACTCCACGGGTCAGCGGTAATATTGCCATGGAAGTTCAAGCCTTCTTTATTTTGAGTATCTAAATTAACCCTTAAGCGGTCATATACGCGCGTGTCAAAGGTATTAGCCTTGCGGTTATACCCGGCAGTAGAAAGTATTCTCCAGTTTTTTTCATCCAAATCAGCGTTGGCCCTGTTGACTATAAAATCATCAGTATCCGCCCCCAGAGAAATCTGGGCTTCTCCCTCAACAGCAATATTGCCTACCTTAAGTTCTTCTTTCTGGGTTTCGGTATCTAATGCGGTTTTATCTTTCGCGGCGTAATAAGGGCTTGCGTAAGCAAGCTGTGTTTTTGCCTGATCCGGCTGTTCTTTGGGGATCGTTTTGTCTAAAGAATCTAGCAAGCGGGCCATTTCCTTTTCTCTTTTTACGGAATCTTCAAATTCTAACGCTTTATCCGAATGTAGCTTATTGGTTTTGGCTTGCGCGGCAGAACCTTGCGCGGGGGCATTGATCTTAGCGATATAATAATTGGCGGTTTGATTATCTGGTTCTAGTATAAGGACTTTTGAGAATTCTCTAAGTGATGCAGTAAAATCTCCCTGATTATAGTATTTTACCCCATTCTGGCAGAGATACTCTGCGGCCATACTTTGAGAATAGCCTAAATTTGCTATTCCCTGCAAGATAAAAGCTATTATGAATATTTTAGCAAAGTTTTTCTTCATCAATTGACCAATAAAAAAACCGCATTGGCTTTTTGGCCAATCCGGTTAAGTTTATATTGCGCATGTATCTGTTTCATTAAGTCCTAATTATATAAAATCCCTCCTTTTTGTCAAGAAAAAATAATTAAATTCTTCAATTATTCATCTTTATATTGCATCAGGTTGCTGGGTATAGAGCTAAAAGTAATCCTAAGCGAATGCATGAAACAGATCAAATAAGTTTTGCCATTATTTATGGCGTAGATGCTGCCTTTAAGGCGGCAGAAAAACCTTTCTTGCTGTTTTTGATCGTTATGCTCTTTTAACACATATAGGTATGGCTGGGGCTTTTCTATTTTCTCCGGGCGCACTTCGCGCACCGTGCAAATAAAATGCCTGCGGATAACGCTTCTAATGCCTTCTTTGTCCACGATTTCCGAAGCGCAGATTATGCGTCTGTTTTTTTCTTCGCAAGTCAGGTTTTTAAATACTAGATCCCTCATTTCGGCCCCTTTTTTAGAAACAGCCGGACTACTGGATAATTTATTCCCCCTGTTTTATCAGTAATCCGGCAACTTTCCCCTTTAATGCCATGGCTGGTGGGGAGATATTACACAAAAAGTATAACATCATAAGTTTAGTACTTTCAAGGGTATATGATGCTTTTTGAGAAAGCGCTTTCCAGGGGTTTTACTACAGCGGGTTATTTCTAAAGCTTAAGGCGGGGTTCTTTACCTTGAATGATCCGAAGGATGTTGGCGCGATGGCGCCAGGCCACTAAAAAACTTAAAATAAACGCGAAAATAAACAAGCTTAAGGGTTGTTTTAGGATAAAAATGCAGGCAGGAAAGGCCAAAGCCGCTATCACAGAGGCCAGGGATACCATTCTGAAAATCATAAAAACCGCCAGCCATATCACCAGCATTATGCCTAGGCTGATTGCTACCGCGTGTAGCTTTAAGGATATACCGATTAATACCCCTAAAGAAGTAGCTACGCCTTTACCGCCTTTAAATTTTAAGAATATAGTCCAGATGTGGCCAATAACGCAACTTGCGGCTATACAGATATACACAAACTCTTGGCTTAAGGCCTTATTCTGCGATAAGACATAATTACCTAATAAGATTACCGGGACGATCCCTTTTAAGACGTCAACCAAAAGAACGATAAACCCGGTTTTCTTGCCCAAAACGCGAAGCGCATTGGTTGCTCCAATATTACCGGAACCAAATTCGCGGATATCTATGCCTTTCAAAATCCTGCCGGCAAGATACGCGGTGGGTATAGAGCCGACTAGATAGCTAATGATGATTGCGGTTATCAATAACATAAAGCCAATTAAATCCTCTCTTGATATAATCCATACCGGAAATAAGCGTGAAAAATACCGCAATACCCCAAAAAATAAAAGCGATCTGTAATTGCAGAAGAACCGCGATTACAGATGCCATCTGGAAAGTAGTGGTCAATTTTCCCCATCGCGTAGGCTTAATGTCAATATTTTGTTTTACGATGTAGATTACAACCGCGCCAAGCAAAATAATCACGTCCCGGCTTATAACTACAAGGCTCACCCAGATAGGAAGCTTAATGTTGCCCGGGAATTGATCAATAATGGAAAGCATGATAAAAGAGCTCATTAAAAGCAGTTTATCCCCTAATGGATCAAGTACCATGCCGGCCTTGGATACCTGTTTTGCTTTTCTGGCAATATATCCGTCCACGGCATCGGAAACCGCGCCTAAGACAAAGATCCCTAAGGCTATAAAACGCAGGTAATCTTTTTGGGGTTGATAATAAATAAGGGTAGCGATAAAAAACGGAACAGTAAGGATGCGGAAAATGGATATTTTATTGGCGAAATTCATCTGTTTACTTAATAGCCCTGATCCTGTTCAATGGCCAATATATAAGAATGGCCTTACCGAGAATGTTGCCCTGCGGGACAAAACCCCAGAACCTGCTGTCTTGGGAATTAGCGGAGTTGTCCCCTAAAACAAAATATGAGCCCTTAGGCACAGTTATTTTTTCTCCTTCGCGCGCGTAGTTGCCGTGATTATAATAAAAATTACGGCTAAAAACATTCTCTGTAAGCGGTTTATCGTTTACGTATATGGTGCCGTTTTCTATTAAAACCGTATCTGCTTCTTTGGCAACCAAGCGTTTTATGAAATTCTTTTTCGGGTCTTCAGGATAAATAAATACTACTACATCTGCGGTTTGGGGCTTTCTAAATCCGGGCAGCCTCCAGCCCACAAAGGGCAGCCTGGGCCCGTAGATAAATTTATTCACCAGAATTATGTCTCCTACCATTAGCGTTTTTTGCATGGACCCGGTAGGTATTTTATACGGCTCAAAAAACAATATCCTTACTACTATGGCAAGCGCTAAAGCAACCAGAATAGACTCTGTCCATTCCCTTATCCTTGATTTAGGCCTCATATTTTTAAAACCTCCAGGAATGCCTCTTGGGGAATTTCTATTTTTCCGAATTGCTTCAACCTTTTTTTGCCCTGTTTCTGATTTTCCCAAAGTTTACGCTTACGAGTAATATCCCCTCCTGAGCATTTACTGGTCATGTGTTTTCCCGCGGGCCTTACCTTTTCTGAAGCAAGGATTTGATTCCCTACCGCCGCTTGGATGGCTACTTCAAATAACTGTCGGGGGATAAGTTCTTTTAATTTTGATACCAAGGCATGGGCCCGGGAATACGCGCGGTCTTTGAACATAATTGAAGAAAAGGCATCGCAAATAGTCCCGTTTATTAAAATGTCAAGCCTGACTAATTTGGTGGGAGTATATTGCTTGAATTCGTAATCCAATGAGCCATATCCTCTGGTCAAAGATTTTATGCGGTCATAAAAATCCACGATAATTTCAGAAAGCGGGATATCAAATATGATTTTTACCCTGTCTTCTCCGAGGTATTCATTAGAGCGGAAAATCCCCCTTCTTGACTTGGTAAAATTGCACACGTCCTCTATTTTATCTACCGGAACGATCATAAGCAGGCTGACATAGGGTTCTTGTGTGTCTTGGATGTCCTGCGGGGCAGGTAATTTTGCCGGAGTGTCTACCTCAATAATTTCTGCGCTATTTGTTGTTACGCGGTAGACTACATTAGGCACAGTAAGAATAAGATTAAGATTATGCTCGCGCTCTAATCTCTCCTGGACTATTTCCATATGCAATAAGCCTAAAAACCCGCAACGAAAACCTGAGCCAAACGACTGTGAATTTTCCGGCTCAAAAACAAATGATGCGTCGGATAATTTAAGTTTATCCATAGCATCACGCAAATAAGGAAAATCACTGGGATTTACCGGGTATATACCGCAGAAAACAAGCGGTTTCAACTGTTTGTATCCGGGCAGCGCTTGCTTGCACGGGTTTTTACTATCGGTGATTGTATCGCCTATGATTATTTCACGCGGATCACGGATATTAGCGGTAAAATAACCTACCTCTCCGCAAGATAAGGCGTCGGTTTGCGTGTATTTTAAGTTAAATGTGCCCAGTTCCTCTATTTTATAACTTGTGCCCGAATGCATCATGGTAAGAGGGGTTCTGTCATCTAATTTCCCGTCCATAATCCTGATAAAAACTACCACTCCTTTATAGATATCGAATCTACAATCAAAAACAAGCGCTTTGAGCGGATTATCGGGATTGCCGCTTGGAGGAGGGATTACTTCTACGATGCGTTCCAATATCTCTTGGACCCCTGTGCCTTCTTTGGCAGAAGCTAATAAAACATCTTCCTGGCGGAATCCCAGTACAGAAACAATCTGCTTTTTTACCCTAGGCACATCCGCGCAAGAAAGGTCAATTTTATTTATTACCGGGATCATCTGCAGGTCGTTTTCCAAAGCCAGATAGTAATTCGCTACTGTCTGCGCTTCAATACCCTGCCCCGCGTCAACCACAAGAAGAGCCCCTTCGCAGGCGGCAAGCGATTTAGAGACTTCATAGGTAAAATCCACGTGCCCGGGTGTATCAATCAGGTTTAAAACATATTCTTTTTTGTTTTTCTTGGAGTAGAAATTAAGCCTGACCATGGAAGCTTTGATGGTGATGCCTCTTTCTTTTTCAAGGTCCATATCATCTAAAAGCTGGTCTCCCTTGTGAGAGCGGTCCACTACTCCGGTTATCTCTAGTATCCGGTCAGCAAGGGTAGACTTGCCATGGTCTATATGGGCTATGATAGAAAAATTCCTGATGAGCTCTTTATTCATTGGGCGAATTAAGTATGTTTAAGATCTTATCTACAACTTGGTCAATGGAAAGGCTGGTAGTATCCACAAGTATCGCGTCATCGGCTTTTTTAAGCGGGGCAGTTTCACGCGTAGAATCTATTTTATCGCGGTTAGACAAGTCATTTTCTATTTCCTGCAAAGAAACCGGATATCCTGAATCTTTTAGCTCTTTATAACGGCGCAAGGTCCGTTCTTGGAAATTTGCGTCTAAGAATATTTTTTTCTGGGCGTCAGGAAAAACAACGGTTCCGATATCCCTGCCATCAAGGATACTATTGGTACTTAAGCCCAGTTTTCTCTGCAGCCCAAGCATTATTTCGCGGACTTCTTTGATTTTGGCAACATCAGATACAAACTTGGTCACCCGGGTTTCCCTTATGGATTTTGAAACATCGTTTCCATCAAGAAGGACTTTTAGTTCCGCTGTACAGCTGTCATGGAGCAATTCTATCTTTGTCTGCTTTGCCAAATGGATAATGCCGTTTAGATCATCAACAGGCAGGCCTTTTTCAATGACCTTTAAGGTCAGCGCTCTGTACATGGCGCCGGTGTCAATATATAAAAACCCAAGCTTCTGGGCTAATATCTTAGCAATGGTGCTTTTTCCTGCTCCCGCCGGTCCGTCAATGGCAATAATCATATTTTTTAAATAATAGACTCACGTTTTAAACGGGCTTCTTTTAATAACCTTAGAAGTTTCTGCCGGCCATTTTTCTGGATAGCCTGTTCCAAATTGGCAACATTCTTTTTAAATTCTTTGATACCTGCCAGCAGATATTTGGGATTGCTTAAAAATATATCCGCCCAGATGTTCTCTGCTGACGCCGCCACGCGCGTAGTATCTTTTAGCCCGCCTGAAGCATAAGGCAAATATTCTCTCGGCACGCAGCTTATAAGCGAAAAGGCTATTGCATGCGGCAAGTGGCTGGTAATCCCGAGTATCTTATCGTGCTTGCGCGCATCCCAGAAGACGACTTTCGCCCCTAATTTCTTCCATAAATCGGCAATCTGCTGTTTGACTTTGCTGCTTGTGGCTTTAGTCGGAGTAAACACGCATAAACAGCTTTGGAATAAATCCGGCCTCGCGTAAGAAACGCCTTTTTTCTCTAACCCCGCGATGGGGTGAGTGCCGATATACCTGCCGGGAAAGATTTTATCTAAAGCGCAAACAACCTCTTTTTTTGTGCTTCCGACGTCAATAACTATGCAGTCAGGCTTTATGATTCTGCCTATTTTAGCAGCTTGAGAGATTATTGTTTTAACGGGGGCAGCCAAGATGATTAAATCCGCGTTAGAAGCGATATTTAAATTTGTTGAGCCCTGATCAATAACTTTTAGTTTTTTAGCTTTAATAATGGAGCTTTGGTGCAAGCTTATCCCGGTAATGTAAGAGCATAGTTTATTTCTTTTTAGCCCCAAGGCAATAGAGCCTCCGATTAATCCTGTTCCGAATATGCAAACATTCTTAAAGTTATTCATCAGTTTAAATTTCTCTTTCAATAGCTTTTGCGATATTTTTAAGTTCCTTGATAAGATTAGCAAAGTTGGCCGGAGTAAGCGATTGCGCTCCGTCTGACATTGCCTCTTCAGGATGAGAATGCACTTCAATTAGAAGCCCGTCTGCTCCAGAGGCGATACTGGCCTTGGCTAAAGCCGGTACCAGGCCCCATTTTCCCGCAGCGTGGCTGGGGTCAACAATAATTGGGAGATGCGAATATTGCTTCACAAGCGGAACAGCGCTTATATCAAGGGTATTGCGGGTGGCATCTTCAAAGGTGCGTATGCCCCTTTCGCATAAGATCACATTGAAATTACCCCCGGAAACAATGTATTCCGCGGACATAAGCAGTTCTTTTATTGTTGAAGACAAGCCCCTTTTAAGAAGGACCGGTTTCTTGGTAAGCCCCACTTCTTTAAGCAGGTTAAAATTTTGCATATTGCGCGCGCCTATCTGCAAGACATCCACATATTTGGCAACTAATTCCACGTCGCGGGTATCCATGACCTCGCTTAATGTGACCATCTCCAGGTCTTTGCCAACCTTGTTTAAATATTTCAGCCCCTCTTCTCCTAATCCCTGAAAACTGTATGGAGAACTGCGAGGCTTAAAAGCTCCGCCTCTTAATACTTTTACCCCCATTTGTTTGATTTCTTTGGCTATTTCATAAAGGGTATCATAATTTTCTATGGCGCAGGGGCCTGCCATAGCAATAATCTTGTTGCCTCCTATAAAAACGCCTTTGCCTAAATCAATAACTGAAGATTCTTTCTTGAATTCTTGGGATACAAGTTTATAGGGGGCCAAAACCGGAATAACTTTTTCTACTCCGGGGAAAGCCTCAAGTGGGGTAACCCTTAATATATCTTCCGGGCCAATAACCCCAATAATAGTGCGCTCTGTGCCTTTGGATATATGCGGGGTAAGCCCGATCTTTTTTACCTTTTCGACTATATGATTTATATCGGCGTCTGCAGCGCCGGGTTTTAATACAATGATCATTTTGCCCTCCGCTTATCAAACTTAATTTCTTTTAGCACGGAAATGAATCTCTTGTTTTCTTTTTCAGTCCCGATAGTAACGCGTATAAAATTATTTAAGTTATATTGTTTCATATCCCTGACAATTACTCCTTTTTCAAGCATTTTCTTAAATAGGCCTACGCCATCCTCTTGCACGTCCATAAGTATGAAATTCGTGACAGAATCTACATAAAATATGCCTAATTGCTTTAAGGCTGAAGAAAAGTATTTTTTACCTTCCGCATTTATTCTGCGGGCTTTCTTCAGGAAGGCCTTATCGCCTAAGGCGGCAAGGGCTGCTTCTTGCGCAATAAGATTAGTATTAAACGGCTGCCTGACCCTTTCCATAAAAGAAGTGAATTCTTTTCTTGCTATAGCGTAACCAATGCGCAAGCCCGCCAAACCGTAACCTTTGGAGAATGTCTTCAAGGTTATAACATTGGCATCCTTAAAATAATCAAGGCCGCTGGGGTAATCATCAACATCAATAAATGTATCATAGGCTTCATCTAAAACCACAATAACATGTTCGGGCAGGCCCTTTAAGAAATCCTGGATTTGGCCTTTTGTAAGATATGTTCCTGTGGGGTTATTGGGGTTGGCGATAAATACAAGCTTGGTTTTATCTGAAATCGCGTTTTTTAACCCCGCCAGGTCGTATTTAAAAGATTTAAGAGGAACAGTTATTACCTTTTTATTGTTGACTTTAGAAATGATTTCATACTCCAGAAAAGTTACTTCAGAGGTAACGATATTTTCATCATCCTCGACAAAAGTCTTAATGATAATATCAATTAACTCATCCGAGCCGTTGCCCAAAACTAAATTTTCCGGTTCTACTTTCAGAAATTCAGCCAATCCCTTTTTGAGGTAAAAACCCTGTCCGTCAGGATAGCGGTTGACCGATTTTAAGGCCTTTTGCATTGCCCTTACCGCTTTTGGAGAGCCGCCTAACGGGTTTTCATTGGAAGCCAGCTTAATAACTTCTTTAAGGCGGAATTGGCGTTTTATTTCTTCAATGGGCCTTCCGCCAACATAGGGTGTAATATTTTGCACATTTTTTCTTGCCAGCTGCATTTTATCTCCTGCGATTATAGAAATTGTTTCAATTAAGATTCCGGATACGAGCCTAAAATCTTCAAGAACTTGCATTTACTGTCCAAATCTGCGATAGCTTTTGAAACATTCTTGTCCTGCAAGTGCCCCTCCAGGTCCACATAGAAATAATATTCCCATGCCTTGACTTTAGACGGCCGGGATTCTATTTTTGTTAAGTTTATTTTATATTTCTTAAAGGTGTTCAGCATATCATGTAAGGCCCCTACCCTGTCTTTTATGGAAAAAAGAAGTGACGTCCGGCTGTGTTTTATCTGCGGCACCTGGGTATTGCCGATAACCATAAAACGAGTTATATTGTGCGGCGAATCTTCAATGCCTTTAGAGAGGACTTTTAATTTATAAACCTTAGCCGCTAAAAGCGATGCGATACAAGCGCTGTTTCTTTCTTTGCTTACAATTTGTGCCGCCTTGGTGGTGCTGGAAACTTCAATTCTTTCCGCGTGGGGAAGATTATCCTGCAGCCATCTGCGGCATTGCCCGAAAACTTGTAAAATAGAGTATACTTTCTTAATCTGTTTGAGCTGGCATTTAGCAAGTAAATTATGCGCAATCGGCTGCAATATCTGGCTGCATATTTTCAAATCGGACTGCATAAACATATCTAAGGTATGGGTTACCGCTCCCTCGATAGAGTTTTCTATCGGGACAACGCCGTAATCCGCCTGATTGTTTTCAACGCTGTTAAAAACATCAAAGATGCTTTCGCAGGGAATATATTCTACCTGTAATCCAAAACGTTTGATCGCGGCCAAATTCGTGAAGCTTGCCTGCGGGCCTAAGTATGCCACTTTTAACTTCCGTCCGATCGCAAGGCTGTAAGACATGATCTCGCGGTAAACAGCTTCTAAAGCCGAAGACGGGAAAGGGCCATTGTTGAAAGATTTTATTTTATTTAAGACTTCGTATTCTCTTTCCGGGGCATACGCGCTTTTGCCCTGGTCTTTCTTGCTGCTGGCGATCTCCAAGACCAGATTAGCGCGTTTGTTTAAGACGCCCACTATCTGTTTATCTAACTTATCTATTTTCTGACGAAGCTTCTGTATTTTCATTTTCCGTGACCTCGGTTTTTGTGTTTTGCGTTTCAATTTCCTCTATTTCTATATTTTCCGGTATTTTTAATTCTTCGATTTTCGGCAAATCTTCAAGATTGTTTAACCCGAAATATTCTAAGAATTTTTTGGTTGTGCCGAATACATAAGGGCATCCAGGCGTATTTCTTCTTCCGGCTACGCGGACCAGATCTTTTTCCAACAAGCTATCTATAACCCCGTCCACATTGACATTACGCAATGTCTCTATTTCTATCTTGGTAAGCGGCTGTTTATAGGCGATTATTGCCAGGGTTTCCAGGGCCGGGCGCGACAGTTTTTCCACTTTGCGCCCTTTATGCAGTTTCTTTAGTAATGGGGCGAAATCAACGGGAGTGCTTAATTGGAAACCTCCTGCGACTTCATTGATCCTTAAGCCGCGGTTGGAAACCTGGTAATCTGTTTTTAATTCTTGAATAACCGCGTTTATATCTGCCGAAGGCAGATTATCCAGGGCTTTTCTTATCTGCTCAATGGTAAGCGGTTTATCAGTTGAAAAAAGCATTGCTTCTACAACAGCCTTCAAGTTATTCTCTGCCATTTTAGATTGCCTTTTTTTGTTTGTAAACTTCGTTTAACAGCTCTTCAGTAGTCTTTATATCTTTCGCCCTCTCAAAAGCCCTCTTGACCATATTTTCCGCTTCGGATTTATTATATTCCAGCTGCATTAAAACAGAAACCGCTTCTTTAATTAAATCCGATTGCGCGGGCTGCAACCGTCCTTGTGAGGCGTCTTGCATAAGGCCGAACTTTCCGATTTTATTCTGCAGCTTTGCTATTATATCTCGTGCTTTTTGCTGGCCTATCCCCGGAAGAGACCGCAAGAAATCCATGTCTGCTTCGTATATGGCTTTGGCAATAAGGGAAATCGGCTTATCAATAGCTTTAACCGCCGCTCTTGGCCCGATGCCAGAGACACTAATAAAACTTAAGAAGAAATCTTTCTCTATTTGATTCAAAAAACCTATTAATACCGGCGTATTTTTTGACGGCTCGGCCTGCAGGTAATGGTAAGTAATCAAGGTTATTTTATTATCTTCGGTAATATTCTTCTCTATACGCTGGATTATTGCTTGAGGGATTAATACCTCATAGCAAATACCACCGGCATCTATAATGGCGCTTGTTTGGTCATGCGAAATCAATTTTCCGCTTATACGCGCAATCATAATACCCTCTTGGATATGTAACAATGCGCAACCGCTAAGCCTAAGGCATCGGTAACATCAGTATATTTGGGCAGGTCCTTGATGCCCAGTATATTGGCAATCATATGCTGCACTTGATGTTTTGACGCCAGGCCGTTTCCGACAATAGCTTTTTTTACTCTTGTTGCCGCGTATTCAACCATCGTAATACGGCAGGTAGAGCAGGCTAAACAAATTACTCCTCTTGCTTGGCCAAGCATATATGAAATAGTCGGATACTGATAATGTGAATAGATCTTTTCAAGCACCATTATCTTAGGATTTGTTTCTTTAATCAAGGCTGATACTTCAGAATAGATCTTACCCAGCCTTGAAGCGATATCATTTTTCCCGGAAGTGGTAATTACCCCCGCCTCCAAAAGGCGTAAACTGTTTTTTCCAAAATCAATTACGCCGTAACCGGTGGTATTTATCGCCGGGTCAATCCCTAAGATCACCATTAATTCCTACTGTTCGTTTGAGATCTTTTCCATGATTTCATCCGGGATATCAAAATTAGCATAAACCTGCTGTACGTCATCGTGTTCTTCCAGGGCATCTATCAAGGCTAACAGCTGTTTTGCTTCACTTTCACCGAGCTTTATGGTGGATGAAGGGATCATGGTTACTTCAGCGTCCTGGCATTTTATGCCTTTTTGGTCAATGGCAGCTTTAACCTTTTCAAAATTCTGCAGGTCGGTGGTGATTTCAAAATTTTTATCATCGCTTTTCATATCTTCCGCGCCGGCTTCAAGCACTAAATTCATAAGCTCTTCTTCTTTGGCAGAGCTTTTCTCAATAAGAAAGTATCCTTTTTTAGCAAACATCCAGCTTACCGCTCCCGCCCCGGCGAAATTTCCGCCTCGTTTAGACATAATACTTCTTATTTCAGCGCTGGTGCGATTTTTATTGTCCGTAAGGGTTTCAACTAATATGGCTACTCCTGCCGGCCCATAGGCTTCATAAATAGCGTTCTCATAAATAACGCCGGGAAGCTCGCCGGTGCCTCTTTTAATTGCCATCTTGACATTATCCGAAGGCATATTGCCTTCTTTGGCTTTAAGCATTACCGCGCGCAGCCTAGGATTGGTGTCGGGATTGCCTCCGCCTTCACGGGCCACGGTAGTAAGTTCCCTGATAATCTTAGTGTAGAGCGCGCCTTTTTTGGCGTCCGCTAAGCTTTTCTTGCCTTTATTCGTCTTCCATTTTGAATGGCCGGACATAATTTTAATCCTCCTTTAATACTAGGTTAATTAAAAATTTAAAGTGTAAAATTAAAAATTACAGCGTAAAATCTAAAACTTTGAAAACAAAAAGCTTAAAGCGCAAAATGATAAGCAAAATTAGAAATTTTGAATTTTACTCTATACTTTTAGGCTTTTCGCTTTACGTTTTTAGTTTTTAAAATAGCAGGTAAAATAAGCCGGGTTCTGTATAATTGTGGCCATTTCTCTAGTCCTTAAAGCCTTACAGCAAAGGATCAAGCAGCCTACCCGCCCGGCTTCCTCAAAATCAGAGGCATCGACTGGGACTTCTCCGTCCTATCTTTCGATAGGAACGCCGGGCCTATTTGGCCTTGCTCCACGTAGAGATTGCTCGTTTCACCCCCCGCCGCTTTGCTTCGCTTTGCGAAGCAAAGCGGCGCCAATACTGGAAAAACCAGCTTAAGCGGCGGGATCCTAAAATTAAGGATATCCTACTCAAAATTAATTGAGTGATGGGCGTTGCCCACTACGTTTACCCTGCGGAGCCCGGACTTTCCTCCCCCCCGCTGTTTTGCTTTTGCAAAAGCAAAAGCAAAACAAGACGCGGGGGCAGCCACATTTTACCTGCTATCAAAGAGCGGTTTCTCTTAATTTTTCTTTTACGGCAATCGTAGCCAGTTTGTCTGCGCCTTTATTTTCTTCCCGCGGGATATGCTCTATTTTAAAATGCGGGAAAGATTCCAAAAGCCGAGTTACCCGGCCGTACAAAACAGCGATATTTTTATCTTTTACTTTATACTCTTTGATAACTTGCCGATGCAAAAGCTGGCTGTCAGTTTTTACTTCTACTTGGCCCGCTTTTAGTTTTAAAGCCTCTTCTAAGGCGTAAATAAGAGCAGTATACTCCGCGATATTATTTGTGGCCTCTCCTATGTATCTGGCGATATTACAAATCACCTGCTCGCCCTCAAGGATGATAACGCCTATCCCCGCGTGCCCGGGATTTCCTTTAGATGCCCCATCTATATAAATTTCAAGTTTTCGCATCTATTCTTCTATGTAAAGCATGCGGTTACAATTCTCGCAGGTAATAATATGGTCGTACATCTTGATAAGATTAATCACCTGGGCAGGCATAAAAAGATTGCATCCCTGGCAGGAATTATTTTTTACCGCAACTATGCCAAGGCCGTTTCTATTGCTTAGTATTCTTTCGTACTCTGCGAAGATCTTTTTATCTACTTCAGGGATGACTTGGCTTCTTTGCGCCTCTAATTGGCTGATTTTCTCGTCTATTAACTTGATGCTGTCAGTTATTTTCTTTTTTTCTTCATTAACAGCCTTTTCTTCTTGAGCAAGCATCTGTTTTTCTTTATCCATATCCTGCTTGGCTTTATCTATCTGATCCATAGAAGAAAGGATTTTGTCTTCTATCAAAGACATATCCGCTTTTGCGTCTTGTATCTGTCCAAGCATAGTATTGTACTCTTTATTGGTTTTTAAGCTGTAAAGCTGGCCCTGCAACTTTTTAACAGCCTCTTCTCTTGAACCTAGTTCAAGCTCAAAATCCTTTTTCGCTTTCTGTAGGTCAAGGTAAGCTTTTTCTAATTGCGCAAGAACTTGTTTCTTAAGGTCAAAGGCTTCATCAATTGCTTTAAGCTTGAGCGGTTGATTTTGTTTTTCGTTATTCAAAAGGTATATCTGCCGGTCTATATCCTGTAATCTTAAGAGAACCGCTATTTGCGCTTTTAAATCAGCTGGCATAACCGCATCCTTTTCTTTATATATATGGGCGCAATAGGACTTGAACCTATGACCTCTACAATGTGAATGTAGCGCTCTAACCAACTGAGCTATGCGCCCGATGGGCCCACAGGGATTTGAACCCCGGGCCAAGTGATTATGAGTCACCTGCTCTAACCACTGAGCTATGGGCCCTAAAACAGGCAAAAAAGTATAATTACAGAGAATAATAATTATATCATACAAAGGAAAAGCTTCAAAGGGATTTTTACAAGAAAAAGGCGGCTGGTAAGCAGCCGCCTGGAGTAACCTTTAAACCTTAAAACCGATCTTCCTACTCTCTTTGGTGCTCGATGGTCATGTCTAAGAATGCTCTAAGCCTGCGTGAACGCGTAGGGTGGCGCAGTTTCTTTAATGCCTTGGCCTCTATTTGCCGCACCCTTTCGCGGGTAACTTTAAATACGTTGCCTACTTCTTCAAGGGTCCTTGGGCAACCATCGGTTATGCCAAACCTTAAAACAAGAATTTTTCTTTCTCGGTCGGTTAGGGAGCTTAATATCGTGCCCATTTCTTCCTTAAGCATGGATCTTACTGTGGCGTTTGCCGGAGAAATTGCTTTTTTGTCCTGGATAAAATCCCCAAAATGCGTATCCCCCTCATCTCCGATAGGCATCTGAAGCGATATTGGTTCCTGCGCGATCTTAAGGATAGATTTTATTTTATCCTGGGGCAGGCGTATTTTATGGGCTATCTCTTCGGGCGTTGGCTCTCTTCCATGCTGCTGCACAAACAATCTTGAGAAACGCATGATCTTGTTTATGGTTTCGGTCATGTGCACCGGGATCCTGATGGTGCGCGCCTGATCCGCGATAGAGCGGGTAATTGCCTGGCGTATCCACCAGGTGGCATAAGTGGAGAATTTATATCCTCTTCTGTATTCAAATTTCTCAACCGCGCGCATTAAGCCGATATTGCCCTCTTGGATCAAATCAAGAAAAGACAAACCGCGATTGGTGTATTTTTTGGCAATACTTACCACCAGCCTTAAGTTAGCTTCAACTAATTTCTTTTTTGCGCGGTTAAATTTAAGCTGAGTTGAGCGAATAAGCTTAACCTGTTCTTTAACCTTACCATAAGGCTGGATCAGCCGCCTGAGGATCTCTTTTTTGCGCAAGGCGTCTTTTTTCTTGTTCTTTGGCTTTAACGCGTCATACTCTTTAATTAAGGCAAAAAGCTTTTTTACCAGGTTCTCTAATACCGCGGTAGTGAAATTAAGCTTCCAAAGAAAATCTGAGGCCTTTTTCTCGCAGCGCGCCTGGCTTATAGCCAAACAAAGCTTTTTGATCTTATTGATTACCTGATTGCGGTTAGTCTTGATTTCCTCTTTGACTATTTCATCCAGATTAAGCGTCCCGTCAATTACCTCGTCGGCGATATGTACCATTCCCTTGCGGGCAAAACGGGTAGCCATAACAGCTAATTTAAAATTATTCTCCGCTTCCTCTATTTTCTTAGCCAACGCAATTTCATTCTCGCGGGAAAGAAGCGATATCGAGCCCATCTGTTTTAGGTACATTTTTACCGGGTCATCCAAAGGGATAAATCTGTCTTCGGTAATCGCCGGCTGCTCAGAAAGGATGGATTCATCTTTCATCGCCGGGATATGCTTTTCGCTGGGTTTCCCTTCGGAAGCATTATCCACAAGCTGGATATCTTCATTGCCCAATATCTCAAATACTTCATCGATCGCGTCAGAGGAAGACATATCTTCAGGCAAAAGGTTATTTACCTCATCGTAAGTTAAGAATCCTTTTTGGCGGCCCAAGGCTATTATCTTCTCAACATCTTTATTCTTAGCGCTTATTTTCTTAGACATTTTTACCTACCTTTTTTAGTAAGCCTGCAATACTCTAATTTCAGGATATTTAACTTATTATCGTCGTTATTTTTCTCCGCCTGCTGCATTTCTTCCTGCAGGTGGCGCATCAATTGCATTTTCCGTTTGCTTTTTAGCATTTGAATACAGCCATCCACGATCTCGTTTCTATTATCAGGCCCCGCTTCATCAGCCAGCGCGCAAGAACACACAAACTCCAGCATCTGTTTATCTTCTAAATTCTTAAAAAGCCTGTTGGGGTGAATTTCCTTGCCCTGTTTAAAAGCCTCAAAAAGTATTTCTACGATCCGGGAGACACGCTTGTCCATGAAATCATCCGGGCCGATATGATTGCATATATTCTCAATCAAAGCGGTTTCCTGCAGCATTAGCTTAAGAAGCATTTTCTCTGTTGGGTGCACTTCTGTCATAGTTTTTGCTGTATGGCTTACAGCGGCCTGCCTATCATCAAGGACAGCTTTACTTTTCTTGAATTCTTCATATAAATGCTGTTCATTGATATTGAAATGTTCAGCAAGTTTCTTAAGGTATTCCGCGCAAAGTATGCTGTTCTTAAACTTCTTTAATGTCGGGAATATTTCATTTATAACCTTTGTTTTTGCTTCCGGGGTATCTTCGCCATATTGCAATTCTAAGGCATTCAATTTATAGTCAAATAAATTTTTAGCCGAATTTATAGCTTCCAGAAATTTACCTGGGCCGTATTTGCGCACAAAGGAATCCGGGTCTGATCCTTGCTCCAGAGAGGCTACCCGCACGTTCATGCCTTCTTCGATAAAGATATCCAAATTCCTCAAAGTAGCCATTTGCCCTGCTTTATCCGCGTCATAAACCATGACCACATTCTGGGTGTATCTTTTAAGAAGGCTGGCCTGATTAGCGGTAAAAGCCGTTCCTAAAGAAGCTACAATATTGCGAATGCCTTCTTGGTATGGGATTATAAGGTCCAAGTACCCCTCTACCACGATAGCGTAATTGGTTTCACAGATAGCGTCTTTTGTGAAATTAAGCCCGTAAAGGTGGTTTCCTTTGGTGTATACGGGTGTTTCCGGAGAATTGATATATTTAGCAGATTCTTTCTCGGTATTCTCAAACGCCCTGCCACCAAAAGCAATGATCCGCGAACGCGTGTCAAACACCGGAAAGATGATGCGGCTCCTGAAACGGTCATAGTACCCGCCGTTACTGCGCTTTATAATCAATCCCGCTTTTTCTATAGTGGATATGCTTATGTCTTTTTGACGCAAATAATTTAAAAGCCCGTCCCATTTGTCGGAAGAAAAACCCAATTTAAAAAGCTTAGCGGTTTCTCTTTTGACCATTCTTTTAGAAAGATAGTTCCTGGCCTCCTGGGCCAAGGCCTGGGAATCAAGATGATCGTGATAAAATTGCGCCGCTAATTCATTCGCCTTGTAGATCAATCCGGAAATACTATATGTTTTATCGTTGTCTTTGGGCTCAGGAAGCACTACCCCGGCTTTACGCGCTAAAGCCTCTACCGCCTCGATAAAATCAATTCTTTCATGCTGCATAAGAAATTTAAAGGCATTGCCGGATTCTCCGCAGCCAAAACAATGATATATCTGCTTATCAGGCGAAACTACAAAAGAAGGTGTTTTTTCGTGGTGGAACGGGCAATTCGCCTTAAAATTCCTCCCCGCCTTTTTTAAAGGGATGTAGCCGGAAATAAGCTCCACTATGTCTGTGCGGCTTAAAATATCGTCTAATATTTGATCAGCGATGCGCGGCATTTCTCTTCACCCTATAGAAGCCAGAACATTGAATAATCTCAAAGTGCTCTTTGGCCTTTCTTTCGATATTATCCAACAATAGATTAAGCCCCAAAACATCCGAAGCAATATGCCCAGCGATAATCACGTTCATGTTTAAATCTCTTACTTTCTTAAAATGATCCTCGCCCAAATGCATGCAGACTAAAGTGCGCACGCCTTTTTTATATAATTCGGGATAAATATCCTTCGGCCCTTCAGTGCCGCCAGTCATCTCTATCATTATCTTGCCGGCTGGACGATTACGGTCTCCCAAAAGAATGCTGGGCCCGAGTTTTCTACCCGAAGCAATCCTGTATTCCGGGATGCGCATTAAAATGTCCATAATATCAGAAAGCTTTTGCTTTTTTTTGGCATTTAAAAGCTTATCCAAAAAGCTGAAGACATGATTGTCCGCCACAGTGTGCAAACAGATAAAAGGAATATCCAAGATTCTTGCGGTATCAACACAGCGGGTATGATTTGCCGGTGAAAGCCTGCGCTCTACCTCGTTCTGCCTTTCCTGCAAGAATTTTAATGCCACGCTATCTTTTATGCCTTTTTGGCGCAAGAGATCAACCTGGACAGACATTACTTCAGCCAAATTTGCCAAGGCATAACCTTCGGGGTGATGCGACAGCACCAGGTCCAGACCGCTTTTTTTCCTTATCGCGTCCGCTAAAATAATCTCCGCGGATTCAATATCAATGCCCACAAGAATTTTCTTTACATTAACAGAGCCTTTTGCGTATAAAATAGCGCTGTCCGGAAAAGATTTTACCTTCTCTTTTGGCCGAGGGTCGTTTAAAATGCCAAAGTTAATGGCTTCTTTGAATAAAACTTCTAATTTCATCGGCTGATTGCTTCTTGCGTTTGTTTTACCTGCGGATTAAGACGGTCCGTTGATGAGAACTTGGAAACTACACTGCCCCATATAGCGTTATAAATGCCCGGGGAGACTTTAAACAGGCTATAGCCAAAATAAGAGTTTTTTATGCTTTTGGGGAAATAAGAAACACTGCAGATTGCAAGGATATAGCATAATAAACTGGCGGTCAACACGGCTCTTAATATCCCTAATGCCAAGCCTCCCCATTTGTTCAATAAAGAAACCGCTTCTATCTTAACCATATTAAGGATGGAGATCCTTAAAAGAATAAATAACGAATATGCCGAAGCGACCAATAATATAAAAATCAGAAAATCCATAAATTCAATAGGCGCAACCGTGATAGAAAATCTGCCGGTGATGAATTCCGAAATACGGCTGTAATAATGCAGAGCGACAAGAATAGCGAAAATACTTCCCAAGAGTTTAAATATTTCTATAGGGAATCCCGTCTTTAGCGCCACAAAACATATGCGCACTAAAATTAAAATTATTACGATATCCAACCAGTTAAATTGCTTTAAAGTATTTAATATCATAGGGTTAGGTAAATTTAATTAAGCAAGTATGTTAAAGTATAGCACATACTGCTTTAAGTGTCAAGGAAAGCGCTTTCTTTTTCCCAGGGCTATTCTAATTCAAAGGAAATAATAACATTAAAGGATAATTGCGGATAATCCAATTCTTTGGGGAAAGATGGAAAAGGCCCTGCCTCCCGCACGCTTTTGATAGCAATCTGGCCAAGATAAGCGCTTGCTGATGATTTTTCGCTGATCACATGCACATCATTTATTTGCCCATTGTTCGCCACAATAAAAGAAGTATAAACTTCTCCTGTTTCTGTGCGCACATAATTGTGATAGGCCGCGCGGCGTATTTTCTCCCTGACTAACTGGTAATAGTTTATATAAGAGGGGTTTTTTATTTTGTCCTGATCAAGCGGCGGCAAAGAAACCTTCATTTTGATACTGGATATTTCTGGCTTTATAAAGTTTGGCTTTATCATAGTGTCGGCTGCTTGCGGGATATCGCCAGCCTTAGAGCCATTGTTAAATTGTTTAAAGGCAGGCGCGGATTTAACGTTCATGCGTATTTTAGCATTAACATCATAAGGATCAACGCGTTTATCCAGCTGTTCCCTGGGAAGAGTTTTAGGTATGCCGGGGCTTTTTAGATAACGCAGTTCTACTTTTTGTTCTGCAGCAGCCTTAGAGAATAAATTCAGATGATACGAATTTAATAAGATTATCCCGTGAACAGCTGCGGATATGATGAATGTGGCAAAAAATACCTTTGGAGAGTTCATTTATCTTTTTAAAACTCAAATCCCTTACGGGCTAAGCGGCCTTTATTAAAATAGTGCTTAACGCATTTGATGTAACTGACTAAGTCCGCTTTATTTATTATAGCCTGCGGAGCGTTCCTTCCGGTTAAAACCCATTCTGTATTATGGCGGGATGTTTTTATAATCCGCATCAAGTCTTCCTGTTTAATAAGGTTAAAATGCAAGGCGAGATTTATTTCATCCAGGATAATCAGGTCGTAGCTATTGTTTTCTAGAACTTCCCTTAGTCTCTTGAGGCCTTTGCGCGCGGATAACTTATCTAATCTTCCAGGGGCACGCACAAAATCAGATCTTCCGCATTGTTCAACGGTTATCCCTGATAAAAAGGAAATGGCCTTTAATTCGCTTGTGGGATTTTTCTTAAGGAATTGAAGGATATATACCTTTAAACCGGCGCCGCTTGCGCGCAACGCTAACCCCAGGCTTGCGGTAGTTTTTCCTTTACCGCATCCCGTATATACTTGGATCATATTAGAAAAATAAAACAGGCTTATTTATAGGAAATAGTTACCGTGAATCTTTCTTCCGTTTTATTAATTCCCGTCGGGAATACCGGAAATGGAATGGCATCTTTGATAACCTTTAAAGCATAAGGCACAAGGCTGTCCTCGCTTGAGCTTATAATATTAGGCTCAGCTAAAAGCTGGCCGTTAGAAGAAAGAAGAAAATTCACCACCACATTTCCATTCACTCCGACAGGAGAATTGCGCTTGGCAAATCCCTGAATGCGGTTAATCAGATTTTGATAATACGTCGCCTTCTCTGCTTCCTGGGCTGCCTGATTATCTAAAATCTGCTTTTTCTGCTCTTTAAGCTTAGCCTGTTTATCGCGTTCTTGCTGGCCGCTCAGTTCTTGAGTTTTTTTATCGCGCGCCTCTTGCATCTGCTTTAGGCGGGCTTCTTTTTTAGCCTGCAGCTGTTTAATTTTCAACGCCCGCGGGTCCTCTTTTATATCCGCAGGTATTTTCTCAATAACAATGTTCCCGTTTTTCATGCTCGCTACCGCGCCTTGCTTGGGAGCAATTTCTTTGAATTCAGTAAACGATGATTCTCCGCTCATTATATGAGGGGTAAGAAGTATGATCAGATCCGAAGTAGTTGAATCATCCGATATTCTTCGGAAGAAATGCCCGATAAGCGGTATGTCGCCAAATAAAGGTATCTTTTTAACCGTTTTATCGCGGGAATCCTTGCGCAATCCCCCAATGACGATAGTTACGCCATCGCGGATCATAACTGTTGTTTCGGATTCCGAAGTGCTGACAATGGGAACTTGGGTGATTGTCCCTTCAGAGGTGATATCTGTCCTAATTGCAGAGCTTATCTCCGGGCGTATTTTCATGGTAATAAAACCATCCCTGCTTATTGTGGGAGTTACAAAAAGTTTGATCCCCACATCCACAAAATTTACTGTTTGCGATATTGAGCTTGGGCTTCCAGAGGACTGCACAGTCGTAGAAGTAATATAAGCGTCTTTTGTGCCAACCAGTATCTTTGCCTCTTGATTATTTAAAGCCATGATCCTGGGGCTGGAAAGGATCTTAACATCTCCGATGGTGCGGATAATATCCATGGTGGCTTTGTAGTCGCCTGGCTTAGTTACTGTAGATGCCGTGCCTACCAGAAGCGCCCCTGTAGTATTTATTGGAAGCGCTGCTTTAATGTCCATGTATTTCTGAAACCAGTAATCCCAATCAAAACCTACTTCCAATTTATCTGAAGGCTTTACTTCTATTATTTGAGCATCAATCAATACCTGCTGGGTCTTTTCATCGAACGCGGCTATTACCTTGGCTATCTCATCAAGCTTTTGCACGGTATCGGTAACGGCAATCTTATTGGTCCTTTCGTCAATCTTCACCACGCCAAGCCCTTTTGTAAGGGAATCCTGTAATTTAGAGCTTATTTTTTCAGCCTGGGCGTAATTAAGGTTAAAAATGCGGGTTTCTATCGGCACATCGGCATTCTTGACGAACTCCGCCATTTCTATTAATTTAATCGGGGTATCTATAATAACCAAGGTATTAGAAACATCATCCGCTATTACCTTGCCGATATTAGTTTTCATCTGGGTAAGCGCCCGTGAGATGTCAGCGGCCTTGGCATATTTAAGTTGTATGATTTTGGCTCTTTTCTTATCTTGAAAACGCTCACCGTATAACAACTCATAATCTCTTTGACTCATGACATTGACCATGTCTCCCCTTCTATCATAAGCCAAGTCATTTGAAACAAGCACAAACTCAAACGCCTCCCAGGCATCAACGTCTTTAATAAAAAGCGTGACTTTGCCGGATACGTTCTTGCCCACGATAACATTCAACCCTACTTTTCCAGAAAGCATTTTTATCACATCAACTATATCCATGCCCTTAATATCCAGGGTGATTTTTCTGGGGTCAGCTGATGAACTGACAATCGGCGCGGTGCTGGCTTCCGGAACAGTTGTTTGAGAGAAAGCGTCCTGTTTTAATAAAATCAAAACACCTGTTAAAGTAAATAGTAAAAATGCCAGCAATTTTTTCATTGCTTTTATGTGTCTCCTTTCTAAGAGAATCATATGGATAACTCCATTTTCTGCCCCTTATAATCAATGATAATTTTACCGTCGTGGATTTCTTCTACAGTCATGTCGCCAAAAGATTGGCCCACAGTCAAATAATAAGTGCGTTGATTTTTTTTGTCTTCAATAACCGCTTGCGGAGTAGGTTCAAGCATGATACCTACAAGGTTTATATTTTTGAAAAGTTCTCCCGCTATATCAGCGGCAACCGGGTCAATTGTCCCGGATCCTGCGCTCTGGGAAATAAAAAGCTTCTTACTTTTAAAAATCTGTTCAAAACCTTCATAGTTTGATAAAACATCTTTACTTTCCTCTAAAAGCTTGCTTGTGAAAGCGGCGTCTGATTCCGGCAGCTTAATTTTCTTAAGCCCATAATAGGGATAAAGCAAGGCAGAAATAAAATAAATAGCTTCCAGAATGAAAATAATGGAAATTATATTCTTTAACCGTTCAAAATTAATAAAATCATTGAGAATATAAGAGATGGGGAATTTTAATGGGTTTTTTTTCCCTGTAGGATTGACTGCGGGTGAAGAGCTATTTGCCGCTTTTGAAAGTTCTGCCATATTTATAATTATTTAATACCTCTTAACCCTGTTTGTCAAGTTTATTTTGTAATGCCTTTACTCTACAGAAATCTGGCTTAATGAAAAATTAGCTTCTAATTCACCGGAATTAACTTTTTGGATAATCTGCAGTCTTCTAACCTCAAAATATAAAAGGGAGTTTTCTAACCCGTAAATAAACTTAGTTTGAGACACAATATCGCCTGAAGTCTTTAAATCCACAATATTTTCCTTATAGATAGTTGAACGCTTGGTCTGGCGCGGACGAAGGTCAATGATCTTTACCCCTGATGCTTTAGCGTCTCTTTCTATGGTAGTAAGCGCCAGAAGCATGCTGTCTGTGGCCTGGCCGCGGGTATTTAACCCGGGCAACAATTTAGAATATTTCTTTTGGATCCCGGATTTTTTATCCACCAAGTGCATATATTTAAGGATTCTGCTGCGAGAAACGCTTATTTCCTTGCTATAAGTATCATTTGTCTTAAGCAAAGGGGCAACTATGTAATTAAACGCCATAGCCAAAATAATCACAAGCGCCGCTATAATAAAAAACGATTTCTCTCTCTGGGATATGATTTTTATCATATTCTAATTTAACTGGCAGATTATTTCAAATTCAACTATCTCGGTACCTTTACTTTTCTTTTTTGTGACATAACGCAGCTTTGCCGGGATCTTTTTAAAGCCGCTAGCGTTTTGTAGTTTTGACATGAAAGAAAAAACATTTTCCAGGGAATCAGTTTGCGCGCGCATAAGTATCTGTTTCTCTGCTTCATAATCAAAAGAAAGAAGCGATATATTGTCCGGGGCTACTTTATATAACTCATACATCTTATCAAAAAGAGCCACTCTTTGCGAATGCCTTTTTTCAAAGAAATCAAACCTCTTCTCTATTTCTTCCAGCTGCTTGGCCTCTGATGACATATATACAAGTTCGTCTTTTAATTTCCCCAAATAAAGCTTTTTATTATCAATGTGTTTTAATACTCCTACTACCAATAAAGCGCAGGCGCCTATAAAGATAGCCAGTAACTTCATGCGCTCACGCCAAAGATAGGCTTTTCTTAAGCGTTCCTTATAATCTTCAGCCAAAAGGTTTAGCGAATCATTAAGTTTAACTAAACCAAATCCAATAAGGTTAGTATAAAGATCTTTATCCTGCTCTATCTTTTCCGCCACGTTCTTAATCACCGGCCAATTCATGTCTATGGGGCAGACTTCTACCGGCACTTCTACTTCTTCTGAAGTGGCTTCTATGGCTGAAGCGGGAATTTCCTCTTTGGATATAAAGATTATCTTCTTGGGTTTTTGCTGGGATATTTCCTTTAAATACGCGTCGCGGGTCTTGCGCACCTCTTCGGCTAAAACATTTTCCCATTGTGGAGAGTTTCGGTTAACCTTAAAATAGCGGCTATAGAGAAGTTTTTGGTTGTTTACTACCGCCACCTCCACTGCCTTGGGGTTAAAATTCACCAAAAGAAGAGTGTCTTTGTCTTGCGGCTTTACATAGGAATAAAAATTGCTTAAACCATAGGAGCCTAAAACAATATTAAACCTGCGCGGCCTTAACTCTTCCACTATTTTAAGATGTTTCTCTATGACGTTGCGCAAGACAATGATCAGGTTAACATGAGAATAGCCGTCTTTATCAACATTGACGATTTCATAACCGCTTATTAATTCTTCCGGAGGATACGGCAGGTATCTGGAAACCTGAAAAGACAATATTCTTTCGATTTCCGGGACAAAACGCGTGGGGATCTTTAAATAGCGGCAGGTTACAAGATTTCTGGGCACAGAAACTATGATGTAATTATTTTTATACCCAAGCTGCCGGAAGATATCGTGGATCTTAGTAGCAGATCCGGCCTGTTCAGCGGCAAGAGAATAGGTTTTTAAATCAACGAAATATTTGCTTCTTTTATCAACAGCGCAATGAGCAATACTTAAGATTTCATCTGTTATCTGGAAGATAAAAGCAGAATCTTTAGTTTTATATTTAATGCTCGCTGATTTCGGGATAAGGTTATCTCTATTGTTCATACCAGGATATAATTTTACTTTCTTCTATTTTATCATGATTTCTGTAATAAATACAATTAATTTTTCGTTTTAAGTTTTTATTTTCTAAAACTGCTTCAGAAGAAATCTTGAAATAGTCTGAACTGGCGCTCATTTTATTGCCTAGCGCAGCAAGCACTGTTTGATATTTGATATCTAGACTAAGAAATGTCGGCGAAAGAACTTTTGTATTTTCAAAGTGCCCGATTTCGTTACGCTTGCTAAGTATGGCATTGGTTATTTCTCCTGTTGCCTCATCAGATAAGCTTGCGGCTTTAACACAACTTAGGACTAGTATTCTTAAAACATCTTCCCCAACAGTATTAATATTAATTTTATCTCCTGAACAAACAAAATAATCCTGCAGAATAGCGTAAGCCTTAAAACCTTCTTCCAGATAGGTTTCCTGATTTATATTTTTAAAATAGTATTGCAGAGGATAAACTAACTCCTCTATTACTGTTAAAGATGCTTTTTTAAACCCAGCGTATTTATCCGCTTTTAAATCTTCATCACTAGCCTGATTATCCTTCTTTCTTTGTATGCAGATATCCTCAACTAAGGCATCAGGATCAGTAATCCCGTCAATTTTCTCCGTAACGATTGATTTTATTATTTCCCTGTCAACGGTGTTTATATTGAAACGCCTTTCTTCATCTTCTATGTGCACGCTAAAAGAATACGGATCATCATCGCGTATTCTTATATTACTGAAAATATCCGAATTGGTCTTGGCATCTATCCCCGTAGACCAGGTTTCATCAAGGCCGTCGTAGTTTTTCGCATCGTAATCTTTTAACCACTTTACCGCCTTATTTACTCCTGCCTGCGCCATTAAGTATGCCTTCAGCCTTTGATAATAGGTCTGTGAAGCCTTTAGATTAAAATAAGCTCTTCTGCCTAAAGTCAAAGAAAAAACAACCAAGATAAAAAGTAGCCAAAGGCTGAAGATAAGTATAGAACCGGTATTTCTTTTATTTTTCATTAACATCGCAAAATAAAGGGATGACTTTTGTGAATGCTACAGTATCTGTATTTTTAGCTTTATCCAAGGAGATAAAAATCTTGACCCTTAGTGCCAAAGGTAACCTGGCTTTTTGTTGCAGGGAAATATCCTGGGGTGCTTCCACCGGCCAAACCTCTTGCCACACATAAGCCGAGCTTGCTTTAGGGTCGTCACTCTTCCTGGCATACTCAAAAGAAAGATCCTTAACCTGGCTTGAGAAACTACTTTGCGCATTTTCTTTAGTTAAGATCTGCCGGGTTAAAGCGTTATTATTAAAAGCATACTCTATTTGAGCAGCTTCCCGGTATAAGGTTGAATTCTTATAGGCGTTTGTTATTGTGTAAAAATCAAGCTTATTGCTTGAGCCGATAAAACCAGAATCCCCTGTTTTATAAATAAAAGCATTTCTTAAGTCTCTCTGTATCTGGCTAAAAACTAACCTTTGGGTATTGTATATTTCTGAAGAGTCTTCTATTTTCTGATAATTACGGATTGCTGAATAGAATAATGAATATAGGCCCACCGCTAAGATCGCAAAAATAGCACTTGCCAATAAAACTTCTACTAAGGTAAAAGCCTTTTTATTATTTAACATAAGAAAAGAAATCAAGGTTTAAACTATTAGTTGATTTTCTAGTTTGCCAGTTTACAGTTAAGAAAAGCTCATTTAAATCTAAGGCCTGCGGGTCTTTTTCTAAAACATACTGCCACTTAAAAACCCGGTTCTGCATATCTTCCTGGCCTTCTGCCGTAGTTACTGAAGGGTTGCGGGAAGCCTCCCAAAATTTTTCTTCAGCTAAGTAACAGGCAAGAAGTATATCCTGGGATTTACTGGTAGCCGCGATAATCACAGAAAATCCTTTGTAAATAAAAACTACCGCTACCGAGATTATCGCGATAGTAATCAATACTTCCAGAAGCGTAAAGGCTTTATTCTTCCTTGGAAATCTCACTTTTTAATCCTTTTATTTCAAGGTTAAGAGTCTCTCCTGCGGGATTCTTAAAAGAAATCTTTATTTCCGCGGCGCTTCCGTCAGGATAAAAATATGCCGCGCTTTCTTCATCGGGCTGGAAAGATACTTCAACAAATCGAGGGACTTTTTGCAGTCCAGAGAGCCGTCCGGCAATAGGATTGGATTCCTGGGTTTGGGGATCAATATAAAGCGGCACGAAATAGCGCTCTTGGGCGTTATATTCCAAACAATATACCTTTTGCTCCGAGCCGGATAAATCCCGCAAATACATGCTCAGATAATAAATATCCCTGACAAAACTTTCTAATTCAATTTTCTGCTGTATGTGTTTTATTTTCGGAAATGACAGGGCGATAAAAACGCCCAATACAACCGTGATTATGATTAATTCTATGAACGTGAAAGCCCTATCTTTAATTGTTGCAGATGTCATCTTCGGATTTATTTTCGTCGGGGCCTGGAGAGCAAAGCTTATAGTCTTTATTGTCATCGCTTAAAAGCTCATATTTGTAGGCCCTACCCCAGGGGTCTTTCAGGTCTCTGTCCTTTTTGATATAAGGGCCTTTCCATTGGGTGCTGGAGTCAGGATTTGTCAAAAGGTCATCCAACTTGCCGGGATAATGCCCCATATCTATTTCAAACATGTCCAAGGCAACCGGTATATTCGCCTGGACCGCGGACCTGGCCACAGTAATGCGCGCTTCTTCAGAGCGGCCCACAAGCCTGGGCATAACCATCGCGGCCAAAACCCCTATAATGATAACTACCAACATAAGCTCAATTAAAGTAAAGGCTGTTTTTTTCACTTTTTCCTCCTGGAATATGGCAATTACCGCACAATTAAATTAATCTGGAATATCGGCAACAACATGGAAATTACAATAAAACCTACGACCAGGCCCATAAAAAGAATTACCGCCGGCTCTACAAGTTTGCTTATTGTCTTTAAGAAAGAATCCACCTCTTTTTCATAGTCATCCGAAATACGCACCAACGCCTTTTCCAAGGTCCCGCTTTCTTCGCCCACGGTAATAACATTCATAATAAGAGGCGGAAATAATTTTGAATCCTTGATACTATTGGAAAGGCTTTTGCCTTCGCTTATATCGTCCTTAACCTTTAAGATCTCCGCTTTAATGATTTTATTATCCAATAGTGAAGCTGAGATATCAAGCGCCGGCACGATAGTGACTCCGCTTGAAATCAAAAGCGATAACGTGCGCATCATCCTGCTTATCTCGCTTTTAAGGATGATGTCGCCAAAAATAAAAACTTTAAGTTTTAATTTATCGCAATGCATCCTTCCTTCATCGCTTTGATAGTATCGATATAGCACAAATCCAACCAGGGCAATAAAACCTAAAGCCATCCACCAATATTGCCTGAGCATCTGGGATGAATCTATGAGGATTCTGGTGGGAACCGGCAAGGCTTGCCCCATATCATCAAACATCACCACTAACCTGGGGATAACAAATCCCATTAAAACGCCTATGGTCAATACCCCCACGCAAAACACAAACGCCGGGTAAATCAGGGCCCCTTTTATGGAACTTTTAAATTCTTCTTCTTTCTCCAGGAATGTCGCTAATCGGCTTAAAGTTTTATCCAATGTTCCGCCAACTTCCCCGGAATGCACCATGGAAACATATATGGCCGGGAATAATTCTTTATGCTTAGACAGGGCCTCGGAAAGCGGGATCCCGTCTTTTATTTTGCTTGCGATATCCCTTAAGACAATCTTAAAATGCTGGTTCGGGCTCTGATCGCCTATGATGCTTATCCCGTTAATAATGTTTACCCCGGAACCAACCAGGCTGGATAATTGCGTGGTAAATTGCACGATATCTTTTTTTGAAATACGGGACACCTTCAGGAAATTATCTTTAATGAAGAACGTTTCTTCGGGGATGATGCTTATAGGGTAGAGGCCTTTTTGGGCAAGCTTGTCTATCGCGTCTTGCTGGGATTGGGCGTCGACAATTCCGCTTGCGGCTTTCCCGGGGCCAGATTTGGCGCTATACTTATAACGTGGCATGTTATTCGTTTAACCCTTCTTGCTGGGTCACGCGGATAATTTCACTGTAAGTAGTGATCCCCATTAAAACCTTCTTTAGGCCGTCATCACGCAAGGTGCGCATGCCTTTTTCAACAGCTTTTTGTTTGATCTGCTGGCTGGAAGCTCGGTTAATGATCATTTCGCGGATAACCTCATCCACAACTAATATTTCATGAATACCGGTCCTGCCGCGATAACCGGTAAAACGGCACTGGTCACAGCCCTTTCCTTCATATACGGTAATATTATCTGCGTCGGGCATACTGCTTTTTATTTGTTTTATGATCTGCTCGCTTGTCTTGGCCTGAAATTTGCAATTAGGGCAAATAAGCCTGACCAATCTTTGCGCGATCAGGCATTCTAATGAAGAAGAAACCAAAAACGGCTCAATGCCCATATCCAAGAGGCGGGTTACTGCCCCGGCCGCGTCGTTAGTATGAAGCGTTGAAAAAACCAAATGCCCGGTTAACGCCGCGCGGATAGCAGTTTCGGCGGTTTCATAATCTCGGACTTCTCCCACCATCATAATGTCCGGGTCGTGCCTTAACATATGCCTTAGGCCCAAAGCAAAATCAAGGCCAATGCGGGAATTTACCTGGATCTGATTTATCCCTTTTAGC